>JAFOZZ010000200.1 GCA_017390945.1 Akkermansia sp.
ATCTGCTTTCAGTAAATTCTTATCATACCCACGGAAAAGCTCCGAATCAACCTCCCCACTCCACATAGTATATTCCGGCAACAATTGACAATCAGCATCTGATTGCAACATCCCCTTAAAACCATCAACCTTTTTTACTAAAACACATACGAACAAAACTGCCAGCCAAACAGCCCCCCAAACCTTCCAGTTCCATTTCGGTCGTTCCACAAGCTTATAGTACCCCCAAGCGAATAAAAACGAAAGAAGCAACATTACAACATAGTCCACCTCGCCCATTTCACGAAAAGCCCAGCTTTTGTAACATACAAAAACGGGGAGATGAACCATATACAAAGAAAACGAAATGGTGCCCACAAACATCAAAAGCCTATTGCACAAAAGCACAGTTAAAGAACTGCGAGGGTAATATCGAATAATCAGAACGGTACCTGCTACAACTACCGGAAACATTGCCGAAGAACTTTCACGCAACAAAACAACAGGTAACAACACTGCAACAAAACCGCAAATAGTCAACACATTAGCTCTAAAACGAGAAGAAACATCAGGCAGTATGCACACAAGTCCCCCAGCCATAACCTCCCACACTCGAGGAAGAGTCTCGAAGTATGATGGCTCTGTCATATTCCCCTTCCCGGACAGTCCTAATAAATGTAACAAATCAAATGACCAACAATAACGAAGAGCCAAAGAAACCGCGGCTACCGCAAACAGTGAAGGCAACCACACCCGACGAGGAATTCTTTTACAGATAGCATTTCCAACAATAAACATCAGATATACCTGCAATGTAACGCCTATGTACCACATGTGCATAAGCGGATTATCCGAAAAATCAGCGGCGAAATAATCCGATGCCTCCTTATTCAAATGAACATTAGCCATTCCTAACAATGTATAACGTCCCAGACGAGAGGCTTCTATATTATCCAGATAATCCAGTAAAAAGAAACCTGCACACAGCGTCAGGAAAACCAACACAGCAACCGGAGGAAGAATACGAGCAGCTCTTTTCATAGCAAAGGCAGCGCTCCCCATTAAACTACCCTCTTGCTTTTTCAGTCCTATAAATAACAAATATCCCGTTATTACTAGGAAGATATCAACTCCATAGAAACAGCAAGGAAACGTATCTGAAGACAAATGAAAGAGCACTACCAAGATGATAGCTAATCCTCGTAAACCGTTTATATGCTCAAAGAAAACTTTATTACCGGACATGATGCATCGCTCCTCTATTTACTCAATACATTACACAAAACTTACAACACGACGCAAGTTTTTCTCTCAGCCTATAAGTTAATTTGGAATGCGTTACTTCATCATCGCCTCGATATCCTCCACATCGAGTGGAGCATTGGGGATGAGGTCTTCCGTCGTGTCCTCCAGAATGACAACGTCCGTTTCGATGCGGATACCGATGTTTTCTGCGGGGATGTAGATACCGGGCTCGATGGTCCACACCTGGCCTACGGCAAAGATGGGGTCTGCGGGGCCGACATCGTGCACGTCGATACCGATGGGGTGCGAGGTACCATGCATAAAGTACTTACGCACGCAAAGGGGATTCTCCGGAGCGGCATCCACTTCCTCCTGAGACAGCAGCCCGAGCTTCACGAGCTCAGCAGCCATACGCACACGCACCAGGCGCTCGTATTCGCTCTTCTTCAGGCCGGGGCGCATAATCTCGCGGGCATAGCGGTGCACAGCCAGACAGGCCTCGTACACAGCCTTCTGGCGGGGTGTATACTTGCCATTGGCAGGTACGGTACGGGTCATATCGCCGGCGTAGCCGCCGTATTCCGCACCGATATCGAAGAGAATGAGGTCGCCATCCTCACAGCGCTTATGGTTCGAGATGTAGTGCAGCACACAGGTGTCCTTACCCGAAGCAATGATAGGCAGGAACGAGAACTTACGAGCACGGCGGCGGATGTAGGCGGAGCTGAGGATACCCTCCATCTCCCACTCACCCATGCCGGGCTTAATGCTCCCCAGCAGCTCCACAAAGCCCTCGCCCGTGATACGGCAGGCCTCACGCAGCTGTACCAGCTCCTCCTCAGTCTTCACCAGACGCATACCGGCCAGGATATCGTAGAGGCTCTTCACCACAGCGTCCGGGTATGCGGCCTGCAAAGCGGCCTGCATACGGGCATTGCGGGTCTGCACGTAGGTATTGCGGCGCGGGTGATTATCCTGCTCCAGCCACAGCTCCTTGGCAGCGGGCACCCACTCAGCAAGCAGAGCGTTGTACTCCGTTGTCCAGCGCACATCTGTGATAGCACACATCTGAGTAGCGTCTTCTTTGGTCAGTCGGGCGCCCTCCCAGATGACGATGTGCTCATTCGTCTCGCGCAGCAGCAGCGTGTCCTCGTGGCGGCCATCCTCCTGCACACGCATCAGCAGCACAGTTTCCTCCTGGTCGATACCGGTCAGGTAAAAGAGGTTGGCATTCTGGTGGTGAGCCAGCGTACCATCCGCATTGGTGGGGTAAATATCGTTGGCATGAACAATCACCAGGCTACCGGCAGGCAGCTGAGCGGCAAGCTTGTCGCGGCGGTCGGCGTAAAACGCAGCGGGAATAGGTTCGTATCTGAGCGTATGCATCGTGGTAAAATCTCCTGTATGCGGCCATTATACGCCTCTGCCCCTCATTTGGCAATGAAGAATAAAGACAGCCGCAGGCATTTCCGGCATTCGCCCCCCCACATCAGGGACGCGCAGGGCTGCCATCCTCGCGGCGGTAGTTGATAGCCTGCTCCTCAAACCAGGGATACTGAGCCATGATGCGCTGCAAGAACTCATCCGCATTGCGCTGCTCAGCCGGGCGCCAGGCCACCTCTGCCAACGCGCAGATGCGGGGTACAGTCTGGTACTCCAGCTTAGCCCCATCGGCAATACTTTCGCTCCAGCAGTTGGCTTGCAGGCCAATGATACGGCTCTTCTCCTCAGCCGACAGGTTCGCCGGCGTGGGATTGTAGGAGTAGACGTGGCGCCAATCCTGCTCAGCCTTCTGACAGCCATGGGGCTTGTAGCGAGGGTCTTCCGGCAGCTTACCCTGGCTGAAGTTGAAGTAGAAGTGCGAATCCGGCGACAGAATCACCTCATGCCCGGCACGCAGTGCGCGCCGCATGGCACTGGGGCGCACCCAGGAGCGCCAGTACATCACCACGGCATCGGCAGGCGCGTTGCCATCATCCAGAATCTCATCCCACCCCACAATGCGGCGGTCGTGCTTCGCCATCAGCTTAGCCATATGGCGGGTGAACCAGTGCTGCACCTCACCAGCATAGCGCATACCATGCTGGCGCATGAAGTTCTGCACATAGGGGCTCTTCTGCCACTGGTCGCGCGGCGCCTCATCGCCGCCGATATGCACAAACGGAGCACGGGGGAACAAAGCACACAGCTCAGCAAACACATCCTCCAGGAAGCGAAGCGTGCTCTCTTTCGGTGCGTAGGTGTAGGGCAGCACGCCCCAGGTTGTAGCCACTTTCGGCGCGTAGCCCGGCACATCGGCATTGCCCAGCTCAGGGTAAGCTGCAATAGCTGCGCTAGAGTGCCCGGGCACTTCAATCTCCGGTATCACGGTGATACCCAAACTATTGGCATAAGCTACTACGTAGCGCACCTCATCCTGGGTAAAATAGAACGGTTCCGTGGGCTTACCATCGCCCACCTCATGATTGGCCAGCGTAGGTGTCTCATCCCGGCGGGCACCCACCTCCGTCAGACGCGGGTATTTCTTTATCTCGATACGCCAGCCCTGGTCGTCTGCCAAATGCCAGTGCAAGCGATTCAGCTTGTAACGCGCCATAATGCGCAGCATCTTGCACGTCTCATCCACCGTCTGAGGGTGGCGGCAGGGGTCGAGCATCAGCCCGCGGTATGGCAGCAAGGGGGCATCCTCCACCTGCATGGAGGGAATAGCAGGCTGCCCCGCCTCATCTTTCACGATACTCTGTGCCAGAGTCTGAGCAGCATAATAAAGCCCCTGCGGACCAGCCACGCGCAGCACAATCCCCTCAGGCGTCACGCTGACAGCGTACCACTCCTTGTTATCCTGGCGCACCTGCTCCACGCTCAGCTCGCTTACATTTTCCTCGGGCAACACGGACACGCCTGCGGCTTGCAGCGCACGTATGGCTGCGCGACCGGCCTCGCTACGGCTTACACTGTAGTGCACTCGTATCCCCTCTCCCATGGCAAAACCAGGCTGCCCCGCAGCCACCTGCATGCTGACAGGCTGAGGGATAATACCCGGTGCCACCTGTACAGGAGCAGAGGGTGCAGCCGACAGCTCGGACAGCACAATAACAGCAGCGCACAGGGCGGTAAATGGCTTCATCATAACAACATACCCTACACGATATAAGACTGTAAGTCAAACTTAGAATTGACGAATGACGCGAGAAAGGGTACAATCTCCCCCGACATGAACGCAACAGCAGATTACAAAGTGGCAGATATCTCCCTGCAAGAGTGGGGACGCAAGGAAATCCAGGTATCCGAGTACGAAATGCCCGGCCTGATGGCATGCCGTGAGAAATACGGTCCTCAGCAGCCGCTGGCCGGTGTGCGTATTACCGGTTCGCTGCACATGACCATCCAGACTGCTATCCTCATCGAGACCCTTGTTGCCCTC
>JAFOZZ010000201.1 GCA_017390945.1 Akkermansia sp.
ATGCAAGATTCGGAAACATAAAAAACTATTCACACATACATGCCACGCGGATGTCAGCCTGCCCGCAGATGAAGAACCTGCCGCAAGCAATACCACACAGCCTCCTGCAGCACTGACAAACAGGCAATCTGATAGACAAGTGAACTTGACTCGCAGCCGCCTGGTGGTCATAGCCTGATGGCCCCACCCGGTCCCATTCCGAACCCGGAAGTGAAACATCAGCACGTCGATGGTAGTCGGACGATAGGTCCCGCGAGAGTAGATAGCTGCCAGGATCCACGAAGCCCGCTAAGCTAACGCTTGGCGGGCTTCTCCGTTCAAGATTTTTGATTTTTAATTTTTGATTTTTGATATTGGGAGTTAGGCGGGCTTCGCCCGCGGCATTTCTTACTTTGTAGATTTGGACAGACGGACAAGTAGCACACGGAAGCGGGCTGTATATGTGCAGATGTCTGCGAAGCTCTGATTAGTTATGGTAGCGGGGCGGTGTACGGCGCTCGTTATAGTCTTTTGCTCTGTTTCGCCGGTTGTGTTCCCATCGCTCTTGGTCTCGTCGCTCTTGCGCTCTCTTTTCGCGTTTCTCTTGTCGTTTTTCACGTGCGCGGTATTCGCCATAATCTCGTCCGGCCTCGATAAGCGATTCGAGGGGGGAACTAGTTGTGGCGGCTACGATGGATTCCATGCTATGGGACGGAATGGCGGTACTTGCCAGTATGAGCAGTGGTATGAGCGCTTTCATGCCTGTGTGACGCTAGGCGATACTCAATTCGAGAAAAACGGATTGAAGATTTGTTTCCGCTCTTTTCAGCTGTGATCGACTTGCGTGAAGGGAGCAAGCGGGTAATCGTTAAAAATCCTGAAAATGCCTTTTATGGAGCTTGCAAATATCATTGAAACAGGTAAAATACGATTTGCCATGAAATGCCAACTCCTTCTTTTGCTCTCTCTGTTCACCCTTCCTCTCTGCGCACAGTCACAGCCTCCAACAGAGGCAAAGCAAAAACAAGCTCACCATACGAGCATGAGTGACGAAGATTTCCTATGCTTCATGACTCGCCTGTTAATACCGAGTAAGGGATTTGAACAACAATATCACGACACTGAAGACGCGCTGCAAGCTGTACAAGCCGCAGCTGTGGCCTTTTTACCGGCCGCCAAGGAGGCCTACCTTGCCCAGATGGAATGGGCTCAGCACTCTGTCAGTATTCTTATGGAAGATTCTCCGCAGGCATGCTCTCAGACGCTGGAAATCTACCGTTGCGAATTACAACAAGTATGGCTGCGAGACTTGTCCTGGTTGTACGAAAATTGTCTCTATCCTTTCAGTGAGCCTGAGCAGCCCGTTCCCTTCAACAAGCAAGAGCCGCTCGAGCATCCCGCTATGACAGACAGCGGTATTTTCGAACTTTGGGAAGAGCGCGTGGGCTCCTGCAACAGCAGCTCTGCCGTATATCGTGCGCAGGCAAGGTTAGGCCTCGACATTAATACCCGTCGTGCCCAGATAATGGCTGACTTCATACGACAGGCTCTTGCCGCTGATGATGAAACAGCCGGCCACCCCTATATCATGTTTGATCATGAGTTTCTGACCTGCAAGAGCATTTCCAGCAGTCCAGGTCTGCGGGAACTTTCGGCTGATATACTGGATGAGCGCATGGAGCGCTACCGCCATAAACTCGTTAACCTCTTTAACCATGCAGAGGAAAAATGGCTCACATACATTGAACAAGCTGCCAACTTATATTGCCCCGTAGCTATTGACCGCGGCAGCTGCACCATCCTCGAAGAAGCCAGACTCATTAACAGACTGGTAATACATCATGACATGTGGTTACAACGCTTGCTCCGCCCCATACGAGAAAAGTAATAGGCAGCTCCGCGCGGAAGGGCAGTTCCTGCTTGACAAATTGGCTATTTGATAGTAGGGTATGTGCCGTGCAAGAAAGTGGTCAGATGAGTCTCCCCTTTGAGGAGTGTGATGTTGCAGCGTTGCAGGAGGCCCGTGAGGTGGCTATGCAAGAGGCTCAGCTGGCTCGCGCTGCCCGCCGTACCCGCACAGTGAAGCAGGGGAAGCGTGAACAGGTGCAGGAGGAACCTTGCCGCTTGTCTGATGGGCTGACGCTTATCAGCGGTTTGCAGCGTGCTTGCAAGTTGGTGCCGCTGGAGGTGCAGAAGTCTCCTTTAGAATACGATGAGCAGCCGGTAGATGAGGCTCGAGATGTCAGCGAGCGGCTTGAATTTGACGGGGCTTGTTTCAGTAAGACTCGCTATATTCATCCGCGCTTTTTGCGACGCGCTGAGGCAGAAGATACGTATTCGGTGACATGCCGCCTGCCTGTCTGTACGATGGGGAATTCTGCTGTGGGTGATACGCTGCTGGTACATGCTATTTGTAACAAGTTTTGTGACCGCTTGCCGGTGTATCGTCAATTGAAGTTTTTCAGCGACCGAGGATTGGTTGGTGTTGATGAAGCCATGTTATCGCGCTGGATGCAGATAGCCGCCGAAGCTTTGAGACCGCTATACGCTGCATTTAAAGAGAGGGTGATGGCGAGTAAGTCTTTACAGGTATACGAGGCGCCTACGGGGGATATTCGGGATAAACGCCCGATTGGTCATATGAGGGCAAATCGTTGCGCTAATACGGGAGCTGTCTATTATTGCTGGTTGGAGGAGCTTTCTGTTGTAGCGCCGGAGCGTGGCGAAGTGCTGGATACGCCTCCTGTGTTGACCGGGTTGTTTGTTGCAGCGCCCGGTGAAGGCGCTCTTTCCGCTCTGTTCTATACCTTTATTGGTGAGTGTGAGCGCTGCGGTGTGGACTTTGGCGAGTGGCTGCTGGCTACACTTCAGGCTTTGCCGGGATGTAAAGGAAAACAGGCCGCGTTATTGCCGCAGCCTATTGTGTAAACTGTTTTGAAGAGGGGCTTAGCCCGCTACTGTTGCGATAAGTCCCAAAACTTTTGCGGCTACCAGGTTGCGCAGCGTATTGCGCGGCACTCCGGGGTAGTAAAGCGTTTCCGTGTGTGCGGGACGGGAGGCTCCTCGCTTAGCTATGGCGATGCATACCGTGCCGACAGGAGCATCTCCCTCAGCGGCTGTGGGCCCGGCATTCCCTGAGACGGCAATCGCAATGTCAGCACCGGCCTGGCGCATGGCTCCGGAGGCCATGGCGGCGACAACGGGCTCACTGACGACACCGTGTTCTTCAATCAGAGCAGGGGCAACGGCGAGTTCTCGTTCTTTCGCTTCGTTGCAATACGTTACCCAACCATACCGAAATACCCCCGAGGCACCCGGGACGCCGGTGATGGCTGCGGCTATGAGTCCACCGGTGCAGCTTTCTGCCGTGGCTACCGTCAGCCCTGCTGCTTCCAGATTTTTTACGGCTGCAAATGCGGCTAATTCCAGATTTGTGTCCATGGTGATTTACTCCGGTAATTGAACGGCTACTGTAGCAAAGGCGGCCATGCCTTCACTGCGACCAATGGCGCCGAGTTTTTCGTTTGTTGTGGCTTTTACACCTACCCGACGAGGGGCAACGCCAAGGATGGGGGCCAGCGTCTCTTTCATCTGCTGCACAAAGGGCATGATTTTGGGAGCTTCGGCAATGAGTGCACAGTCTGCATTGACAACTTTGCCGCCCTGAGCCTGCAGCAATTCTACTGCTTTCTCCACGATGCGAAGAGAGCAGATGTTCTTGCAGCCTTCATCACCGGGAGGGAACCAGTAGCCGATGTCAGGCTCGCCGATTGCGCCGAGAATGGCATCCGCCAATGCATGGCAAAGGACATCGGCATCGCTATGTCCTGCGAGTCCCTTTGTGGGGTGCACCTGTACTCCACCCAGCCAGAGCGGGCGTTCTGTTTCGGAGAAACGGTGAATGTCGTAACCTAAACCAACGAGTGTAAGCATAGAATTTTTGAGGTTTGATTTTTAATTTTTGATTTTGAGAAAAGACTGAAATTTATTTACGGTTGTTGTACGAACTTTTTGAGGCGGCTGTCATAATGGCGACCAGTTCGTTGGCCTCTCTGATGAGAGCCTCCATTTTATGGTTTGGGACGATATCTGCATTTACTATG
>JAFOZZ010000202.1 GCA_017390945.1 Akkermansia sp.
ATTCACTCCACCAAGGGTGATGGCGCATGCTGGCTGACCGAGGCCGAGGCTGTCTCCTACATCTGGAGCGCCCCCTGGTTCACCGAGCTTTATACGACCGAGGAGGTCGAGGCCGAAGCTCCCAAGGGCAACTTCACCGCTATTGCCACCTGCACCATGGGCAATGAAGTCATTGGCCCGGTAAACTGGCACGGCTACCAGCAGGCACTCATGAACCTGTACCGATCCAAGTACAGCAACATGGCGCTGGATGCTTTCAAGAGCCGCATCACCCTCAACAAGGACGAGGAGGCTGTGCAGGCCTGGCTTGCCAATGCCGGCAAGAAGACAGTGTGGAAGCCCACCCGCGAGGGCGCTACCGATATCGTGCTCGAGGACGCAAAGGCAGTCGAGGCTGACTTCACCGCCAATTACTACGGCAAGGTGTACGAGACGGTGGACAAGGTATTCATCAATGGTGCCACTGCTCGCAAGGTACTCTCCCCCGGCCTGGCCGCTCACCTGGCCATCCTGAGCGACAAGACCCGCCGCTCCCCGCAGATGCTGATTCCGAACCTGTGCCACGGCCTGGCTCGTCACCACATGCCCATCTACAAGTGGCAGGGCAATCACTTCACGGGGCCCAGCCGCACCCGCGCCATTCCTGCCGACACCGTACTGGCTGACCGCATGATGGCTATTGTGAACTGGACCAAGGAGAACTCCGGCAAGAAAGTTGAGGCCATGTTTGCCGAGCTGTCCGGCGTACCCGCTGGCACAGACGACGAAAGCCGCAAGGCGGCATCCGAGGCCTACGCCCCCTACACCGCCGATATGATTTGGCTGCTGGAGCAAGGCTTCATCGTTGTCACCGGCGACAACTCCATCTGGTTCCCCAAGGGCAGCGCCGCACCTGAGCCGACCAAGCAGCCTCAGCCGCAGCAGCGCCGCAACCGCCGCAAGTAACACTCATCAAAAGCCCGCTGAAAAGCGGGCTTTTTTGTAGCTCATTGTAAAGCAATTGGGGAGGTTTGATGTTTGATTTTGGATTTTTAATTTCCGATTTTTGATTTTGTGAAAGTTCGGCGGGCGCAGCCCGCGGAATTCGAGAACCCGCGCTTGCGCGGGTGACAGATAGTAGCCCGGTGGTCCCGTCTTCGCCCTAACGGGCTACGCCGAGGCAAGGAAGCGAGCCGTAAGGCGAGCGAAACCCCTGCTAGGGCGAAAAAAATAATTCGAGCCCGGGCGGCATCACAAATGCGATGTCGTTGAGGGCGGCAGAATACTGCGGAGAGCGTTAGCCCGGAGCAAAGGGCGGAGTGAGGGAAATAAACGAGATTGCAAGCGACTCGTCTCAGCGTAGCCCGCAGGTCGAAAACGGGTGCTCGCAGAGAGATAGAGCCTGCGGCTCTACGAGATTCATGCGCTAGCGCATGAACGAAATTGCCCGCTAAGCGGGCAGTAGGTAAGCTCGGCGGGCGCAGCCCGCGGAATTCGAGAACCCGCGCTTGCGCGGGTGACAGATAGTAGCCCGGTGGTGAAGGCGCAACGCGCCGTAACCCCGGGTAAGCATAGAAAAAATAATTCGAGCCCGGGCGGCATCGCGAATGCGATGTCGTGGAGGGCGGCAGATAACGGCTCCGGTCGTTAGCCCGGAGCCAAGCGCGGGGACGGATGTTAAATGTTGAAAGTAAGGTGTGCGCCTTAGTGAAATTGCGCTGCGTGGCAGCGCAGCTAATGAAACTCGGCGAGGTGGGGATAATAAACGAGATTGCGAGCGCTCGCAGCAAGATAGAGCCTGCGGCCCTACGAGATTCATGCGCTGACGCATGAACGAAATTGCCCTCTGGCGCGAGTACTGAAAAATGTTGTGATAAGCGGGCTATTTCTCATCCTCAGCTGCCATGAATAAGCGGCCCTCATCATCCGAAGTGCGCGCCTCCCATTTCTCATGGCTTGCGCCACAGACGCCGTTGGCACCCGTTCGGGAAGCTCTACCGCAATCTTTGACTTCCTGTAGCTCAAAACCGCCACGTTTGAGGAAATCCCTGAGTAATTTGTCGAGCAAGATGCTGACTTTAGGCGGCGGCATCTTCTTGCCTGCTATCGCGCTAAAGTACTCAGCTGCTCTCTGCTTATCAGCCGTTTTAATCAGCTTATCAAAACGGCCAAACTCATTGATATTTCCATCCGTAACATGGGAGCTCATCATATTGCGCAGAAGTCCCTCTTCCAGCCCGAATTGAATAGCAAAGCGGTGAATCTGGTCATCCTGAGCCTTAGCCATGTATTCCGTTACATAGTCGCGGAACGTCTTGCCCTCCTCGGGTGTCACATCACCGCGAAGAATATCGTTGAGGAAGATGTTGGCGTACTTCTGCTCCTCCTGCGTCAGAGAGGCAAAAGTCTTGTGCAACTCCTCCTTGGCTCGTTCCAGCTCTTCCCCGGCCAAGCCGCCTTGGCTGAGAATCTTCTTGAACTTCTCGAATCGGGAGTTCATGTAATCATTGTCAATGGCTCCCGTTTCAATCGGTATAGGGAATCCGGGAATATCGTAGGGAACTTCATCGGAGCCGCCGCCACCACCGCCATCGCCACCAAACAGCTCGTTGTAACGCACCAGCAGCACGTTGTACGTCTGCTCGTCCAGTTCAACCTTTACAGTCTGGCTCTTATTGGTTTCCGGCTCTGCGAATGAGTATTCAAGCTGCTTCCAGCTGAAGCCCTGAATCTGCGCAGCCTCCAGACACTCATTGAGCTCTCGGAAAAGCTTGGCGAACTCCTTGCGCTCGGATGCTTCTTCCGGCAAGTTCATGAAATCACTTATTCCGGCATCCTCAAAGACCGCCTGAATAGCCTGATACAGAGCATTGAGAGCCTCCAGATTCTTGTTCAGCTTTTCCACAAACAAGGCCAGCGGCTTATCACCGGAATACAGCTTAACAGCTTTCTGCACATTCTGCTCCATCGTATGCGGGCGGCGGTAATAGCGAATCGTACCGAACGGCTTTTGCCCGCCGAACAGGCGATTCGTGCGCGAGAACGCCTGAATGATATTCTCATAGCGCAGCATCTTGTCCATGTAGAGCGTGTTAATCCACTTGGAATCAAAGCCTGTCAGCATCTGGTCTACCACAATAAGTAAATCAATCTGCTGCTCGGGGGTGCGCTCAATTCTTTCGTATGGTTTCTTGTGCGCCAGCCTTGCCGCGATATCTTTCTTCATCAAGGCAAAGTTCGGAATCGTGAAATCCTGACCATATCGCTGATTGTAGTCGGTGATAATCTCACTAAGCCCTTTTTCCTTTTCGATACCTGAGCCATTGTTGTCGATATTCGGGTCGAAGAGAGCCGTTATCTTCAGCCATGGTGCGGCTTCTTTCAAGCGGCGGTAGTACTGAATAGCCTCGGCAATGCTGCCCGTAGCAAAGATGGCATGGAACTTACTGTTGTGGCTCAACGTCACCCAGTTGTCGAGAATATCCTGCACCACAGTCTTCTGGTGCTCATCGCATTCGTATTGACAGTCAGGCAAATAGTCTTCAATCCCCTTGGTGTAGTCGCCGTTTTCATCTTCCGTACCATGCATGGGCAACCCCATGAATCGCTGGAAAATCTCTGCCTTTTTCGGATCGCTGTATGCCTCGGCAACAGTTGCAGCCTTGGCTTTTTCCAGAGCCACGGCCTCACGCAAGTCTTTATCCTTGTACGTCAGAACCTTGTAAGGGTCAAAGCCCAAGACGTTCTTATCCCGAATACCATCGGCTATGCTGTAGCGGTGTAACTCATCGCCGAAGACATCGGAGGTCGTGTTGGCTTTTTTCTGATTTTCTTCATGAATCGGTGTCCCGGTAAAGCCGAAGAAGATTGCCCTGGGGAATGTTTCCTTAATGATGCGGAGCATCTCACCAAAGGTCGAGCGGTGGCACTCGTCCACAATAAACACGATGCGCTTGGAACTCATCAGGGCGATATCAGCAGCTTTTAAGCCGCCCTCATCCTCATTCCTGATATTGCTCATCTTCTGAATAGAGGTCACAATGAGCGTATCTGTGGGATTATTGCTCTTTAGCTTTGTGACAAGCACCCCGGTATTTTCGGTAGCCTGCACATCTTGGTCGTCATCTGCAAATCCCCGGTATTCCTTGAGGCTCTGCGTGCCAAGCTCAATTCTATCCATCAGGAAAATCACCTTATCAGCATCCTTGGACGATGCAATAAGCTGCGCAGACTTAAACGAGGTCATGGTCTTGCCGGAGCCCGTAGTGTGCCAGATAAAGCCGCCACGCTGGTTCTTCTCATCCCACTTGGTCTTGGCCACCTTGTCAGATATGGCATTGGCCGCATAGAATTGGTAGCTACGCATGACTTTGAGCACGCCATCCGAGTTATCAGCCACAGTATAGAACCCGATAAGCTGGTGCGCCATCGGTATGGACAACAGCGTGGAATAAATTGTTTTCCAATCGTTTATAGGCTCATTGTTGAAGTCCGCCCAATGGAAGTAATAATCTTGGTTGAACTTGCCCTCCACTCCGGGATTGGCAAAATACAGCGTCTCCTCCGGGTTCATGGCCACAAATATCTGCACAAGGGAGAACAGGCCACTAAAGATACCCTCCGCAGAGTATTTCTCAATCTGCTGGCAAGCTTGGGAGACAGGCACACCACTCCTCTTCAGCTCAATATGGATAACCGGCATGCCGTTAATCAAGAGCATTAAATCACCACGCCGATTGTTGAGCATCTTTGACTTAGCAGAGAATCTGGGCTGCTGCACAATTTGGTAGCGGCTCTGCCCGGCTGCAATCTCTCGGCGATCGTAAATCTTCAAGGACACTTCTTTCCCGTAGTGTTCTTTATCATCGGGATTGTCGCGCTTAATGGTGACATAGTGGCCATTGATAAAGCTGTTGAGCTTCAAGGGCGTTTTCAGCCCAGTCAATTGCTCAATAATCTGCTGCATCTCGCCCTCGGTAAGCGGGTAGTCATTCAATTTGTCGATAGTTCTGTTGTTCTCAAACAGAATATTCGCCCAATTTTGAATGAGTTGCTTCTCTGTGTAGTTTTTGAGGACAGCCCCCTCCCAGCCATTCTCAGATAAAATCTTGATGGCGGCTTCCTCAAACTCTGCTTCAGTTTTGAATGCCATGGTATTCTTATTGTTGTTCTTGTGTCGTAAGAACGGCAGTATATCCTTGCTCTACGTCGGTCTTTTGCGAAGATGTAAACCTAAGCTTGCCATGACGCACTAATGGTGCAACAAAGTCCCGTCTCAAAGGCTCCGATTCTCGTTTCAACAAAACACTCAATTGCGATAGAGTTACTCGTCTCCCCGAGCATATTGCCAACAACAATCCGTCTGTTGTCGTTCGCGAATTTCTATCTTTACTGCGATAAACA
>JAFOZZ010000203.1 GCA_017390945.1 Akkermansia sp.
GCTTGATCATGTCGAACTTGGGAGCCTTGGGGCCGAACTTGCCAGCGAAGCAGGGCATAGGACGACGAGCCATCTTGTTCATACCGAACTTGGGAGCCTTGGGGCCGAACTTGCCAGCGAAGGGCATCGGGCGACGAGCCATCTTGTTCATACCGAACTCGGTCATACCGCACTTAGGAGCCTTGGGGCCGAACTTGCCAGCGAAGGGCATAGGACGACGAGCCATCTTGTTCATACCGAACTCGGTCATACCGCACTTGGGAGCCTGAGGAGCCTTGGGGCCGAACTTCGGACCGAAGGGGCGACGACCCTCGCGCTTACCGTCGAACTTGGGAGCCTTGCGGTCACCACGCTTGCCGTGGAACTTCGGACCCTTGCGCTCGCCGCGCTTGCCGTCGAACTTGGGAGCCTTGCGCTCGCCGCGCTTGGCGAAAGCCTCCTTGATGGCCTTCTTCTCGTTCTCGTCGATCTGGCCGTCCTTGTTGGCGTCGAACTTAGCCATGAACTGAGCCTTGCGAGCCTCCATGAAAGCCTTGCGGTCCATCTTGGGAGCGGGAGCCTGTACCGGAGCGGCTACAGGAGCCTGAACAGGAGCCGGGGCGGGAGCGGGAGCCTCCTGAGCAAATACAGGAAGAGCGGCCACGAGGGCGATGAGGATGTTCTTCTTCATATTTTTGATTTGTTGTTTGTTTAAGTGTTTCGTGCCCGTTGGGCCGTGTACAATGGGGAGAACGCATGGACGTTGAAAAATTCTACAGAAAAAATAAAAAATGTGTGAAAATATAGAAAAAAGTTCGCTTTTGTCTGCCCTTTATATGACTTTGTGTTGTGTGAAGTAATTGATAATGAGTGTGCCGGATATGTTAGCGTGTTGCCTGCGCTTTTTTTGAAGAATGATTGATTTCGTGTGCAAAAATCATTTTGCCGCGACTTTTTCATGGCAGAGACGCAATTTCGGGCGTGTTCTGTCGCGGTCGTGGAATGCAGCGGCTGCGGAACAGCATGACCTGATAGGCAGAATTAGCGCTTGTCATGAGCACGTTATAGCGCTATGATAGGCGCCAGACATGAATACATACAAGATTGCAGTGCTGGCGGGCGACGGTATCGGTCCCGAGGTGATGGAGCAGGCTTTGCGCGTGCTTGATACGGTTGAAGAGAAGTTTGGCTTCTCGACTGAGCGCACGGCATGCTATGTGGGCGGTGCCGGTATTGACAATTGCGGCAAGGCTTTGCCGGCCGAGACACTGGCAGCTTGTGAGGCAGCGGATGCTATTCTCTTTGGCTCTGTAGGTGGCCCTAAGTGGGATTGTCTGCCGCCCGACGAGCGTCCTGAGCGTGGTGCTCTGCTGCCGCTGCGTAAGCATTTCAAGCTGTACGCTAACCTGCGTCCCGGTATCTGCCTGCCCGAGCTGGTGGACGCCTCGCCCATTAAGAACAGCATTATTCCGCAGGGCTTCGATATCCTGTGCGTGCGTGAGCTGACGGGCGGTATGTACTTTGGTGAGCCCAAGTTCTACGGCGAGCGCGATGGCGAGACCGTGGCTCTGGATACCTTGTTCTATAAGAAGAGTGAGGTGGAGCGCATTGCTCATGTGGCTTTCGAGGCTGCTCGTGGTCGCAGTGGTTGCCTGTGCAGTGTGGATAAGGCCAATGTGCTGGCTTCCTCCGTCATGTGGCGCGAGGTGATGAATGCGATTGCACCTCAGTATCCGGATGTGCAGCTGACGCATATGTATGTGGACAACGCTGCCATGCAGCTGGTGCGCAACCCTAATCAGTTCGATGTGATGGTGACGGAGAACACCTTTGGCGATATCCTGACGGATGAGATGGCCATTGTATGCGGCTCCCTGGGTATGCTGCCCAGCGCCTCCCTGTGCCAGAATGGTGAGAGCACCTTCGGTCTGTATGAGCCCTCCGGTGGCTCTGCTCCCGATATTGCCGGGCAGGGTATTGCCAACCCCATCGCTCAGATTCTTTCCATGGGCATGATGCTGCGCTACTCCTGCCGCGAGACGGCCGCTGCGGACGCCGTGGACGCCGCTGTGCGCGCCGTTATCGCTGCCGGCTATCGCACGGGCGATCTGAGCACCGGTGCCGAGGGCGAAATCCGCGTGGGTACCGCCGGCATGGGCGATGCTATTATCGCTGCGCTGAAGAATGCCTGATAGCGACGGCCGAGAGCCTATAAACGGCTCCTGTTATTTTCAAATCATCGTTTGCCCCGGCAAACGATGATTTGTGTTACTGACATTCATTTCGCTTCACTGAATCATTAAAACGCGCTATAACTGAGCCATGCCTATTTGTCCGCGTTGCAATTCCTCCATCCACACTGGTGCAGAAGAAGAGTGCCCTGCCTGTGGGTATGGTATGAAGCGCGCGGATGCGATGTTTGGTGATCAGGATATCGAGTTTACGCGCATTGTCGATGAAGCCGGTGCCCTGACGCACAAGGAGCGCGTGTCGCTGCTGCGCTTCCTGGCCTCGCTGGAGCGCAATATCGCGCCGGTGGCTCTCTGTATTTATATAACGAACCATGGCCAGCTGCGCGATGTGCGTACACACGCGCACTGGGCGCTCAATCACGTGCGTATTCACCGCCCTTCATTCGGGCCGCGTGAGTACAATGTGGCTGATATTGAGGACGCCGAACTGCGTGAGCGTATGCCCGGTGAGGAGCGCCCAGTGGAGGAAATGGAGCCGCCTACGGGCTGGGAAAAGTTCTGCGCTTTCTGGCGTGATTTGTTCATACCATATCCTCAACCTGCCCGACAGGATTGGGTGCTTATGCTGGTGGTGGATGTGCAGCTGGAGGTTGCCTGTTTTACCTGGGGCTATATGCTCGACCCCTATATCGAGGCGGATGACATCAGCGCCTCCATTGTGGAGGGTAAATTGCAGTTCCGCGAGCGTATGATGGTGTCTGCGCTCAAGCGCGTGATGAGCTTTGCCGTGCGTCACGTGGCAAAGAGCTCTCGCCGAGTCAATAAGATACTGAGCCGTCGCGGGTACGGCCGCCGTTTTGCCGGTACTCTGCTGGCTGCCGGAGTGGGCGGAAGTTTGCTGGCTGCACCCTATGCGGTAGCACAGGAGGCTGCCCCCGCCGCGCAACCTGCTGAGGTAGCCCCTGCCGCTGAGGGCGGCGCTGAAGCTCCGGCTCCCGAAGCTCAGCCGTCTGCGGAAGCGCCCCCTGCTGCGCCGCCTGTTGTGCCGGGGGCTCCTGCTGCGTACAATGCTGAGCCCAAGTGGTCATCCGTGGATTACGTGCACCTGATGTCCGGGCGACTGCCTGATGGGTATAATCTGCTGATGCCCGAGGGCAAGCAGCGCACCGCTCCTGCCACGCCGACCGGTAAAGCCGGGCGTAAACCGGCAGGGGAAGAGAGCGATACGAATGTGCCGGGGCGCTATTGCAAGTTTTATATGGATGCGCGCGGCACGGCGCTGCGCGATCCTCAGCAATTGCTCAGCGATGTGGAGCGTGATGATGTGATGCACTTGCTGCGCGAGCTCAATGCACACTCCCGCTTCCACATTTACGTATCTGTTTTCAAAGCGGAGCAGCTGGTGCCGCGCGAGCTGGCAGCGGCGAATCTCGTATCGCATGTGGCTCAGCCGGGGCAATATACAGCTATGCTGCAATTTGGCGTAGGTGAGCCCCCGACAATCGAGCTGGGGTATTCGGAAATCCGCCCGACTGATGAGCAGGTGCGTGAATGGCAGGAGCGCGTGCGCCGTAGCGTTTATGCAGCCGGTAGTGGTGCTGCCGGTGTGCTGGCTGCTATTCGTAGTCTGCACGCTTCCATTGAGCCTCTCTCTGAGGGCTTCACGCCGCTGACGCCGGAAACAACCAGCAATGTACGCACCATTGAGCTGCCGTTGAAGCCGAAGCCCAAGGTCGAGGAACCGCCCTCGGGTGTGGATAGCGTGATGGAGAAAGTGGCTTCGGGTGAGGCCTTGCCTCATGTGATTCTGGTATGTATGCTTGGCATTATCGGCCTCATATACTGGCGCTTGAATCACTGGCGCCGTGGGTATGGCCGCCTCTTTAGCTCCGAGCCCGATTATCGCCTGGGCTCCCGCTATGGTGCCGGTGTATCGCGCTATGTGCGTTACATGCACGGCCAGACCTCGGCCAAGGAAAAGTCGCCGGTTTGATAGGGTGGCGTGCGAGGACGGAGTGCCTTGGGCCTTTTATATATACTTGCGCTCGCGGAAGAGGTGAGCGCGCACCGGGTCGGCTGCTGCCAGGTGGGTAAAGCCGATGGCAAGGGCGTCTGCTGCGTCGGGCGCCGGTGTTTCGGTAAGGTGCAGCATGGCACGCATCATGAACGCTACCTGTTGTTTGCCCGCGCTGCCACGGCCTACTGTGGCCAGCTTGACGCAGGTGGGCGGGTACTCCATGATGGGCAGGGAATGCCGCGCAGCTGCAAGCACGGTGGCCGCTTTGGCCGAGCCCATGGTGATGGCGGTGCGGTGGGATTGCACGTAGATGATGCCCTCTATGGCCAGTTCATCCGGCTGCCAGCGTTCTATCAACTCGCAGACTTTTTCATGAATAGCCAGCAGGCAGCCGCTCTGAGGCAGGCGCTGGGGCAGGGATAGGGTGCCGTATTCCAGCGCTGTCGCCTGGCGATGGTCGCCCTCCAGCACGGCAAAGCCGGTGTTGCGGATGGCGGGGTCTATGGAAAGAACGCGCACAGGGGTGCGTTATTGCGGGTTCACATAGCCGCAGTAGGTCCAGAGGGTGGGATCCAGCTCTGCCTTGGCGGCCTCGGCCAGCTCGCGAGCCTGCTCGATGGTTTCCGTCAGGGCGAAGAGGGTGGAGCCACTGCCGCTCATGAGGGCGGCGCGGACGCCCGGGCGACCCAGCATCCACATTTTGGTGAATCCCAGTACGGGGAACTTGGTGAACACGGCGCGCTCCAGCTCATTCACCAGCTTAATGCCATCCACCACCTGCGGATTGTAGGTCACGCCCTTGATGCGGTGTGCGCCGTGCAGCAACTTGTAGGCGCTGGGGGTGGACACGCCGAACTGAGGCTTGAGCAGTACGATGGGGCTGCTCCACTCGGCGAGCTCGGGTACAGGAGTGACGATTTCGCCACGGCCGGTGCAGCGGCTGATGACGGGGTTGAGGAAGAAGGGTACATCGCTACCCAGGGCGGCGGCCATGGTGTGCAGCTCTTCTTCGGTGTAATTGGTGCCGAGCAATTCGTTGCAGGCCTTCAGCGTCACAGCGGCATCTGCAGAGCCGCCACCCAGGCCGGCGCCGTGGGGCACATTCTTCACGAGGGTCATGTGCTGTTTGGTCAGGCGGCCGTAGGCTTTCTCGAACTCGCGGGCGGCCTTCATGACCAGATTGCTCTCATCTGTCGGTACACCCGGCGTGTCGCAGGCCATGGCGGTGGTGCGCGAGTTGCGGAAAATCAGCTCGTCCTCCAGATCCAGCCTTGCCATCAGAATGTCTACATTGTGGTAGCCATCCTCGCGCTTGCCCAGAACTTTCAGCGAGAGGTTGATTTTTGCGGGTGCCGTGTAAATCGTCTCGCCTTTTTTTGCTTTTCTGGTTGCTTTGGTGCCCATTGTCATGCCGTTAGTGTACACGAAAAGCGCTCCTGCGTCAACCGTTCCGCGCCCCTCTTCTGCGTAAAATGACGTACAGATAAGCTCAAATTCCGAAAAAAATGCAGAAAAATTGGCTTTTTTGTCAGATTAGGCTTGCAAATGGGTGCGTGGCGTTATATCCTCCGCTATGGCAGAAATTCAGCTTGGACTTACATTTGACGACGTGCTCCTGCTTCCTTGCCTGAGCACCATTCTTCCCGGCGAGGCCGACCCCTCTTCTCAGCTTTGCGCTGGCTTCCCGCTCCGCTTGCCCATCCTCTCTGCTCCCATGGATACGGTGACAGAGGTAGATATGGCTATCGCCATGGCTCGTGAGGGTGGTCTGGGTGTTATCCACCGCAACAATCGCATTGACGACCAGGCAGCCATGGTAGCTAAGGTAAAGCGTTTCGAGAACGCTGTGATTACCAAGCCGCTTACCGTGACCAGCGATATGGCTCTGAGCCGTGTGAAGGGCATCATGCTCGAGAACGGTTTCTCCGGTCTGCCCGTGGTAGCCGAGGGCAACCTGCTGGTGGGTATCATCACCGGTCGCGACATGCGCGTGGTAGATGGCCACGACCTCGATAAGCTGACCGTGGCTGATGTGATGACTCCCATGAGCCGTCTCATCACCGGTACACCCTCCACCACTCAGGAGGAGGCTCGCAAGATTCTTTACTCCAACCGTATCGAGAAGCTGCCGCTCGTGGACGAAGCCGGCTGCCTCGTGGGTCTGATTACCGATACCGACATCCGCAAGCGCGAGGCCTTCCAGGAGTCCACCAAGGACGAGCTCGGTCGTCTGCGCTGCGGTGCTGCCGTAGGCCCCGGCCCCGAGTTCATGGCTCGTGCTCAGGCTGTTATCGATGCCGGTGCCGACGCTCTGTTCATCGATGCTGCTACTGGGCACACCAGCCGCGTGCTGCACGTGATTGAGAAGCTGCGCGAGTTCGGCAAGCCCGTTGTGGCTGGCAACGTCGTGACCCAGGACGGCGCCCGCGACCTTATCTCCGCTGGTGCCAGCGCCATTAAGGTAGGTGTGGGCCCCGGCTCCATCTGCACCACCCGCATCATCTCCGGTGTAGGTATGCCCCAGTTCACCGCTATTCAGGAGGTGGCCAAGGTGGCTCGCCCCGCCGGCGTGACCGTGATTGCCGACGGCGGTATCCGCTACTCCGGCGACGCCGTGAAGGCTCTGGCTGCCGGTGCCGACCTCATCATGATGGGCGGCATGCTCGCCGGCTGCGAGGAAAGCCCCGGCGCTGTGGTACACTACCAGGGGCGTAACTTCAAGACCTACCGCGGCATGGGCTCTCTGGGCGCTATGCGTGCCGGCTCCGGCGACCGCTACGGCCAGAATGGCAGCGGCAAGCTGGTGGCTGAGGGTGTGGAGGCTCGCGTGCCTTACAAGGGTATGCTGGCAGACGTTATCTTCCAGCTCGTGGGCGGTCTTCGCTCCGGCATGGGCTACCTCGGTGCTAAGAGCCTGGATGAGCTGCGCGAGCACGCTCGCTTCGTGCGCATCACCGCCGGTGGTCTGCAGGAAAGCCACCCGCACGATGTTACCATCACCCAGGATCCTGGCAACTACAGCCGTTAAGCCTCAGCCTATTTGCTATTGCAAAGCGCCGGTTCCCAAGTACGGGGCCGGCGCTTTTTCAGTAGAGGGGGAAGGGCTGCTTTACGCGGCTTCAGCCAGGCTGTCATCCTTTTGCAGCTTGCCGTCTATAGCGCGTAGGGCGAGGCCTATCAGCGCCAAGTCATCCAGCCAGCCTACCACAGGGAAGGGAGCAGATATCGCGTCTACGGGGGAAATGCGGGGCGTATACTTGCGCTAACAGCTTATGGCAGGTATCTCTACATCCTAATGCGCAAAGGAACGAGTACCCCTGCGTGAGCAGCAAATCACTAATAACCAATTTAAAAGCATTGTCATCGTCTACGGGATGACAATGCTTATGAATTTTGAAATTTGGGGAAATATAGTGGAATATATCAAGAAAACGCTATATAAGGCTATATTTTGCTTATTTTTCTGGATTGATGGGTGATATTGGTGATATTGAGCAAAATATAAGCAAATATAATGAAATATATCAAGAATGCGCTATATCTCTTTATATTTTATTATAAGGCATTGTTCTTCGGAGGAAGTCTCCGAAGAGAGGCACGCTATATGCTATTAATCCATGACGAGGGCTGTATATCATACCCTTGCGAATGAGTGACGCTCTAGTAGGAGTAA
>JAFOZZ010000204.1 GCA_017390945.1 Akkermansia sp.
CAGCGCGTCCGATTCACCGAGCACCACGGCTTTGACCGTGGTCGAACCGATGTCGAGCCCCACGCGCAGCGGGCGCGCGGGGTCGGCGCGCTGTTCTGGGTGGGCGGTCGGGATGCGGTTCGGCCGTATTGGAAGAAGTAGGCATCTCCCCCGCGGACTGCAAACTGACCGCAGCAGCCATCCTCCAATCGCCAGAGCAGGTCTTCCTCACCACAGCTCGCCCCTGCGACACCCAGCCGGACTTCCACCGTCCCGACCTGTGGGAGCAAGCCATCTTGGTAAATTAATCCACCTCTTCATATCTCGATATGAAAGCCCAACTACCCTTTCTCGGCCTCCTTACCCTCCTATTGAGTGCTTGCCTTTGCCAGCAACTCTCACCCACCGTCGCTCACACCAAACACACACGCGCCTTGCAGAAACTCTTTGCACCGCATGCAGAGTTAATATACGCCCGCACCGTCTCCCACTGGAAACATAAGGACAGCAGCTACTACCTGCGCACATGCGACGCCGACGAGCGCAGCCTTCACTACTGGTGTATTCAGGTGCACCACCCGGATGGCACAAGCTACCGCCACCACTGCCCTCACCCGCCCTTCAGCAAAGCAGCCAGACGCCCCACCTCGAACAAACTTCGCATCAGTCACCACCACTGCGGCGAACGCATCATCCTTACCCTGCACCACCTTGGCAACGCAAAAGTAGCCCTACATGCCCATAACCTGGGCTATATGCCTAACAACAACCAGACAGATGCAGCAGCCACGGCTACCCTGTCACAAGCAGTCCAATCGGGCGGCGCTATCCGCCTGTTCAATGAGGGACACGAGCACCGGCTCACCGAATGGGAACAGGAATGCCTACGCCGCATACTCAAAGGAGCTTGTGCCACCTCACCTCTGCCACCGTCACGCCGCACGCTGCGCTTTTATTCCCCAAGCGGCACACTCCTCTGCGAGCGCCCTCTCAGCGAATACTGGCCACAGAACACCTGGAGCAACAGCCCCGGCATCGCCACATTACCCGGCACTATCCTCCCCGGCGATACCCGGCACCGCTACCTGTACGACTGGTGGCACATCGTCTCCTGCCGCCTGAAAATCCACACACCCATCGAACCTCACACGGGCAACTCACCACAATCCGGTCATACATCCATCACCAAAGGATTCATCACTGAAGGCCTCCGGAGCGGTCCCGGAACCATCTCCGGACAAGCCCTAGATGAGCTTCAGAAATTGCACTAAGTTGAAAAAAATGCAAAAAAAGCTAATTCGGGGGTTGAATTTGACAAGATGTGTGATATTATGTATTCACGTATGCATGGTGATTTAGAAAAACTCGTGAAGGCCGGCAAGATTCCGGCCGACTTCGCAGCCAGGCTGGACAAATTCTCTCCCGGCAACTACGTCATGCACCCGGAATGGGGTGTAGGTAAGGTAGTAGCATGGTCTCTGGCCAAGCAGCTCGTGAAAATCAATTTCGAGAAAAATCCCAATTACGTGATGGGCCTCAAGCTGGCATTCAACCAGCTCACCTCTGTGCCTGCCGGGCACTTCCTCGTCACGTGTTTTGAAGACCCCGCCGGCTGCAAGGCCAAGGCTGAGGGGAAGGAGACGATTCTGGAGTTCATTGCCTTTGTACTGGAGCACAACTACTCCCTGCGTGAAGGCGTGGAAGAAGTATTGGAGATGCAGCCGGAGGATCTGGAGAAGTTCCTCAGCGGCCGTGTGATTGCCGAAGAAAGCTGGAAGAGCTGGTGGGAGAAGGCTCGCGCTGCCATGCGCGACGATCCCCGCTTCCGTCTGCCCACCAAGCGTGGCGAGGCAATCGTAACCCGCGAGGCCGCCAGCGCAGCAGAGGCTCTGCTGGCCGACTACAGCGACGCCACCACCCTGGAGAGCTGTGTGCGCATCCTCGACCAGACTCGTCTGGAAGTACTGAACGGCGAATACGAGATTGCCGCCAAGCTGGTGAAGGCCATGGAGGACGACATCGAGCGCGACCGCACTGAGCCGCAGCATGTGCTGGAGCTCATCATCATCCGCGACGACATCCTCGAGGGCACCCACGGCAAGGACGAGGCCAAGCAGGCCGAGTTCGATGCTGCGCTGACCGCCGCCGGCGTTGAAAAGCTCACCACTCTGGCTGACAAGCTGCAGACCATCCCCTCTGAGGAGCTGGTAAACTACATCGGCGAACTCTCCGTTGCTCGTCAGAACGCTGTTTACACGGCTCTGCCCGAGGCTTTCCCGGAAAGCTGGCTGGCCTACACCACCAACATCTTCCTCTTCGGTGGCGCCAAGGCTACTGCCGCTGCAGCTGACTTCATCATCAGCAAGGGCGCTAAGGAGCAGCTCTTCAGCGACATCATCAACGGCATTTCCCGCCAGAACCTCAGCCCCGAGGTGCTCATCTGGGTGTGCAAGGAGCGTAACGGCTTGGCCAAGGAGCTCGTCGACAAGACCAAGATGGCTCTCGGTGCCGCTATTATCGCGGCCGTAGAGCGCGACAGCGCTGAGGGTGGCCCCAACCGCGCCCTGCGTCTGCGCAACCTGCTCATGGACGACAAGGAGCTGGCTCCCGACCTCGTGACCGGCATCTCCGAGCTGGAGGCTCGTCCCTTCGCCAAGGCTCTGTTCGACTCCTCCGTGCTGCCGGATCTGGACCGCAACCTGCTGCTTGCTAACATGATGAAGATTCACCCCTCTCTGCAGGAGGTGGTTCTTTCCCGCGTGCAGGTTAAGGAGAAGCAGAATCTCTACGTCTCCCTGCGTTCCTTCGCCGCTCGCCGCGCCGAGTACGAGGACATCATCAACGTTCGTATTCCCAAGAACAAGCACGACCTGGAAATCACCCGCGCCGAGGGCGACCTTCGCGAGAACGGTGGCTACCAGGACGCCAAGGCCACCCGCCAGGTGCTCATGCGCCGCTCCGAGGAGCTCTCCCGCCTGCTTTCCCAGGCCGAGCCCACCGACTTCTCCGGCGTCACCTGCGAGGAAACCTGCATGGGTACTCAGGTTACCTTCGAGACCGACAAGGGGCAGAAGGTTGTTTACACCATCCTTGGTGCCTGGGATTCCATCCCCGAGGAGAACGTGGTGCCCTACAACTCCAAGCTGGGTGCTAAGCTCATTGGCAACAAGGTGGGCGACAGCCTCCGCCTGCCGGTAGAGTTCGGTGGCGACCAGGTCAAGATGACCATCAAGGCCATCGCACCTGCTCCCAAGGCTCTCATCTTCCCCGATGCAGAGGCCTAATCCGAGCCCCAAGAACACTTAATACAAAACCGCTGCATCCCAGATGCAGCGGTTTTATTTTGCTCGCAACGCAGAAACTCAAAAATCATTTCAGACCTCAAAACTGAGCGCAAAGCGGGCACGCCTCCACCACATGGTCGGGGGCAACCTCCACAAGCGGGGGACGCGTATGCAGCGTAGCTCCCGTACGCTCCAGGCGCTGGCAGAAACGGCAGCCCTCCACATAGTGGCGAATCGGAGCCACGTTGCCCGGAATCGTCGGCAGATGACTCTTGCGGGGATACTCCTGGCGCGGCATGGAAGCCAACAGAGCCTTGGTGTAAGCGTGGCGCGGATTGGCAAAAAGTTCCCTCACACCGGCGCTCTCCACCACACGGCCAGCATACATCACCACCACGCGGTCACAGTTCTGGGCAATCACGCCAAGGTCATGCGTAATCAGCAACGCAGAAGACCCCATTTCCTCTCGCAGCTCGCGTATCAGTGCCAGAATCTGCTGCTGCACCGTCACGTCAAGCGCCGTTGTCGGCTCATCTGCAATAATCAGGTCGGGGCGGCAAGCCAAAGCTATGGCAATCACCACACGCTGGCGCATACCACCGGACAGAGATGAGGGGAACTCCCACACGCGTGCTTCCGGGTCAGGTATGCGCACATGGTGCAGCATATTGATAGCCTCCAGCCAGGCGGTCTCGCGGTTCATGCCGCGGTGCAGCATCAAGCTCTCCGCTATCTGGTCACCAATGCGGTGCACCGGATTCAGCGCACTCATCGGCTCCTGGAAAATCACACCAATGTGCCCACCTCGCACTTCATGCAGGCGGCGAGAGCGCATTTGCAGAATATCCTCGCCATCAAACATCACGCGCCCCTCCAATATCTGGCCATGCGGACGCGGCAGCAGGCGCACCAAGCTCATGGCAGTCACGCTTTTACCACAGCCACTTTCGCCCACAATACCCACACACTGCCCACGCGGCACGTTAAAGCTCACATCATCCACCGCACGCAGCAGCCCCACCTCCGACTCAAAGGCCGTGGTGAGGTGGCGTACTTCCAGCAGATTTTTCTCAGACATCATAGCGGGTGGAACATTTACTTTTTACCGGGCAGCGGCACATCAATCTCCAACTCAGGGAATACCTCGTTTCTGGCGCGGGCGCGGAGCGTGCGCTGCTGTTCTTCTTCATCTATCCAGTACAAATGGCTATCGAGCGGGTCGAAATAGCGCGGCGGGCAGAAGCGATACTCCTGCGTATCCGGCCAGCGCAACCATCGCCACTGAGCAAAACGCCAGTAGGAAGTCGTCCACCCCGGCACCCAGCATGCTTCCTCGTGGATAAGCTCCTGCACGCGGTGATGCGCCGCTATGGCAGCGGCTTTATCCGCAGCTGACTGGCTGGCCAGAATCGCGGCATCCAGCTCGGGAGAAGCGGTTGCCGTCACATTGCTGCTGCCTTTCAGCGGCTCGCCTTCTGCATCATACGCGTAGCGAGACAGGAAGAACAGCGATGGGTCGGGCATAATGGGCGAGAAGCCCCAGGAGAAAATACCGGCAGTATAATTCTTCTCTCTCAGACGCGAGAAAAACACCGTATCATCCATCTGCTCCAGTCGCAAGTCCAGGCCGCAGGCCGCAGCATCCTCGCGCAGCAGGTTCATGCAGTTGGCATACAGCGGGTCAATGCGGGAGCTCACCACCACCTGCAGGCGCGTACCATCCGGGCGGCTCAGGATACCATCGCCCCCCTCCTCCGTATAACCGGCACGGGCAAAGTACTCGCGGGCTTTCTCGGGAGAATAGGGACGCGCCTTAATTTTATCATTCGTATAAGGCCCAAAGCCCATGAAGTAGGAGCCCATGCGCACATAATCTCCACGGAAGATGGTGTTAATCACCTCCTGAATATTGAGCGCATGCTGCATCCCCATGCGCACATCCTTGTTATCGAAGGGCGGGCGGGAGCAATTGAGGTGGAAACCGAAGCTGTTGCGCGGCCAGATATTGCTGAAATGCACACGCTGAATGTAGCCACGGTGCACCGGTTTAATCTCCAGCCCCTCGTACCAGAAATCGGCATCGCGCCCGGAGAGCACATCTATCTGCCCCACGCGGAACAGCTCACGCACTTTGCTCGTCTCTGATATAAAGGAATACACCAAGCGCTCCACATTGCAACTATAGCGCGTATAGCGGCGAGAGTGCCCCCACCAATCCGGCACACGCTCCAGGGTAATCTGGCGGCCCATTCGCAAGCCGCCGGGGTCAACTCGGTACGCTCCGGTCGTGGGCGCGGGACGCCAGAGGTAACGAGTGGGATAATCCGGCCCGAACTCGGCATAAAAGCGCGTACAGCAGGCCGGAATCACCGCATAATAAGGAGCAGCCGGACGCGGTTCCTGCAAGGTCACGGCAATAACATTGTTGCCATACACCGTGATGCGGGAGAATCGGCTCAGGTAAAAATCCCCATAGAACGGCTCCGCGCTGAACTCCGAGGTACGCACGTAGAGCGATGTGATGAAATCGCGCGTGGTCAGCGGCGCGCCATTCGTGAAACGCACCTTTTCATCCAGGTGGAAATACACCGTGCGCTTATCCTCCGACACCGCCCACTTGTCCGCCGTACCGGGTATCAACTCGCCCGTACCGGGGTGAATACGCACCAATGGCATATCAATATCGTCGTAAAGATAGCGGCGGGTCGAGTTGTTGCTGTTGGGGCCAAAGGGGCAGAGAGTACCGGGGAACGAACGCTGCAAGGCCAGGCGCAGCGTACCGCCCTTACGAGCTTGCGGGCTACCCAGCTCAGGCTGATTATCAGCCGTCTGCCACTTCAGCTCACGCGGCAAATCCGCAGCCTCGCGGTACACGAGGTAGTCGCCCATACGGCGGCGCTCAGCCAGTGATAAAAGTTTCTGCATGGCCGAGCGGCTCCCCACTTGCGAGGACTCCGCATTGGCACTGCGCGGGCAGCTACCCAGGCGGCGGGCAAAGGATGCCAAACACTCCGTGCGATGCGTTGCCGACGCCTTCTGCACATAGTCCTCATTACGCTTATTCCAGCGCTGAGTAAAGCCGACGAACCCCTTGGGCATCGTCCACTTGCGGGCAAAAGCCGGCACCTGCTCCGCATCCTCGAACGCAGCGGGCATATCCGCATCTGCCGGGGGCTGCCAGTTCGGGCCATCCGCAGAGCTGCGACCGTCGCACCCGGTGCCTGCGGCCAGTGCACACAGGCAAAGCCCGGTAGCAGCAAGCCACCGGCGCAGGAATACACGGTCTTCAATCATCTTCATTCGGAAAAAAATTATTCGTAATATGTACGGCGGCGCGGATCCACAGCCTCTCGCACGGCTTCGCCCACAAAGGTCACCAGCACCAGCACCACAACCAGCGAGCCGAAAGCACTGGCCACCACCCACGGCGAGGACAGCTTGGACAAGCCATCATTCAGCAGGCGTCCCCAGCTGGCATACGTGTCCGGCAGGCCAAAGCCCATGTAGTCCAGCGATGCCAGCGACAACACCACCGCTGCAAAACTGAACGGCAACAGCGTTACCACAATCCCCGTAAGATTCGGCAGAATATGGCGCAGCAGAATATGAACAGGCCCAGCCCCCATCACTCGTGCGGCGGCCAC
The DNA here is from genome assembly GCA_017390945.1 of Akkermansia sp. Classification (GTDB taxonomy): domain Bacteria; phylum Verrucomicrobiota; class Verrucomicrobiia; order Verrucomicrobiales; family Akkermansiaceae; genus Akkermansia. The sequence goes on from JAFOZZ010000204.1 coordinate 6,908, forward strand.
ATAATCGCGGGATTTCTCCTTCATCGTCGCCGTGCGCACCAGGTAGGTGATATGAATCCAGCCGAAAGCCGAAAGGAGGCACAGGATGAAGAACATACCGCGAATCTCCAGCGGCACGAAATCCGACAGAATCATCACCACAAACAAGAACGGCAACTGCGAGAACACCTCGATAACGCGCTGCGTAACCAAATCAACTTTCCCGGCAAAATACCCCATCATCATACCAATGGTGAGACCAATGACGTAAATCATGGGGATGTAGAACAAGGCCGCCTTAATGTTCACCTGCAAACCGCCAAAGAGATAAGCCGCAATATCCGCGCCCTGGCTGTTGGTACCCAGTATGTGGCCACCGGTAAACGGCGGAGCCGGATGGTAATACACACGCCACACCTCATTTTCCGGCGAGCGAGCCAGGAAATCCTCCACCTTCCCATTCTCCAGGTAGTAGCTGTTCACTACCTTACCCGCGGCATAGGTAGCGGAGTACACCTCACGCCCTTCCTGGTCCCAGCCCTGAGCCAAACCATCAGGCACGCCTTTGCGGTAGCGCAGGCGCAGGTGCACACTACCATCGGGGTACATACGGCTGGCCTGTCCATTGTACAGGGTTTTGCCGTCAAACTCATACACCTTCCCCTCCTTTATCGGCAGCAACTCACGGGGAAAATCCGCAGCATCCATCGTGGCATCATAGGGCACCAGCGGCATGATGACAAGCGAGGGCATACCGGGCTTGCCGCTCTCGGCTTTCAGCTTACGGTAATCAGCCTCGGCCATGGCGTCATTTCCCGTCAGACCAAACTCGCTGCCAGTATATATGCTGCGACTGAATGCCGGCAGGTACACTTTGTCATTGTGGCATACCACAAGCGCGCGTTTGCCTACCAGTGCCTGATCCATCGCAGCCATCAAGAGCAGGCCAATCAGCACCAGGAGGGAGTAATAACCACGCTTAAAACTACGGAACTGAGCCCAGCGGCGTGCAATCAGCGGGGCTACTCGCATATTGTCCGCACGGCGGAAGAACAGGTACGCCGCCACAGGCACCGTCAGGAACATACACAGCCAGCCAAACCAGTGAAAACGCCCATCCACAGCCAGCGGCGGGCACCATTCCCCCGGCGCGGAGAACATACACATCTCTCGGCTCACCGTGAACGGCCAGGAAATTGTCGGCAGCAGCCAGTCGCACAGCTCCGCTGCACAGCCAAGAGCGGCCAGCAGAAGCAGGAGCAAGGCTATGGCAATTCTCTTCTTCATGAGTCAAAGCGAATACGCGGGTCAATCACAGCCACCAGAATATCGGACAACAAGTTACCCACCACAATCATGACCGAGCTGAGCAGCAGCGTACCCATAATCAGCGAGTAGTCCTTGTCCATCAGCGCCTGGAAACTCAGCATACCGAAGCCCGGAATATCAAACACACGCTCAATGAGCAGCGAGCCTGCTACCACGGCACACAACGTAGTTCCCAGAGACGAGGCCAACGGAATCACAGAATTACGGAAAGCGTGACGCCACACAGCCTTGCGGAACGGCACCCCCTTAGCCACAGCGGTACGCACATAATCGGCCGAGATGTGCCCCATGAGGTTATTCTTCATCATCATGGTCGTCATGGCAAAGGCCGACACCACGTAGCAACAGAGCGGCAGGCAAGTGTGAGAGGCCAAATCCTTCAGCTGCTCACTCCAGCTCATGGAAGAGAAATCGGGGCTGGTGAGGCCATAGAGCGGAAACCACTCCAGACGCGCCCCCAGGAACACCAGCAATACAGCCCCCAGAGCAAAACCAGGCACAGCATACCCCACAAAGATGAACAGGCTTGTCACGCTGTCGAACAGACTATTGTGGCTCAGCGCCTTGTATACGCCCAGCGGAATACTGATGCAATAGGAAACTATCACACCCAAGATACCAAAGTAGAGCGAAACAGGAAGACGAGAGAGCATCATGCGCCCCACAGGCTCGTTGTATTTGTACGAGCTCCCCAGGCTCCCTTGCAGCAAGCCATCAAATGCCTTGCGATACGCTACCACTCGCCAGCGGGAACATGCGGGCGTCTTAGCTCGCGCAGCAATCACGGCGGAATCCGTCACTCCCTGGCGGCGAGCCCAGCGCTGAGCACGCTGCAAGGGCGACTCCACGCGCATACGCCAGCCTTCTTTCTCGAACCAGGGCTCCGCAAGATAATTGAGCGCATTGCCCTCGCGGAATACCTCAATCACGGCAGAATGCCCGCTGAGGGAGGTAATCGTCACGACCGCAGAATCGTTGTCGTCAAACTCCGCTTTCGATATCTCCACCTCACGGCGGCGAATACCCAGCCACTGCAAATAGGATAACCAAACCGGCTCCTGCAGGTTGAACAACTCCTCCAGGCGCTCAATGTCCGCCTCGCCCACCGTTGCTCCGCCCGGGCCGGAGGATTTTTCACCCGCAAGGGCACCGATTGCCTGCTCCTGCAACAAGCGATCAACAGGGCCGCCGGGTACCATGCGCGTCAGGCAAAACACCACAAAGGTGATGCCAATCAACGTGATGGGCATCAGCAACAAGCGGCGTATGATGTATTTGCGCATTTACGAGCAGATTCTACCACATTTTTCTGCCCACTAGCAAGCTATTAGTGTGACCTCCGCCAACAAAGTAACAAATACAGACACAGCGACACGAAACTTCAGACAAATAGGATTTTCCTGAAGTACACGGAACGCTTACCGCAAGACAAAGCACTTGTTAGGTACCTATCAGCCTTCGCACCTCGCTCCTCGTACCTCGTACTTCCAAAGGGCTTTACTCTGAGCCTTCAGCAAAGAGCTCGTAGGCAATGGAATCCACAATTTCCACATCGGCGAACTCGCCCACAGGAAGAGCGGGGTCCACATGGATGGTACCGTCCACATCGGGAGCGTCCCACGGGCCACGAGCCAGGCCAGGCTCATCGACCAGCACACGAATCGTCTGCCCCACACACTCCTGACCGATTTCATCGGCAATTCCGGCCAGAATCATAGAGAGCTCATTAGCACGGCGCTTGCGGGTAGCATGGTGCACCTGATTCTTCATTTTAGCGGCCAGCGAGCCCTCCTCCCGGGAGTACGGGAACACACCGGCGCGTTCAAAGCGGAACTCGCGGATAAAATCGCGCAGCTCGGCATGGTCATCCTCCGTCTCGCCGGGCAAGCCGCTGATGAACGTGGTACGCAGGCCAATCCCCGGCACCGCAGCGCGGAGGTCGCGGATGAGATTACGGATGTAGTCACCATCCGTCTTGCGGCGCTGCTCCTCCAGAATATGAGCAGCAATGTGCTGCAAGGGAATGTCCACATACTTCACCACCTTATCGCAGGTAGCAAATACATCAATAAGCTCGCGGCTCCAGTGAGCGGGGTGAGTATAAAGCACACGTACCCAGAAATCGCCGGGAATGTCGTTAATCTCGCGCAACAGAGTAGCCAGCGACTCACCACGAGAGGAGTCCACACCGCTGGTCTTGCCGGCCTTCTTCTCCCACTTATCCATGCCGTAGTACGTGGTATCCTGGGCAATAAGGTTAATCTCACGGCACCCCTGCTCCACCAGCGCACGCACCTCGCGCACGATATTGGCTTGCGGGCGGCTGCGGTGTCCACCTCGAATACGCGGTATCACGCAGTAAGCGCAGGCATGATTGCAGCCCTCGGCAATTTTCACATAAGCCGTATGGGCGGAGGTCAGGCGGTAGCGTGTATCGCCAAAGTCCGGCATAAGCTTCGACACCTTGGTGCTGTACACCTTCTCGGCGGTACCGGCCAGGCAAGCCTCCGCAATTTCAGCCACACGGCACACCTCGTCCACACCCATGAAGCAATCCACCTCAGGCATCAGCTTCACCAGGTCCTGGGCATAGCGCTGGGACAAACAACCAGCCACCACTATCTTCTGCTCAGCGGGTGCAGCGCCTTCCTCGCGAGCACGAGCGGCAGCAAAAATCGTATCAATAGCCTCCTGCTTGGCAGGGTCGATAAAGGCGCAGGTGTTAATAATGAGCACATCGGCGCTTTCGGGCTCCGTCTTTTCAAAACCCGCCGCCAACATGCGGTCAGCCATTACCTCCGAATCCACCAGATTCTTGGCGCAACCAAGCGAAACTATTGCAAACTGAACTGCCATGCGCCTATCATACCCCACCCGCGGACAAGTTGCAAGAGCAAATCGAGTCCGGCAACCTGCGACCGCAACACTTTTGCACCCGGAGAATGGTGGCAGAAATCCGCTTTGCCTATCAGCCGCGGTTCCAGGCAGCCATTCGATTACGGAACACGCTCACTTCGTACGCAAACGACGTATCGCCCGAGCTCTGAGCCAGGGTATCAAAACTCAAATCGAAGCCGCACATATCATAGCGCGGTGCAGATACATAATCCTTCGTATCGATGGAATAATGCACCGTCGTTTCGCTGCCGACGCGACCACACGACACCGAAAGCGTGCGGTCAGCATTCGCTCTCACCCATGGGGATTCCGCGGCCTCCAGCACACGGCCACAGAGGGTTTCATCGCCGTACTTCACCACATGCAGGGATTTACTACTGAAGGGGTACAGGCCAATATGCGTCCACGAAAATGCGCCAAACTGAAGCGTCTGACACTGCATCCACACCCCTGCACCAGCCAATACAGCCAGCCCTGCCACAATTACCGTCAGATACTTTCTCATCGCTCTGTGTGACACCCAACTCCCCCCAATTGTTCAAAAGAAAAGCCGCTGTCAGCCAGAAGCAACAGCGGCAACGATAAACCTGGTTCAACGCAACTCAACGGTTACGAATGGCTGCCACCAGCAGCCAGAGAGCCCACACAAAATCCAATCCACTGAATGCAAAGAACGCCGTGCGGTAGCCACTCGGTGCCATGTCCAGCGCATACATCAGGAAAAAGACACCCAGCGCGGCAAACAGAGCGCTGCGGATAAACTTGCCAATACGAGTATTCATCACGAAAAAAGGAGTGTAGCCCCTGCGGACAGACTCGCCACCCGCAGGGGGATAAAATACTTACTTGGTCAGGGAGATGAGCTCCATCTCGAAAATCAGAGTGGAGTTCGGACCAATGCTGCCCGGGCCATTGGCGCCATAGGCCAGATTGGCGGGGATAGTTACCTTCCACTTAGCGCCAACGGGCATAAGCTTCAGCGCCTCGGTGAAACCGGGGATAACCTGGCGGATATTGAACTTCACGGGCTGGCGGGACTGGTCGAACACCGTGCCGTCCACCAGCGTACCCTTGTACATCACCTCAGCGGTGGGGGCATCGCCATGCACAGCGGCGTCATACTTCTCGCTGCCACCGGCTACCAGCACCTCATACTGAAGGCCGCTTTCCGTGGTGGTCACCTCCGGGCGCTTGCCGTTCTCCTCCATGTACAGGCGGCCCTTCTCCAGGTTGGCCTCGCCTACCTTCTTACCGCGCTCCTGCAGCATGCTCACAAAGGCATTCTGGTACTCCTCCACCTTGTCATCGATAAGGCTCATGTCCATATCGCCGGAAATACCATCCTTCACACCCTTGGCCAGCGTCTCAGCCACAACGTCGTCGGCCTCGATACCGGGAAGCATCTGCGGCAGCATCTGGCTGCCAAGGCGATACCCAATCAGGTACCCCATCACTTGTTTCATTTTGTCCAAATCGGTCATGGGTTCATTCTAGCACACCTCACGCACGCATGACAAGTGGCAGCAAAGTCATACTGCCATACGTTTTTAGCGCAAATCAAATCTTTTATCATTGCTATCCCCTGCCAAATGAGGTAGAATGCCAAGTATGATACGTAAGCTGGCAGTGGAAGGGGTGACAGTGTTTCCGCGGCAGGAGGTGTTTACCTTCGTACCCGGAGTCAACATCATCGTAGGTGGCAACGATTCCGGCAAAAGCCACCTCATGAAGCTGTGCTACTCCATCACCAAGTGGGGATGCGATGGCAACCGCCGAGAGCTGCCCGAGGTATGGGCGGAGGAAAAGCGACTGCGACGCGATTTGCTGCGCGTGTTCGGTACGCACAACCTTACCTCCCTCACCGCCCGCAACAGAGGAAACGGCGTAGCGCACGTGCACGCCTCGCTCGAAGGCGCTAAGGTGCCGCTCGGTGCTGCGGAACTCGATTTCAGCTTTACCGCAGAGCACGAGGAGGAAGGCCTGCACATCCGCAAGTTGCCGCAGCGATTCCTGAGCGAAAATGCCGTCTTTGTATCGCCGCGCGAGGTGCTCTCCATCTACCCCTGCTACATGCAGGCCGGCAAGCGTTACCCCGAACTGCTGGATTCCGCCAGCTGGGAGCTCTGCCGCGCGCTGGAGGAAGAACCCGGCACCCAACCGGTACCCGAAGGGCTGCGCTACGTCATCAAACAGATTGAGCGCTTGCTCTCCGGCACACTGCAACGCATCAATGGCCGCTTTTACCTGAAGCGCCCCGGCCAGGAACCGCTGGAGCTGAATCTGGTGGCGGAGGGCTTCAAACGCATTGGTACGCTGGGCCTCCTGCTGGGCAATGGCACAGTGCGCGCCGGCACCTCGCTCTTCTGGGATGAACCGGAAATGAACCTGAACACCACCCACCTGCCTGTGCTGGTCAACATCATCCTGGGGCTGTGCCGGGCGGGAGTACAGGTCATGCTCACCACTCACAGTCTTTTCCTGCTGCGAGAGCTCGTCATTCAGCTAGCCGAGAAACCGAATGATAAAATCAGCCGCCGCTTCTTCGGCCTGCAGCCCCCGGGCGACAACGCGAGCGGCGTGCGTACCTCGGTGGGCAACACATTGGACGAAATCGACCACATCGACAGTCTGGAAGCCGAGATGGAGCAGGCAGACCGTTACCTCAATATGAACTTCGAACCCACAGAGCAGGCCTGACCGTGTTTCAGGCTGGCACCAGTTGTGTAGAAGGCCTGCACCGCTTCAATTTTGAGGCGGGCTACTACGTGTGTCGTTTTGAGTGCTCACCCTTCTATTCGCACTACGCACAAAACTTCTGCAACAGCTGCAAGGAGATGGATTTCGTGCTCTACCACCCGGGCAAGAAAGAACTGTGGCTCATAGAGGTGAAGGATTACCGCTTCAATGCCCGCCCCAAGGTGCGCGACCTGGTGGATAAACTATGCCGCAAGGTGAAGGATTGCCTGTTCCTGCTGCGAGCCGCCGCCATTTGCGCACCGGAGGAACAACCGGCGGAGGGCATCTCGCTGCGCGATATAGCCCGCATGAGCTTGCAAGCCAAGCACATCCGCATCGCCTACACCATTGAGCTGGCTCGCACGGGGCTGTTCCCGCCCAAGAGTCTGCTGGCCACCATCAAGGACTTGCTCTACCGACAAATCCGCTTCATTGACCCGGATATGGTATGCCTGCCCATTACGGAATCCGGCACCGACCCACGCTGCCCTTGGACGATTACTTCCGCCGGCAATGAGCATTCGTCGCGCATTCAGAAGCGAATCGAGGAGGCACGATTGGCTCGTGAAAAGGAGGCACAAATCGCAGCGGAAAAAGCACGTGCCGCCGAGCGCCGCGAACGCAAACGTAAGGCTAAGGCACGCAAATCGACCATCCCCCTGTGGAAGCAGCGCGCACTGGAACGCGAAGCCGGACAAACAGGCACTCACGTTGACCGAAAAAAGCAATCTTAACCCAATTACCCCGCATGAAGAAGCGTATTTATATCCCCCTGCTCGTCATTGGCGTGCTGCTGGCTACGACCGCCGCTGTGGCCGCCTGCCATTGGTCGACCATTCAGAAGTACTGGCCCTTTGCACGGCAGTATTTCCCGACACTCTCCTACAACACACTACCGGCGGAGCCTGATAATCTGGCAGCGATGGCTCGCAAACAAATTGGCGTGACGGTAAAATACGACCCATCATACGAGAAGCTCTCCTACCCGGGTGGCGATGTTCCCCAGGAACGAGGCGTCTGTACTGATGTGGTCATCCGTGCGCTGCGTCTCAAAGGAATAGACCTGCAAAAAGAGGTACATGAGGACATGAGCCGCCACTTCTCCCTGTACCCGAACAACTGGGGTCTCAAGCGCCCGGATAAAAATATCGACCACCGCCGCGTGCCTAATTTGCAGGTGTACTTTACCCGCCGCGGCTGGAGCCTGCCCGTCACTGACAACGCGGCGGATTACAAGCCGGGCGATATCGTCACTTGCCGCGTAAGCAGTGGCCGCCCGCACATTATGGTGGTGAGCGACCACGCCTCTGCCAACGGCACACCAATGGTTATCCATAACCTCGGGAATGGCACTCGCGAAAATCCGCAGCTCTTCACTTTCAAACTCACGGGGCACTACCGCCCCTCCTACAGCAACACATCCCGATGAAAAACGCTCTCTTCCTGCTCATTGCCCTGGCTGTCACAGCTGCGGCTGATAGCCGCCTGCCCGCGCTGGCTCGTCGCCAGATTGGAGTAACGCTCGAATACGACCCGGCCTACGTCCGCCTCGATTACCCAGGTGGCGATGTGCCGCAAGACCGCGGCGTGTGCACCGATGTCGTCATCCGTGCGATGCGTTTACTGAACTTCGACCTGCAAAAGGAGGTGCACGAGGACATGAAGCAAAACTTCTCCCGCTACCCCAAACGATGGGGACTCAAACGCCCGGATAAGAACATCGACCACCGCCGCGTACCCAACCTGCAAACATTCTTCAAACGCAAGGGCTGGAGCCTGCCGGTTACGACCAATAAAGCAGATTACAAACCGGGCGATCTGGTCACGTGCACCGTAGCCGGCAGCCTGCCGCATATCATGATTGTAAGCGACCGCAAAGCCGCTGATGGCACGCCTCTTATCATCCACAATATCGGAGCCGGTGCCGAAGAAGAAGATTGCCTCTTCACCTTTCCCCTCACCGGTCACTACCGCGCCAGGCTAAGCCCAGCACCAGGCAAGAAGCGGTAAGAAAACGGAGCAGCAGTTGGTCAGAAGCGGAAATCCACCTCAGCCGATGCGTAGAAGCCGGGCTTATAGTGGTGGTTCTCATAGCCATCCATGCTGCCACGCTCACAGAACTGAGCATGCGTAGCGAGGGTAGAGCCAATAGCCGCCGAGAACAAACGCTTGGTTTGCCCAGGGCGTGAGAAATCATACTCCACCGCAGCACCCAGCACCAGCGAACGGACACGGAGAAAACGAGCACCACGGTCGGTATCCACAGCCCATATACCGCCGCGTGCGGACAAGAACGGCCCCACGGCTAAGCGCTCTGTGGCCTGATACATAGCCTTCAGTTCATACCCCTTCAGGCTTACCGTCCACAACTCGCACGGTTTCCAGTCAAAACGCACAATGGGTAAAACCCTGTACTCCACAAAACGGGGTGAGAGCGCCAAGCCCAGCGAGTAGCTGAAGGTATCGCTCGCCTTAACGCTGTAGAATGCATAGGCAGTCAGGTCAAGCCCCTTCTCCATTGCCTTCGAATCAGAAGCAAGCTCAGGAGCCACACCATACGTCCATGTGTTACCACTGGGCATGGAGGTAATAAACGTCATCGGCAAGGCTAGGTTATACATATTCTCATTCCGCAAGCGGAGGCTACCACCAGCGTTAATCACCGTCACCTTGGCGTCCAACTGAAAATTGATGTGAGTATCGCCGCTACCCGTCTTGCGCGGATCCAGAAACGGCACCATAATGCCATAGCTCTGCATACTCAAGTCGGAGGCATCGCCGTGGCGCTCTTTCATCTGTGAGAAGAACTCAGCCTTCGCAAAGCTGGGCAAGAGCCCGGTATCCGGCATGCCAAAGCTCCAGCTATCCACGCTTTCCTCTCCAGCCTGAACCACGCCGGAAATCAAAGCCGCAGCCATTACGATGCTCGTTGTTGCGTTCATACTCCGGCAGCATACCACAACAGCCTCTGTATGGCAAGTGTTATATTGTAGCATGATGGCACACTCAATCCCTACTTTTTCGTTTCCAGCGCTGCTGTTCTATATGCTCCGGAAAACGCCCTTTCAAACACCATTCCCACACCCTCAACAAGTCTTTATCCTGTCCATTTTTTATCCAACTCCCACTATTACAGTCAAATTAACCGATTTTTTGGATTTTTTGAATAGGAAAACGCAAAAAAAGCTAGCGTTTGCTCTAGCTTTCTGGTAAACTGAAGTTGTCCCCCAGAGGGAGAGAATCTATCATCATACAGAATTGCACAAGTTATGAACGATCTCACGAAGCCTTTCAAGCGTCTGCCGGTGGCTCTCATCGGCACAGGTTCTTACGTACCGGAAACCCGCCTGACAAACTCCGACCTGGAGAAGATGGTGGAAACCTCGAATGAGTGGATTATCGAGCGCACCGGTATCGAAGAACGCCGCATTGCCGCCCCCGGTGAAAAAACCAGTGACATGGCCACCCAGGCCGCCAAGAAGGCTATGGAAGCCGCCGGGGTAACGCCCGAGGAAATCGACCTCATCATCGTAGGTACAGTAACTCCGGACACCTTCACCCCCTCCACCGCTTGCTATGTGCAGGCCAACATCGGCGCAGTGAATGCCGCTGCTTTCGATATTTCGGCCGCCTGCTCCAGCTTCCTTTTCGCCCTGAAGACCGCCGTGCAGTACATCGGCTGCGGTCAGGCCAAGACAGCACTTATTATTTCCTCCGAAAAGCTCAGCCACATCGTGAACTGGGAAGATCGCAGCACCTGCGTACTCTTCGGCGATGGCGCCGGTGCCGCGGTGCTGCGTACAGGTACAGGCAAGGAGGGCGACAGCGCCATTCTGGCTTCCGACATCGGTTCGGATGGCACACTGACTGACCTGCTGCTGGTACCCGGTGGCGGCTCCGCCATCCCGACCACCGAGGAAAACATCCACGAGAAGCTCTACACCCTCGCCATGCGCGGCAACGAGGTATTCCGCTATGCCGTAGCCCACATGAAGGACTCCGCCCTGTCACTCATTGAGCGTACAGGCATCAAGCCCGAGGAAGTGGACGTCGTGATTCCCCACCAGGCTAACCTGCGCATCATCAACGCCGTGGCTCAGCGCCTTGGTATTCCCGTAGAGCGCGTGTTCATCAACCTCCAGAAGTATGGTAACACCTCTGGCGCCGCCTGCGCCATCGCACTGGATGAAGCCATACGTTCAGGCAAGGCCAAGAAGGGCGACATCGTTCTGATGGTCACCTTCGGCGCCGGTCTTACTTGGAGCAGTGCGGCCATCCGCCTGTAAGCCAGGCAGCAAAACAACGAGCGAAACATGTTGCACAGGGGTGTTCTCATACACCCCTGTTTCTCTGAGGAAACCGTGCGACATCGCTCCCATGGGTTTGCTGCACTGTAAAATCTTTTGTCATTCCGATTGACGAGCTATGTAGCACGCAGCTCTGCATTCGCCGCAGAGCTCGCAAGACTGTGCACCGGCAGCACGCGCGAGGAGCCGCTCGTATTCCCGCGCACGTGCCCGGCAGCATTTGCCTTTGTGGTAGCGCTTGTGGCCTCACAGAGCAAAGAAGCACGCCGCATTTGGGCAATAGCTGATGCCCTGCCCATGCAGGAGCGTGTGGCGGCAGAGCTTCCGCTGTGGGATTGCCCCGGCATCTTCGTTCCGGAGAGGGAGATTCACGTCAATAATGGCCTGAGTGACCCGGACCTGGCGGCTGAGCGCCTAGAAGCCCTGCGAGCCATCGCCACACCACCGCTTGCACCACAAGTCGTGGTCGTAACAGCGGCCGCACTCAATCAACCAGCCCCGGCATTTGCTCAAGCAGCAGCAGATACAACACTGGAGCTGAAAGTCGGTGCCGAATATTCACCAGAATCCCTTTGCGCCAAGCTCACAGAGCATGGATTTGACCGAGTGGAACAAGTAACAGCCCGCAGCCAATGGAGCCTACGCGGTGGTATTCTGGACGTATTCCCGCTACAATCCGCATGGCCGTTGCGTATCGAATTTTTCGGTGACGAGGTGGAAAGCATCCGCGCTTTTGATATCGATAGCCAGCTTTCTTTCCGCAAATTGGACTGCGCCGAGCTGGTACTGGATGAGCCCCCGGCCGACCAGCAACTCCGTGACCTGATAGCCCCGCAGGACTGGATAATATCCCTTCCTGGCAGTGGCGAACCCGGTGATGTGTTGGTATTCGAAACACCGCCGGATGTAGTAGACGTGGTGCCGGAGCTCGATAAGCTGAACGAAAAAGACGCGCTGGCATTCTTCGGCACGCCGCTCGGAAGTTTCGATACCGGCGACTTTGTGATGCAGGAAGCCCGCCGAGCCATGGCTCGCCAGAGCCTGATGAAGTGGCGAGAGGATAAATGGCGCATGGTGATGTATTTCCCCCACGAAGGCGAGAAGAAGCGCTTCGAGGAAATATGCGGAGAAGACTCCGCCTGGCAGCCCGTCCAGAGCCGCGATGGAGACCTGCCCTTTGGCTTCACTGTACCGGGTGCCGGGCTGGCTGTCCTCTCCGCAGCAGAGATATTTGGGCGCTATTCGTCCCCGCGAGCACGCAAACGCGATGACCGCGAAGACCGCCTGCGCCGCGAGCGAGCTCAGGCTCCGCTGCGCGAGATAGCTCCGGGCGACCTCGTGATTCACTCGGCACACGGGTTAGGACGCTTCGTCGGCATTGTACAAGATGATAAGACGGGCGAGCAGGAGCTGCACATTCAATACGCAGGCGGCGTGCTGCTACGCATCCCCCTGCAACAAAGCCACCTGGTAAGCAAATACGTGGGACTGGGCGCCAAAACGCCCGAGCTCTCGCGCCTAGGCGATGCTCGCTGGAAACGCGCCTGCCAGGCAGCCGAACGCGCCGTACAGGACTACGCCGCACAGTTGCTGGAGGTACAGGCCGAGCGTGAAAGCAACACTGGCTATGCCCACCCGGCAGATTCCTCGTGGATGTGGCAATTTGAAAGCTCATTCCCCTACCGCGAAACGCCGGACCAGCTGCGTGCCATTAACCAATGTAAGGCCGATATGGAAGCGCCGCGCCCCATGGACCGACTCATCTGTGGCGACGTGGGCTTCGGTAAGACCGAGGTAGCCATCCGCGCCGCGTTCAAGTGTGTAACCGGCGGTCGACAGGCTGCAATTCTTGCTCCTACGACCGTACTGGCAGACCAACACTACCGCACCTTCCGCAGCCGCATGAGCGAATACCCCATTCGCATCGAGCTGCTCAGTCGCTTTACGCCAGCCAAAAAAGCGGCAGAAATCATCGAGGGCATGCGGCGCGGCGAGGTTGATATTGTGGTCGGCACGCACCGCCTCATTTCCAAGAATGTCAACTTCAAGAATCTCGGTTTAGCCGTGATTGATGAAGAGCAACGCTTCGGAGTGCGCCACAAGGAGCAGTTCAAACGCATGTTCCGCATGGTAGACATGCTGACACTCTCCGCCACCCCCATTCCGCGCACATTGTATGTAGCGCTCATGGGCGCGCGCGACATGAGCACCATCGATACCGCCCCCCTCAACCGCCTGCCGGTGCAGACTGCGGTGTGTCCCTACAGCGAGGAACTCATTGCCCGAGCCATTGAGCGCGAGCTCGCCCGCAACGGGCAGGTATTCTTCCTGCACAACCGCGTGCAAAGCATCCACCAGACTGCCGCAACGCTGCAAAAGCTGGTGCCCAAGGCTCGCATCGTCATTGGCCACGGACAGATGGACAAGGGCGACTTGGAATGCGTGATGCGCGATTTCGTAGCAGGCAAGGCAGATGTACTGCTTTCAACCACCATCATCGAAAGCGGTATTGATATTCCGAACGCGAATACCATCATCATTGACCGCGCGGACCGTTTCGGACTGGCCGACCTCTACCAGCTGCGCGGACGCGTAGGACGAGGCGGACACCGCGCCTACGCCTACCTCCTGCTGCCGCCGGATGCCCTCTGTACGTCCGATGCCCGCAAGCGTGTGGCAGCCATCAAGCAATATACCGAGCTGGGGAGCGGCTTCAAAATTGCCATGCGCGACCTCGAAATCCGCGGCGCAGGCAACCTGCTGGGCACGCAGCAGAGCGGACACATCGCCGCCATCGGCTTCGAGCTCTACTGCCAGCTGTTGCGCCAATCCATCGAACGGCTGCAAGGCAAAGCCCCCGCCATTCGCGCCGATGCGCAGCTCAAAGCCGACTTCCTCTGCGTGAGCGAAGCCGTGCTCTCCACACGCCCCGACGCCGACAACCTCATCGGCGCCTTTATTCCGGAAGCCTGGGTTGAAAGCACACAAACCCGCATGGCCTGCTACACCCAGCTCGCCAAAGCCCTCACCACAGACGACGTGGACGACCTCGAACGCCAGTGGATTGACCGCTTCGGCCCCCTGCCCCGCGCCGCCCGCAATCTACTCATCTCCCACAAAATCAAAATCCTCGCCTCCCGCCGCAACATTTCCTCCGTCGAAATCTCCGGCCAGAAGCTCATGCTCACCCGCAACAAGGATTACATCCTCCTCGACCGCCGCTTCCCCCGCCTCTCCAAAACCCGCCCCCACGAAAAACTCCGCGAAACCCTTAAATTCCTGCAGGAGATGTAATCCTAACTGGCTACCACTTGCTGTATCTTATTCTTAATTGCACAAAGGATATCAGCGGCGGCCTCAGCATTATCCATTCGCAAAACATTGTCTCCGTCTTTGCGCTGTGACAAGAAATTCGCATTGCCATACCATACAATATGGTTATCAATAATCACAAAGCGTTCATGGAGCTCTTTTAGGCTTAGAACTTTTACACCGGACGCATGCAATAGCCCCATCAAGCGCCGAAGCGCCTCTTCTCGCTCAGGAAAAGCAGCTGCATCAAGTGTAAGAATAGTTACGGATAATGCTTTATCGGCACGAGCAGACAACACATCAAGCAACCACTGTACTCCTTTGCTATTCAGTATTGTAGACGAAATCACGATTTCCTCCGTCGCATTCAGAATATCCCGTTCCAACGGCAACTCATATGTTTCACCTGCATAGAAAGAGCGATTATTGCTCATTGATTCAAACAAAACACCGGGAGAATAGACCGAATACCCCATACGTTTATATATCCGCAAACGCTTACCATACATGCGGTCAAATACCCGCTCGCGAATATCAACATAGTCGTATATCACAACATCTTTCTTGTCTGCATATGTTCTATGTAAACGCCCTGCATATTGCTCGACATTCCCCTCCCAAGCAATTGGGACTGTAAGCATAAGCGTATCGAGTCTCGGAAAATTGAAACCTTCTCCTATATATTGACCAATTGCGACAACGACTACAGGCTCATCGGGCGGTGTGCTCAACAAGCAACGCCTCACCTCATCGCGCTCTTTGTTTTTTCTGCCACCCTGTAACAAAAACACATGAGGCACCTTGCCCTTTAGGGCATCCAAAATATGCTGCGCATGAGATTTAAACTTCGTGAGCACCAATGGAGTTCTCCCATCCGACACCGCTGACAAAACATCCTGAATAATGAGATCATTACGCACCGAATCCGATATAACCCTCTGATAAAGCGTCTGAATCTTCTCATTTTCAGACAAAGAACAGAAGCGAGTAAAACGCGGGTAAACAAAATGCTGCACATTCTGACTTTCCGCCCTTTGCCTTGCCGTATACCGATAGCGCACTGGCCCAAATGCCATGAGCACCTTCTGCTCCATTCCGTCATCGCGTTTCGGGGTTGCAGTCAATCCATACACATATTTCGCGTTGATGCAATTTAAGACGCAGTTAGCTTGATACGCGGCGCCGTGATGACATTCATCCATAATCACCATGCCATATTGACGCACGAGCGGATTGATTTCATCATCATTCCCCAAAGACGTAATCATCGCCACATCAATAATACCGCCCACGGAGTTATGAGCCGCAAACAAGCGACCAATATGACCTTTGCGATTCCGTTTCCTCCCCAACGGAGTTGTATATTCAGGTAGAGCTTCGTCCAATTTCAAAAAGCGATGCAAATCTTCCACCCAATTTTTCAGGATTTCTCGATTGTGCAACAAGATTAATGTATTAACTTTCCTGGCAGCTATGAGATACGCCCCAACCGCGGTCTTACCAAAAGCTGTCGCAGCCTGCAAGATGCCGATATCATGCTTCAGCATCGCATCTGCGGCTTGCTGCTGTTCGGGATAAAGCTGAGCTGTAAACTCCACGTCAATTAGTCGACCAGAGTTACGAATATCCTCATAATCGACGGCAATTCCATGGTCACGGAGCAAATCCAGCACATAATCACGCTTACCACGTGGAAGTCCGATATAAACTTCATCCTCTGAATAACAAGGAATAATACGAGATATACCTTTCACAGACAATCCCATAGCACGATTTCTAAAATACGGCACTGCGTCAAAAAAGTCGCGTGAATGACGGGGAGGTTAGCTGCCTGAGTTTGAGCCGGAGGTAATCAACGGAAGGTAGACCTCGGGTTTTGAGTTGGATGCGGGCAATCATAGAGTTCATCCCTTCAATTCGTCCCG
>JAFOZZ010000205.1 GCA_017390945.1 Akkermansia sp.
ATAGGTGTCCACAAAAATCTTACGACCGGTCAGGCCGGAGTCGCCGTGAGGCCCACCGATAACGAAGCGTCCGGTGGGGTTGATGAAGAACTCGGTCTCCGGGGTGATGAGCTCGGCGGGCAGGACGCGGCGGATGAGCTCGGTGCAGAAAGCGCGGATAGTCTCGATGCTGACGTCCTCGGTGTGCTGGGTGCTGAGCACCACATTAAGGATGCGGGCGGGCTTGCCATTCTCGCCGTACTCAACGGCTACCTGGCTCTTGCTGTCGGGGCGCAGCCAGGCTACCTCACCGCTGTGGCGTACGCGAGCCAGCTCAATCATGATGCGGTGGGCAAACATGATGGGAGCGGGCATGAGCTCGGGAGTTTCATTGGCGGCGTAACCGAACATGATACCCTGGTCGCCGGCGCCTTGCTCAGCACCATCCTTGCCCTCAGCCTCGCGGGCATCAACGCCTTGGGCGATGTCGGGGCTCTGGGTGGAGAGCAGGTTCGTGACGCTGAGGGTCTCGGCGTTGAATACGGCGTCATCCGCCGGGGTGGCGTAGCCGATGCTGCGAACAACGTCGCGCACCAACTGTTCGTAGTTGATGACGGCCTTGGTGGTAATCTCACCGGCGAGGACGACGTGACCATCCTTCACGAGGGTCTCGCAAGCCACGCGGCTGGCGGGGTCCTGAGCAAGGCAGGCGTCTACCACGGTGTCGGAGATAAGGTCGGCCACTTTGTCGGGGTGACCTTCGCCTACGGATTCGGAGCTGAAGATGTGGAGTCTGTTCATAAAACTGTTATTCGTAATTAGTGAATGAGAAATCGCGCAGACCGCTGGACATAATGTTCTTGGGGGCACCGAAGGCAGCCATGATGGCAGAAGCTATCAGGGCGGCTTTGTTGTTGAGTTCGGGGCTGTAGTCCAGTATGCAGGCGAAGATATCCCAGAGCAGCGTCATTTCATTGCGGAATTGGCTGCCTTGTACGATGAAGGAACTGAAGCCCGCGGCATGCAGAGCGGCGCTCTCTTCGTGAGTAAGGTTGCAGGTGGCGCGCTGTCTGAGCTCATTGCGTGAGACGGCGTGCCAGCCATCGCGCTCGGCCAGGGCTGTGCGGCGGGCGTTGAGCGCGGTGTTGTAAGGATCCAGTCGAATATCGGCCAGCAGGCGCAGGTGTTCGCGGCGCAGGGCACTGTTGCGTGGCAGCGGGTCGTTGATGATGACATCGCAGCGCTTGGGCTCGGCAATGGCGGAGTAGATAGCCGGGCGCGAGGCATCCGCAGGGTGCAGGCAGACGCGGTCATACTGCTCCAGCAGTTTGTTGTACAGCGCCGGGGTGCGCTTGCCTTGCTCCACAATCAGGCGGTTCGGGTGGCAGAACAGGGGCAGCTTGGGGCAGATGCTGCGGATGTGGGCTGCCAGGCGGTCGCTGGCTACGCAGATGGCGTTGCGGTGTACGCGGTCGCGCTTGTAGAGCTCGCTGATGAGGGTGTTGCCGTAGTTGTCCTGCAGCATCTCCTCGGTGATAAAGGGATTGTCGAAGGTGAGCACCACGCCCACATTCATGGCGGCATACTGCTCCAGCGTATTGCTGTAGGTGGGCAGGCTCATGGGGCGGCGCTCGGTGTACCAATCGAGCGACCACTTGCAGGCCGGGCAGCCTGCTACACGAACAGGCTTGCGCAGGGGGAAGCTTTGCTCAAGGTTGGTGATAACGGTGATGAGCGAGTTATCAAAGCGCATTGCACCGCCAAAGGTCCACGTGGCCTCGGGCAGATAGTTTTCCACCATGAAACGAATGTCGTTCATCGTGACTGGCTTGAGGTTGTTGCTCATGTTGCGTTGTGCGGTAAGATGGATTCCCAGAAGCGCTGGCTGACGGCATGCATGGCGTTTTCGTTCGGTGCGTCGTTGCGCAGCACGAGGCGCAGCAGGTCAAAG
The DNA here is from genome assembly GCA_017390945.1 of Akkermansia sp. Taxonomy (GTDB): domain Bacteria; phylum Verrucomicrobiota; class Verrucomicrobiia; order Verrucomicrobiales; family Akkermansiaceae; genus Akkermansia. Next base: position 1,931 of record JAFOZZ010000205.1, read on the forward strand.
AGGATGGAGGAGCCGTTGGCGTGGCCGCGGCCCTGCATCTTGAAGTGGCGGAAGCCCAGCTCGCGCAGTTTGCTGATTTCGGGCGTATTGAGTGCCAGTACGCTGTGCTTGTCGTGAGTGAGCAGGGTGCCGATGTCACGGCAGCCGTTGGTGGCCTGTCTGGCTTCGAAATCCGAGCTGTCGTGGCCGAAGTAGTTGAGCGCCATCTGCGAGAGCGAGCTGTAGTGGTAGGCGCGCAGCGGGCACTGGCGGATGCAGTATTCATTCACCAGCAGAATGTAGCGCTCCTTGTCCTCGAGCTTTTCCAGCAGCTCGTAGTTGAGCACATCGTCCGGGTGCACCATCACTTCATCGTATTTTTCAGCCAGGCGCTGGTAGGCCTCCAGCTTACCCTTGCCACCACCATTGGTGATTTTGAGGATGCTGGAAACGGTTCGCAGGGTGGGGAACTTGGCTCGCACATGTTCCAGCAGGGCATCGCTGGCCATGATGACGGCGTTGCGTCCCGTGGGGTTGTGATTGGTGGCGAAAGTAAGCAGGGCGTTACCCAGCGGGTCGCTCATGTGCTCTTCTTTCAGATTGAGGTTGGTGAAGGTGTAGTAGAGCGCAATGTTGCGCTTCTCGTACTCCAGCCCGGCGGCTCGAATTTCCTCGGCATCGCGCATCAGGTGCTTGAGCACGCGGCCGCTGTTCCAAGTACACAGAGGGGCGCCGTGTACAATGTTGAACGGAGAGAACCCCAGCAGCAGGCTGCAGAAATCGTGGAACGCTATCAGTTCGCGGTCGTTGACGAACGCGCCCGATACATCCCAGACCGCATCCGGCCAGCCCGGGTTCAGATATGGTGAAAATTCTGCCATAAATTCCTACGCGCGCAAGTGTAGCAGATGCATCCCTTCTTTGCAAGCGTTATCTGAGACGCGCCCAACGTATTCACCTCATTTTTTACTTTTTGCTTGCTCCGAGGAAGGTTTTGTTGTAAATATAGAGTGTGATGGACAATTGTAATCTCTCTCTTGAATGGAAGCAGTTAGCCGACCTGCCGGATGCTGAAGGCTGGGCTGGTATGTATGCTGGTGTGAGCAACGGTGCCCTCATCGTTGCCGGTGGTGCCAATTTCCCCGAAAAACCGCTGTGGGAGGGTGGCCCCAAGCGCTGGACTGACCGCGTGTTTGTGATGACGCCGGACAGTGCTGGCTGGATGGATGCTACACCGCTGCCCAAGCCGCTGGGCTATGGCGCTACGGCTACTCTGCCTCAGGGTGTTATGTTTATTGGTGGTAGCAATGCCGGCGGCGCTGTGGCCGATTGTTACATGCTGACCTGGGACGGCAAGGATGTGACCTGCCGCGAGCTTCCCCCGCTGCCTGTTACCCTGACCGGCCACGCTGCCGCAGTGATGGGTGGCAAGGTGTATGTGCAGGGTGGCAGCATTGCTGCTGGTGAGCAGGATGCCGAGAGCCGCATGTGGATTTTCGACCCCGCTACGGAGACCTGGAGCGAGGGTGAGGCTCTGCCGGGGCGTGGCCGCTTCCTGCAGCAGATGGCTACTATCGGCAGCACGATTTATGTGCTGGGGGGTATCGGCCTGAAGGATGGTGAGGAAGGCCGCATGGTGCGCGATATGCTTACCGAGGCCTGGAGCTATAGCGAGGCTACGGGCTGGCGTCGTCTGCCCTACCTGCCGCACTTCTGTGCTGCCGGTCCTACGCCTGCTCCGGTGATTGGTGGCCGCATCTACCTGCTGGGTGGCGATGACGCTACTGTGAAGGGCTTCACTCCGCAGAATCACCCTGGCTTCCACAATTTCACGCTTTGCTTCACCCCCGGCACCAATGAGTGGGCCGTGGCCGGCGAGATGGCCGTGGCACGTGCCGTGCTGCCCTGCGCAGAATGGAATGGTCTGGCTGTTATCGTGAATGGCGAGCAACGTCCCGGTAAGCGCTCCAATCAGGTCTGGGGTGCTCGCATGAAGTAATAACCGTTTTCTCTCAAACTATGAAACGTACTCTCGTACTTCTGTCTGCGCTTGCTTTTGCGGCGCAGGCAGAGATAAGTTCTGTGGCGTCCGATACCTGGTTGCAGATTGGCGACAAGGTGGGGCGTGCCGGTATGGCTGCTGTGCTGCTGGAGCAGCAGGGCGGCATCATCATGACCGGTGGTGCTAACTTCCCCAATGCTAAGCCCGGTGCCAAGACTCCTGCTGAGCGTGGCGCTAAGGCCTACTACGGCGATGTGTCCTTCCTGAATCTGGGCAAGGGCTGCACGACCCCGCAGGCCGAGGTGATAGGCAAGCTGCCTGCCCCCATTGGCTACGCTGCCTTTGCCGCCTATGGTAACAGCATGGTAGTAGCCGGTGGTTGCAATGATGGCGGCCATGTGGCTACCGTAACCTGCACTGATTGGGATGGTAAGGAGGCTTCCACCGCTTTGTGGCCTGAGCTGCCGATTACGGTGGCGTATCCTGCTTTTGCCGTGGTGGGTAGCAAGCTCTACGTGATGGGCGGCCAGGAAAAGGCTGATAGTGTCACCACGCTTTCTCGTTGCTTTGTGCTGGATATGGCTGCGCCCAAAAAGGGCTGGACGGAGATTTCCCGCATGCCCGAGGCGCGCATGCTTGCCGCCGCCGGTGTGGTGGATGGCAAGATTTACGTGATGGGCGGCTGCTCCCTGCACCCGGATGCTAAGGGCGCAGCTGAGCGCACGTACCTGTACAGCGTGATGTGCTATGACCCCGCTACCGATACTTGGAGCACCGAGGGCAATCCCATGCCCGAGCCGTTGGTGGGTGTGGCAAACCCGCTGCCCTCCCAGGGTGGCAAGCTCTATGTAGTCGCTGGCGACCCCGGCAACTACTACCGTGCATCCCTCACCGGTAAGGCTCCAGCCATTCATCCGGGGCAGAACTTCACCGTCTACTCCTATGCTCCTGCTGTAACTCAGTGGATCAAGGAAGGTGTGAATGCCACCGGCGTGGCTACTTGCCCTGCCGTGCAGTGGGGTGATAGCGTATACATCATCTCCGGTGAGACGCATCCCGGTATTCGTACTCCCCTTATTTCCAATATTAACCTCTCCAAATAACAAACATAATCCATATGCCTGAACCTAATCCGATCCTGACGTTCCTGGCCGACCTCACTCCGTGGGTGGCCATCGTTATTGCCGTACTGGCTGTTATGGCTGCCTGCAAGAAAGGCCTGGCCAAGCCTGCCATTTCGCCGAAAGCCCCCATCACCAAGCCCGGTAAGTGGGCCTGGATTGCCGTGGCTGTGCTTTGGGTGGTGGTGATGCTCAACTACTTCGACCGCCAGCTGCTGGCTGTGCTCAATAAGTCCATGACCGAGGGTCCGGGCTGCATTGAGATGACGCAGGCTCAGTTCGGTATCGTGACATCTGCTTTCCTCATCGTATACGCAGCTCTGTCCCCGGTGGGTGGTTACCTGGCCGACCGCTTCAGCCGCTCCTTCATCATCATGTGCTCTCTGGTGGTTTGGTCGATTGTGACCTGGATGACCGGTAAGTCTGAGTCTTATGAGGAGCTGATTTTCTGGCGTGCTATGATGGGCGTGAGTGAGGCATTCTACATTCCTGCTGCTCTGGCTCTTATTACTGACTACCACCGTGGTAGCACCCGCTCGCTGGCCACTGGTCTGCACATGAGCGGTATTTATGCCGGTCAGGTGATGGCTGGTTACGGCGCCATGATGGCTGGCGACCCCTGCCAGATGGGCTGGCGCCTCACCTTCGAGGTGTTCGGTTTCGTTGGTGTGGCTTACGGTCTTATCGTGCTGTTCTTCCTGCGCGACCCGAAGGCCGAGGAAGCTGCTGCTACCGATGTGGCTGAGGAGGTCACTGAGGCTCCTGCCGCTCCCCAGTTCACGCTGGGTCAGATGCTCAAGAGCATTTTCACCGGCCGTGGCATGTACATGCTGCTGCTCATGATTTCCTTCGCTGGTTTCGCTAACTGGTTCCTGCTGGGCTGGTATCCGCGCCTGCTGCAGGACATGTTCGCTATCTCTGAGGCTGACGCCGGTCCCGCTGCAACGCAGTGGATTAACATCGCTAAGTACATCTCTGTGCTTGCCTGCGCCGTGATTGCCGACCGCTGGTACCTGCGCAACAAGAATGCCCGCGCCTACGTGCCCGGTATCGCATTCTGCCTGGCTGGCCCCTGCGTGCTGCTTGCTATGCTGTTCGGTGCTGAAATCGGCCTTGTAGCCGTGCTGGCTCTGGTATCCATGCAGGGTGTGGCTCAGGGTGCTATGGATGCTACCCTCATGCCCGTGCTGCGTAACACCATCGACGAGCGCTTCGCTGCTACCGGTTACGGCCTGCTCAACCTCACCTCCGTGGGTGCTGGTGCTCTGGTTTCCTGGCTGGGCGGTAGCCTGAAGGATGCCGGTACGCCGCTCTCCACCGTGCTGAGCCTGGCTGGTATCCTGATGATGCTTTGCGGTATCATCCTCTTCCTTCTCCCTAAGAAGGAGGCATAAAGCAAGCCGTCTATTCCGCTTAATAGAATCGCCCTGCCTCAGCAATGAGGCAGGGCGATTGTTATTTACAATCTACAAGTAGGTATTCCAGAAACCTCGTTTGTTATCTGTCCGATAAACTGCGGCGCGGCGTTTATCGGGATTGCAGGAAGGTGAGCATCTCCGTGTTGCCCTGGCGGCGGGCAATCTCCGGCAGCGTCTCGTTCGTCGCTTTGGAATAGACGGCCTCAGGAGCGCCGTTGAGCAGTGCCAGGCGGATGATGCTCCACAGTCGCTCGTGAGCGCCCTCGGCGCTGCTGACGCGGTCTGCAAGCACGCTGAGAGCCTCCTTGCTGTTCTGCATGTTGGTGGTCTTGGCGATGAGCTGTTGGAGCAGGGTGAAGTGCTCCTCGTTCTCATCGAGATAAGAGGCTTTTTCGAACTTGTCGTAGCAGGTGACCCACCACTCGAAGGCGCCGGGTTCGATGTTGTCCTGGGCGCGTTCGATGAGGACGCGCAGGCAGTTGTCTCTCCCCTGGCAAAGAGCGGTGATGATGCCGTTGCGCAGGCTGGCACCCTTGAGCACGTAATCCCACATGCTATCGATGTCTCCGTTCTTGATGGCGCCAATCAACTGCGGTACGAAGGCCGCAGGCTTGCGCTCTGAGCTTTGCATGGCGGCTCCGCTATGCAGGCGGGGGCGCGGCTTATCTGCCGTGGCAGCAGAGGCGTCCGAGAGCTTCAGGTAGCTGAGGAAGCCGTACTTGTTGATGGTCATGAAATCCACGTAGGGGAAGCGGTCGCACTTGGGGCGGCGCAGGCGCAGCTCATTGGCGCGGGCTACATCATCCGTCACCAGAATGAGGCGGTCAGCACCCATGTTGGCGGGATTGAGGTAGAGCTCGCCCAGCAGGGCGTCTGTTTCGCTCAGCGTGGCATCGGTAGGTGCTACCAGCAGCAGCTCGGGCTGCGCGGCCTGCGTGGCTTCCATGAGGCTCTGGAGCTCGGGTGTGATGCTGTTGCTGACCAGCTGCACCTTCTTATCCTGGGCGAGCATGGGCTCAGCGATGTTGCTGATGAAGCTGTTGAAATTCTCGTGAGCCAGCGTGGAGGAATCGATGTAAAGCGGGCTGCTACCCACCATCTCGGCCAGGCGCAGGCGAGCCTGGTAGGCCTTGCGGCGAGCCATCTCGGCCAGCGTGATGATGCTGCCATCCGACCACAGCGTCATGACGGCGGTACCGGTGGCTTCATCGGCATCGAGCTTGCAGAAGTTCTGGATGTCGCTGGTGAGCTGCTGGTCGTGGGTAATGAGCAGCTGGGTGCGCTTGCGGTGGTTGAAGAAGAAGATACGCACAAACTCGCCATCGGCCGTGCTGCCTACAGGTGCATCGGTTTCAGGTTGAATGATATCGCTGTATTGCTCCTTGAGGCGCAGTGCATTCTGGGCGGCGTATTTGAGCGTGGCGCAGTTCTCCAGCTCTTTCAACACGCCTGCTATCATAATCAGTTTTTTGCCGTTGTTGCGCAGGTAGGGGGCGGATTGCTGTAAAAAGCTTTCCATTTCCTGCGACATCCACGAGCTGGCATCTACATATATGGCATCGAAACAGCTGAGCACGTCGTGTGTTTCAAATGCTTCTTTGCTGAGGGCAGAATCGGTATTCATACGTTGTCTGTTTATTGGTGGTTAATGGTTAATGTTGTCCGGGTGAGTCTCGTGAAGCCCCTTTGTCTATATAAAGGATGTCTTGCTGCGAGCTTAATATGTACCGGAATGCTGCGTATTCTAAAGGTGAATCCCTGCAAAGTCAATGTGAAATTGCGTATGCAGCGATGCGTGGACAAAAAAATGCGACGAACCGATGTGCTCGATTCGTCGCAGATATTGCAGAATAATCAGGCGTGTATCAGAGGCAGGCCTTCAGGCGAGCAATGATATTGTCCTTGGAGGTGGCACCCGTGATGCGGTCTACCTCCTCACCATTCTTCAGGAAGATGAGCGTGGGGATGTTCTTCACGCCGTAACGAGTGGCGAGAGCGCCGGCCTCGTCTACGTTCACCTTGCCTACCTTGGCCACGCCGGCCATTTCGGTGGCAACCTGGTCAACGATGGGGGAGATCATGCGGCAGGGACCGCACCATGTAGCCCAGAAGTCCACCAATACCGGAACGGGGGAATTGAGAACCTCGGCCTCGAAGTTGCTTTCTGTAATCTGTAATGCCATAGTGCTTGCTTAGATGCAGGTACGCTGTGATATGTTCAAAAATTACTCTTCTTCGTCATCGGCATAATCGCCGCTGTCGTCACCGCTGGACTCGCCCTCCTCACCGGAGGACTCCTCCTCTTCGGAGTAACCGCTATCATCGGAAGAGCTGCTGTCATCACCCGCTGTGGGGGTGCCGAATACGCGCTCGGAATCCGTTACGCGACCGGGCAGCTGGTCAGTCTGGTACTGTACCCAGCACATCAGGCCTACTACGATGAGAGCGAGGGCTGCCAGTACAATCAGTACGGGGCTGTCCTTCTTGGGCTCGTCATCCTCCTCGGGCTCAGCGGCGGCTTTCTTGCCGAAGCCTGCGGGCTTGGAGAAGCCGGCGGGTTTAGTGAAGCCTGCAGGCTTGCCAATGGGGCCGGTTGCTGTGGGCATAGCGGCTGTGGCAGCGGGCTTAGCCGGCTTGGCAGGTGCTGCTGCGGGAGCCGCAGGAGCCGGAGCTGTAGGTGCAGCGGGAGCCGCCGGGGCTGCAGGAGCAGCGGGCTTGGGAGCACCGGGAGCCATGGGGCGGGTCGGTACGCTGAGCGGTACAGTAGCTGCGGGACGAGCCGGTGCCGAGGGGGGCACAGGAGCCGTAGCCGGAGCTACGGGAGGTACAGGGGCGGCAGGAGCAGCCGGGGCAGCGGGTGCTGCCGGGGCAACCGGACGCGGCGGTACAGGTGCGCCGGGACGAGCCGGAGGCACGGGAGCGCTCAACGGTACGGTGCTAGCCGCAGGACGTGAAGGGGGAACAGGAGCCACAGGGGCGCTGGCCGGCTTGGGCGGCATGGGGCGCGTGGGGGCTGCTGCAGGGGGCACGGGAGCCGCCGGACGGGGTACGGACGGAGGAACCGGGGCTGCAGGGGGCACCGGGCGGACAGGCGAGGGTGGCGGAGGAGGTGTGCTCATATCAGTTAGTAAAGTCTATAACCGCAATGCGGACTTCCTCTATAATGCACTTTTTTTTTACTAATGCAAGCGGAAAACGCACTCAGGCTGTATTTTTTTGCACTTTCTGCTATTCGTTGTGGAGATAGGGGAAGTGAGGCCTCATTTTTTAGGAATCTGGTAGCGCTGGTATAGGGCGGGCTTACCGTCGCTCTGCAAGGGTTGCATCCAGCTATCGTCTTTAGGTGGGTTGATGTATCGCAACACGGCCAGCTCCTTTGCATAGCCGCGCTGGAGAGCCTGCTGACGCGGAAGGATGCCGGTGCCGATTTTTTCCCGGCGGTTACTGCGGTAGTTGTGATGGCTGCTGGGAATGTAGCCGGTTTTCTTTGCCAGCTTGTCGGCATAGTCTAGCATGGACCAGGCTTTGGATAAGTCATCGGTGAGTAGCAGACTGTGCCCCCATTGCTGTAAATGAGCGGTATAGATGGTAGCCCAGCAGGAGATTTGACGGTTATCCGGACCGTCGGCCGGGTAGTAGGTGCGGAAGATGAGCTCCGCTTCCTCAAAGCGGCTTTGCTTGTCGAGCACCTGTCCCAAAGCGGTAGCGGCAAAAAGCTGGCGAGAGTTAGCCGCCAGTACTGCGCGAAGCGCTTGCTCGTAGGCTGCCCAATCCGGCTCGGAAAGTTCAATCATCAGGCCTTTGTCGCGTACCACGTCCAATTCTTCTTCGGTATAGAGGGACCAGTCGGGAGTGGTGGTGGGGGCAAGCTGAATGTAGTGGTCGGTGATGCGGGAGTCCGGATACGAGCGCACGATATCCATGAGCAACCGGCGCTGTTCATCGGCAGAGGCTCCGTTGTGAATCAGCGCATCCAGCTTGTACTGTGCCAGGCAGGCGGGGGTGAGGGTGTGGCTCAGTTTGGCAAGTGCTGTCAGTAGCGCCAGCCCACCGGCTAGCAGTAGCACCTTGCCACAGCCGTTCTCGGCACGGATGGGGCGGGGGGAAGGCGCCTGCCCGGGTGCCCAGTTGCGACGGCTGAACAGACTCATGGGCGGGCGGGCTACGGGGGAGACTAAGGTGCCGCAGGAGAATGCTGTCATGCTTACCAGTGCAAAGCTGTGCCACACGTAATCGGCGCAGGCGGTTGCGCTCAGGGTGAGCAGGCAAATCATTGCTACGGCTATCTTAACGCGCCGGTTTTTATCCAAGGTATCACTGGCAAGGGCGCGGAAGCCTTCTGTTACATGCAGCAGAATGACTGTTACCATGAGACCCAGGCCGATGATACCGTAGTCTGCCCAAGCCTGTACATATTCATTGTGGGCGTAGTTGGGCAAGGCTCCGCCTGCGTATGTGGGCACAATTTCCCACGTGGAACCGCCGGGGCCATAGCCGTACAGCGGCGCTTTGTAGGCGACATCGCAAATGCTATCCCAAATGAAAGCGCGTATGTGAGTGTCCACGCTGAAGAATAACTCGGCCATATCGTGCCCTACCAGGAAATCATAGATAACCACGCATATACCTACCAGGATGGTGAGGCCACCTGCGATGAGTCCCCAGCTGATGGGCTTGTTGGCGTACAGGCTGTTGACCAGCCAGAGAATCCAGCCGAGCAGAAGGGTGATGGGCAGCACGACCCACACCTGGCGCGTGTCGCAGAAGAAGGAGACACTGATACCGGCCACCCCCACCAGCAGGAAAAGACTGTTTTTCAGCGTGAGCTTGCCGTGCAGAATGCTGCGCCACACCATCAGTGCGCCTGCCAGGGTGAGGAACAGACCGGAGAAGTTTTTATAGACGAATAGCGAGGTGTTGCGTGTATTGGGACCCGCTAAGCCTGTATCTGCTCGGCCGACCCAGTTCAGGCTCACGCTTTCATCCTGCAGGTGGTACATGAAAAAGATGTTGAGCAATATGGCAATGGTCAGTACGATTGCCTCGCCGCGGCTGGAGTGTAATTGCCCGCAGTAGATGCCGGCCATGTAAAAGACCATGCCGCCGAGTATTAACCCGCAGTCCGCCCAGTTTTCCATGAGGCTGAACCCCATGCAGGCGCGTACCAGAAAGTATACACCGATACCCAGACTCAGCCAGGCTGCCAGCGGGAGCCGCACCACTTTCATGCCGACACCGATGCATATCAGAGCGACCAGGACAATGAGAGCCAGGCTCCACAGGACGGGCGGCAGGGTGCAGGGGCTGGCGTCTGCTATCGACATGGAGGCTATCCATACGATGCCCAGCAGGCAGCCCAACAGGACGCCCAGCTTACTTTCTGTAAGTCTTTGCATGAGTGAAAATGTGCGAGTTGTGTTACGGCACAACATTTTGCCCGCCGACACTGGAGCTGTCAAGACAAATGACAGAAAAGAGAAGTACGAAGGACGCGTCGCTGTCCTTCGTACCTCTGAAAGTTCTCGCTTATCGAGCGTATCCTACTGCCTCAGGGCTTATTTGCCTGCGGGCTGGCCGAATATCTTCATCTCGGCTACGCTGCTGCCTACGCCATCCAGAGAGGCTGTGGCAGAGAAGCGGAAGTAACGCGCTTTCTTGGGGGTAAAGGTTACGAACTGCTCCACCGGATTGGCGCGCAGATTGCCGAATTCGCCCTCGGATGCGAGTGTCCAATTCTGGCCATCTGTGCTGAGCTCCACGCGGTAGCGAGAGGTCATACCCTTCGTGTTGCCATCCTGGCGGGGGAGGTAGGAGAAGCCGCTGATGGTGTGTGACTTTCGCATGTCTACCACGAAGTGGGCGGGAGTTTTGCCTGCGTACCATCTGGTATCGGCATTACCATCGAACGCCAGCGGAGCCTTTTCTGCCGCAATACCGGTGAACTTCCACTTCTGGCTGTCGAGGGGCTTGTCGCCGCTGTCGTCCACTTCCACCTGTTCTGCCTCCTCTGCGGTGGGCATGCGCAGCAGGGAGAGCTCAGAGATGCATGGGCAGGCCTTGGCGCGGGTAATTGTCAGGCGCAGGCGGTTTGTCGTAACTGGCTGGCTCAGCCAGCGCATCACCTGGTTACCAATGGTGTGTCCCTTACCATCGCGCAGGTTGAACTGTGTTTCCTCTTCGCCGGGCTGACCGGGCTTCACGATGGTGACCCATTCGCCATCCACCATCGCCTCCACCTGGAAGGCTTCCACGCGCTGGCCGAGGCGAATCTGCTCGCGCAGGCGGATGACGTCGAACGTAGCAGGGGCGGCGAGTCTGATTTCCGCTTTCGGAGAGGTGTTGCCATCTTCCGGGCACCAGTAGCTCTCGATATCGCCGTCCGTCAGCTTCGAGCCATCGAACTTGCTGTCTTTGCCGCGTACTTGCGAGGCTTTCACCTTGGCTCCGAGGGCGTAGTCCTTAGCCAACAGTCGGGTACGCATCTTGCCAAAGGCTTTCAGCGAAGCGACGTCGGCGGCATCCAGTCGGCCATCGCGGTTCGGAGCCAGGTTCAGAATCAGGTTCGCTCCGCGTCCTACGCTGGAAAGGTATATCTCCATGAGGTGCTCGGGCGATTTTACATTGCCACCCTGGCCGGGGTGCCAGAACCAACCACGGTGATTGATGGGCGTATCACCCTCCAGCGAGAGCCACTTTTTACCATTGGTATTCCAGAGCGGGTATTTGACAAAGCCTTTTTCGGAGCCGCCCCAGGTTACGTCACCACGTCCGGCAGCACCCCAGATGATGCAGTCCGGCTGCAACTTGCGGATGTTTTTTACCACCTTTTCGTAGTTGTAGTACTTATCTGCCTCGCCGATGTTGCGGTTCTCTCGGGCTCCACCATAGAAGCCATCGCCACCCATGGCACCGTCGAACCAGATTTCAAAAATCGGGCCGTATTTGGTGAGTAGCTCTTTAATCTGTCTGTAATAGACCTTCAGGTAACCTTCGCGACCATACTCGGCACAGTTGCGATCCCAAGGGGACAGGTAGGTGCCAAAGGCAAAGTTGTGCTTCTGGCAGGCTTTGGCAAACTCTTTTACTACATCGCCTTTGCCTTTTTTCCACGGGGAGAGGGTGATATTGTGCTTGGTGGACTTGGTGGGCCAGGTGCAGAAACCATCGTGGTGTTTGGCGGTGTAAATCATGCCGCTCATGCCGGCTCCCTTAAAGGTCTTGACAATAGCCTCGGCATTGAAGTTGGAGGGGTTGAATAATTTGGGAGACTCATCGCCATATCCCCATTCGCGGTCGGTGTAGGTATTGAGACCAAAGTGCACAAAGGCGTACCATTCCATGCGCAGCCAGTTTACCTGTTGCTCCGTAGGCAGGGGGCCATACGGAGCCGGCTCCGTTGCTGCCGTCAGAGTGCTGCCAAGGCAGCTCAGCATAAGCAGATATTTTCTGAACATGGTGTAATCCTACCTGATGCATTGGCATATGGCAAGCTAAAAGTTTGAGCCGGAACTAGCTTGCGGACAATAAGGTGTGATAGAGTATGAGCTTTTTCGGAAGTTCGCAGGGCGATTTCCGAGGGGCGAATGGTGGTGAGTCGGCTGTCCGTTTTCGGTTTCGTTCTTCGAAACCCGCAATGAAAAAGGCCACGGTTCGTTTCCGAACCGTGGCCTGGGATAAACTATGTTTTGCCGTGGGGCTTACTGCTTGGAGATGGTGATTTCGCCCCAGGTGCTACGCTTGTCGGCGTCGTTGGCGTAGGTGATTTCCAGCGCCGGGTCCTTGAGGGCTTTCTTCACGGTGAGGGTGAAATTCTGCTGAGTCTGTCCCCAGTTGATGCTGCGCGGAGTTTCATCCGTAGCAACGCAGCGGGAGCCATCCATGAGGCGCAGCTTCTTTACATTCACACCATCGCGACCGGTCACGAGCTTAAAGTTCACCCTGTAGGTGCCGGGCTGGGTGATGGGTACTCCGTGCATGAGCATGGGGAACTCACCGGCGGGCAATACCTCCGGGCTCCAGCCCTGACCGTAATGGTACTGGCGTACCCAGTCACGCATCACGACGGGAGCGGAGAGACCCAGGGTGGACTTGGGATCAAGCTTGCGCATGGCGCGGGCGTATTTGGTGATGAGCTCACCACCGGCCATGGTACCCATGCTGCGGCGGATGTGGCCGATAGCTGCGGCACAGGCGCGCTGTTTCTGGTGGGGGCTGAGGCGGTCGTTATCCAGCACCTGGTCGAGTCGCTTGGCGAAGTCCTGGATGGATTCGCCATTCTTGGGACCAAAGCCGAAATTGAGTGCAGACAGGTAGCCGTGCTTGTCGCCGGGGTCAGCCTGTTGCATGGCATTACGAAGTCCACCGGGCCAGTCGATGCCATCCACGCGGGAGCTGGCCAGCAGCAGGCGGGCTTTCTCGCCGGCGTCCGTCGCAGCGCGGGATTTCACCAGGATGTCGTCCTGTTGCTTCTTGGCAGCGAGTTTTTCCGCTACCAGCTTAGCCACCTGCTGAGCCGAGCCACGAGTGAGCTCGCGGCCGAAGATGGTGGCATACTGGCGCCCGCCTTTTTCGTAGAACACGATGGCGGGGTAGGAGATGTCGGACATGTCGCCGGGGAAGCCCAGCGAGCCCATTACTTTTTTCGCCTTGGCGTTGTTGGCTTCATTGCGATCCTGGTAGATGGGGGCGAGCAGGAGCGCGGCATCGCCGGCGGCCTTGCGTACGGCCTCATCGGCAATGAGCTTGCGGCATACCTTTTCGCTGTAGCGATCCCATCCGGCGGGGTAGATGAAGACGACGTAGCCGGTGTCTGTCACCTTGCGCTGAGCGGCTTCGTAGGTGGCGAACTGCTGGGCAGCCTGTGCCTGGTGGCACATGGGGGCGGCCAGTGCAAGTATCAGAAGTACAGAGAGTTTTTTCAACATATCAGTTAGAAAAGGGCTGAGGTTCATTATGCGGCAGGTTCACCATAGACATAGATACCATTGGCGTGGAAGAACTCCGGGCCACCGGGGCGCAGTACACGCACATACAGTGCCTTGGGACGTTCGTTCTGTAAGTCAAAGTTATTGATGTAATTGCCGGTGGAGGGGATGGGCTGGCCTACGTCGTGCCAGTCGTCATCGCGACCGGTGTCGGATACCTGCACCTTGAGCGGGCGGAAGCGGTGGATGAGTTCCCATGCGTTGCTGCCGGCGAAGACTACGCCGGTAATGTAGGCATGCTTGGGCAGCTTCACGGCAATCCAGGCGTTGTTGTCCTTGCCGGTGTGGATGCGGCCACCCTGCTTGGTCAGCAGGCCGGAGTGGGTGTGGGGGGCATCCCATTCACTGGTGGAGCTGGCAAAGGGCAGGCCACCTTCGGACACGAGCTTGCCCGGGTAGGTGCGAATATCCGGTATGGCGGCGGAGCCTTTGATTTCCTTGGGATCAATCATCTTGCAGATGTTGTAGAAGGTTGTGGTATCGCGGGCTCGCTCGGCAGAGAGCATGAGGCCGCCAAGCAACTTAGCCTTCTGGGCGGAGGAGATGGATTTACCGGCACCCAGCGCCTTAATCATGCTGTCGGTGAGACGCTTCTTACCGGCTTCGCTCAGGGAATTGGAGATGTTGTTACCCCAGGACATTAAGGTGCCGGAGTAAGCATTGTGCTTGGCCGCTGCGGACAGTACTCGGATGTAGAGGCTGATGGAGGCGTCTTCAGCATTGCTACCGGAGTTCTTGCACATTTGCAGCTGGTGGTTGGTAAGGCGCTCGATGTGCCAGCGGTCCGGCCCCATCTTGTCGGCGTGCTCCCAGAACTCGGCGCAGGCAGCTGCCAGCTCCTTGGTGGACATGCCGGTGGCGGGCAGGCGGTTGTAGACGCAATGGCGCAGCAACTCGGCAGCCTGCTCGGGGTAGCGGGAGGCCATGCCTTTGCACAGGCGGTTGTTCAGGCGCTTCCATGCGGCGATGTCCTTAGTCTTCTTCTCACCCATGAAGGCGGCGTATTCGCGCCACATCGGGTAGTTTAGCGGTGCTGCCTTGGCGGACATTTCGTAGCAGGCCATAGCCTTGTCATTCATGTCGTTGTCGCGGAACATCATGGCGAGGGTACGCAGAGCATTGGAGAAGCGTGTTTTCGCTGCTGCCTTCTCGTCGTACAGGTCATCCGTGAGGTGCAGGGAGCTGAAGGTGTCGTTACCGCTCCAGGGTGCCCAGTGCAGGCCTCGCTCCCATGTCAGCGAGTAGGCGGGAGTCCAGTGCCCATTTGACAGCACGATATAGGCGCAGTGGCCGGGCTCACCGGCTGTGAGGCCGGGTACACCGTTGGCGCAGGCTGAGGCGGCACCGAAGTGCGACAGACCACCGCATACACCACCTACGTTCTTGGTGAAAATCATGTGGTTGTCGGTATACACGCCCACCCAGGGGGCTACATACCACGGGCCGTGGATGCTGTCGCCATACACATTATCAAGGATGTAGCCGCAGCGCCAACAGCTGGACGGGTACTGCCAATCCGGCAGGTGCACATTTTCCAGTGCCCATTCAAAGGCCTTTACCGTGCCGGAGGAGTGGAAGTGCTTCCAGCCGCAAACAACGCGGCGCTGGTGCATGGGCAGGGTATCGAATACGGTGTTCAGACGCCCTTGGCGCCAGTACTTCAGGAAGTATTCGGCTCGCTCTACTGCGTGGAGCAGCGGTGAGCTGTGGCGGGCGTACTCTAGGGCTACAGCTGTGGTAGTGTCGCGCTCCACGCCTTTGCGCAGGGCGTTCGGGTCAGCCTCAGCGATGGCATCGATAATCTGTACCACGCGCGTGAAGTTG
>JAFOZZ010000206.1 GCA_017390945.1 Akkermansia sp.
TTCCAGCCGGGTAGGTTCGCGGCCATGAAATGCCAGAGCCTACCCGCTCTTCTTTACCGCTTATGAAACATTCAGCCTTCGTCCTTGTGGCGGCAGCCGCTCTGCTTACAGCAGCTCCGTCCTGTACCACTACAGAACCGCCCACGCCTGAACCGTCAGTCTCAGCCTCTGCCCCCGAGCAACTCGGTGAGGGCAAGCTGATTTTCGATTTTAGTCAGGCTATTGTCACGGAAACAGAGGAAGACGTTGTCACCGTAGCCAATCGCGCAGCTAAGCCACATGAATTTGGCTCGAACAATCTGCGCACGCGTGCCGCACTCATGCGCGATGGCTATAGTCTCCTCATCAATCACTACCGCAAAACAGGTGCAAATACGGCAACCCTCAGCGTCATTGCCACGACGGCCGACAAGGAGGACTTTGCGAAAAAACATATCGTACCGTACTTTCAAACCATCACCTCGGATGAAATCTACCGCAAGCTCCAATACAACACCGGCGACGGCAGCGAGGAGTACAACATTACTTTCACCTCCCCCACCACCGGCACAGCAGTGCTGACGGAAGCAGGCGGCACATTCAGCAATACCATTAAGAATATAAGCGTCACGTACATACCGGCAGCGGCCACCACTGCCGCTGATGCTACTGCACCGGCGCCTGCACTGAAAGCCCATGCTACCCTGGCTAACGGTACGTGGATGCGAGTGGATTACACTAATGTCGACCCGGGCGAGTCCACCCACGATTGGCTTCATATAAACAAAGGAAAGCTGTTCAGACTCAACACAGAGCATCCGGCTACCAGTGTCCCCGCCACGCCGAAAAAGCTTAAAGACCAGGAATACTTCTATCTCGATGAGAAAGGCCGCGCATTTGGTTGCGCAGAATCTGTTTTTTACCAGGCCACCAATGCGGGATTCCAGTTTCGCTTCGAATTTCCTAATCCCCGCAACATCTTCATGATGGTGGGAGATTATACATACGATGGCGACTTCTTCAACTACAGCTCCCGCCCCGTCAACGTTGTTCTCGACAAAGCCGATGCCACATCCATGAGCGGCACGGCCAGCGGTTTCGCCGGGCGCGATATGGGATTTGGCCACCCGAAAACCATCAGCCGTGTCACTATCTTCCGCTAAGCTCTATGAATACCACAACTCTTTCTGTACCGGAAAAAGCCTTAGCCTACTTTCACCAAGGCTTCAACTGCTCGCAATCCGTCTTCGCCGCCTGTGCCTCCGAGGTGGGGCTGAGCGAAGAACAAGCACTGCGCCTGGCCGCCGGCTTTGGCGCCGGTGTAGGCCGCATGCGTGGCATGTGCGGGGCATTCAGTGGGTTGACCCTCGTTGCCGGGCACTGTCAGGGCAACCTCACGGGAGTACCGGAGGACAAAGAACGCGTGTTTGCCCTCGTGCGCGAGTTAGCGGCGGCATTCACACAAGAATTCGGCACCCTCACCTGCCGTGAGCTCCTGCACCTGGATGAGCACACACAGGAAGGCGCACGCCCCAGCGAGCGCACGCAAGCCTACTACGATGCTCGCCCCTGCGAGCGCTGTGTAGCATTCTGCGCCGCCAGAGCCGCTGAGCTTCTGCGAGCCTGACCAGGAGAAACGATTCTGCAAAAATCCCCCGCCGGCGACTCCGCCGACGGGGGATTTTCATTAAACTGCAAATCGCATCAGCGACGGCGGCGGAACATACCACCAAAGCCGCCCATGCTGCCCATGCCGGGCATCTTGGGCTTCTTGCCACCACCACCCATCAGAGCCGACAGGTCAGGCATACCGCCCCCCATCAGGGAGGACATATCGGGCATCTCGCCGCCCTGAGCCATGGCAGACATATCAGGCATACCGCCGCCATTCATCTTACCCATTGCTTTCATCAGGCCGCCCATCTTGCCCTTGCCGCCCATCATTTCCTTCATCTGCTTAAAGTTCTTAATGAAGCGGTTCACCTCAATCTCCGACACACCGGAGCCCTTGGCAATACGACGGCGACGGGAGGGGATAAGAAGCTTGTAGTTAGCACGCTCAGCGGGAGTCATGGACAGCACGATAGCCTCCATACGCTTCATCTTCTTAGGATCAAGCGCACCCTCGGGCAGCTGCTTTTTCAGCTTACTGAAGCCGGGCAGCAGCCCCAGCAGCCCCTCCAGCGGGCCAAGGCTCTGCATCATACGCATCTGCTGCAGGAAATCATTGAAATTGAACTCACCGCTCATCATGCGGCTCATGGAGTTCATGGCGGATTCCTGGTCAATCTTCTCGGCGGCCTTCTCCACCAGGCCCACGATATCGCCCATGCCCAGAATTCGGTCGGCCATACGCACCGGCACAAAGGGGCCGAACATATCGAGCTTCTCGCCCTCACCCACGAACTTAATGGGCTTGCCAGTCACGGCACGCATGGAAAGAGCGGCACCACCACGGGCGTCACCATCAAGCTTTGTCAGGATAATACCCGTCAGCCCCACAGCCTTATCGAACGCCTGCGCCACACGCACCGCCTGCTGACCGGTAGCGGCATCTGCCACAAGCAGGGATTCCTGAGCCTCCAGGAACTTAGCCAGTCGGCGCAGCTCCTCCACCAGAGCTTCGTCCACCTCCTGGCGACCGGCGGTATCGAAAATAATAACATCGTGCTCCTGCTCCTTCGCCCATTTAAGAGCATCCTTAGCAACACGGATAACATCCTTCTCGCTGGCAGAGGGCGTATACACCGGCACCTCAATCTGCTTAGCCAGTGTAGCCAGCTGGTCGATAGCAGCGGGGCGAATCAAGTCGCAAGCCACCAGCAACGGCTTATGGCCGTCAGCCTTCAGGCGACGCGCCAGCTTGGCGCTCGTCGTCGTTTTACCGGCACCATTAAGACCCACCACCAGAATGCGCCCGGGCGGCGTAAGATTCAGCTCAGCAGCCTCACCGCCAAGCAACTCAGCCAATTGGTCACGGAAAATCTTTACAATCTGCTCGCCGGGCTTCACTGTTTTGAGCACAGCCTCACCCATAGCCTGCTCCTTCACATGCGCAATGAACTCACGCGCCACACTGTACTCCACATCAGCATCCAGCAGAGCCATGCGAATCTCACGCATAGCCTCAGCGATATTGGACTCCGAAATCTTATTCAGACCACGGAGCTTACGAAAGGTGTCATCCAGCTTATCGGAAAGAAGCGAAAACATGCCTGCAAGCTACCACAAAAATCGCTCTATGTCAAGCAACTCGCGCGACATAGAGCAATTTGGTTTCAGCGCTTTCCTTACTGCAGTTCTTGCAGCAGGGCGCGCAGGGAGGGTAAGCGGTAGGCTGCGCGGGAGAAGTCGGAGCTTTCGGTCATGCGGTTAGGGATGGCGACACAGGGAATGCCGGCATTCTGAGCGGAGATGGTGCCGTTCTCGGAGTCCTCGATGATGAGGCAATCCTCCTTGGGCAGATTCAGGCACTGCTGGGCGGCCAGAAAGAGAGCGGGAGCGGGCTTCACGGCGTAGCCATCGGTACGGGTGAAGACACCGGCAAAGCGGTCGTAAATGCCGAGGCGCTCCAGCCAGCCCTGCACCCAGCGGCGGGAGGATGAGCTGGCAACCGTCAGCTCTATACCCTGAGCTGCGCACCAGTCCAGCAGCTCTATCGCGCCATCCATCAAACCGCTACGAGCTAAATCGGCCTCCAGCACAGCCTGACGCGCGGGAGTTTCAACCTCCCAGTCGTAACGCTTGCCGGTGAGCTTTTCCAAATGGTCAGCAGGGTTCCAGTGGGAATACCCAGCCCCCAGACAGGGAGAATAGGTGGCAATAGATATTTCCTGCCCCTCGCGGGCATACAGCTGTACCCAGGACTGATAGATAGCCCACTCGGTATCGACCAGAACGCCGTCGAAGTCAAAGATAATCCCGCGCGGACGCTTCATGCCTCGCCTTTCATTTTGGCAGCGGCCCACTCAGCAAAGGAGCGGTGAGCCAGATTGCGGCGGAAAATCCACACGGCAATGATGAAGTACATCACATTCGGAATCCAGGCGCTCACCCATGCGGGCATCACACCAGCCTCGCCCAATGCCGGGAACACGCGGTAGAGGAACAGCTGGAAGGCGGCCAGAATCACGGCAATACCAATACCCTTCATGGTGCCACGGCGCTGGAAGGTAACGGAGCTGGGAATGGCCAGCAGCACGAGCACCAGGCAGCTGAACACCTTGGCAATACGCACATGCCACTCGGTGCGCTTCTTGGCACGGTCTTCCTTGGTACCGGCGCCGGACTTCAGGTATTCGTAGAGCGCGGACGTACCCATGGCATCAATGCGACCATTGTGGCCGGGGCTGATAATCTGGTACGGTTTTTCAGCGAAATCGCACACCATACGCTCGGAGAATTTCTCATCCTCGGGGCGCACATTGACGGGAGCAATGTCACGCACATACACGTTATCCAGAGCCCAAGTGGAAGCCTGGCGATCCCAGGTGGCGCGTTCTGCTATGTACTGGCGCTTCAACGCGGAGTTCTCGTCAAACTGTTCGATAACAAGGTTGCGCATCGGTGCACCGGGATTTGTGAACGGAGACGGTATACCCACGCGCCAAATGCGGGAGTACTCCTCGCTCTTGTAGATAAGGCTTGCAGGAACGCCTGTCTGCTTGCGCTTCAGAATCATTTCACGGTACAGCGACCCATTCGGCGCCCAGTGGAAACCGAAGATGCCGTATACCATCGCAGCAATGATGGAGAAGTAGAACACCGGCATACACAGGCGCAGCAGGGAACGACCGGACTGCATCATACCTGTGATTTCGCATGTGCCGGACAGTTTGCTAAGGCACCACATTGTACCCATCATGATGGTATAGGGCAGAATCTGGTACAGGAACATGGGCAGCTGCGAGCCGTAGAAGCGCAAGGCTTGCACTACCGGGTCATCAAAGCGCGTACGGAAGCGCTCCATGTTGTCCGTGAAGTCGGCAAGAATATAGATGAGCAGCAGAATGAGCGTGCACATCATGAAGTAGGAGATGAAGTTACGGCTGACGTAACGATCCATCGTTCCCATGAAAGAATAACCGACAGCCCCGATGAACGGCATATAGCAGAGCAGCCCCAGGAAAACCGGGCGGCACATCTGTTCGATGGGGTACGTGGAGGGCATACCCGGCACCTCCCACTGCATCTGCTCCAGCTCGATAGGCACCAGCCAACCGGCCAGGAATGTGCCCAGCACGAGGGTCACAATGAGAGGCATGAATCGGTCAAAAAAATCTTTCACTATATTCTCCTTTCTTTATTAGCAGCCGCGTCCCAGTCGGTCGGCCAGATAGGAGGGCAGACCGGCCTGCAAGATAGCATTCTGTGCGGCAGCCACGTCGTACGCGACGCGTTTAATGATAACTAACTGAGCATCCGAATCATACACAGCATAGCAGGCACGGGGGTCATTATCGCGGGGCTGGCCTACGGCACCTACATTGATGCAGTACTTATAACCGGGTACCGGTTGAATCTCTGTATACCCCTGCATAATCAGGTTGTGCTGAGCATCATAATCCTCAGCAGAGGCGCGACCATTCCACATGTACACCTTAGGGACGTGGGTGTGGCCATTAAAACAGAGTTGCGAAAACTGACGGGTAAAGCTACCGGCGGCATCGTTTGCGTTCACAATGTAGCTCCACACCTTGGGCTGGTCGAGCGTGGAATGCACGATGGTAAATGAATTATTGCCACTGCCGGCCGGACGCACGATGCGCTGGTACTGTAAGCGTCCGAGCCAATCGAGCTGGTCTTCACTCAGCTGATTGCGAGTCCACTCCATAGCCTCGCGGGCAAGTGGATTCATATTGGCGTTTGAAGGAGTTACTACTTCTTCATCATGATTACCTTTCACCACGGGGCATCCCAGCTGGCGAATGTAGTCCAGACACTCACGAGGGTACGCATTGTAGCCGACTATATCCCCTACGCAAACCACCTCCGTGCAGCGCTCACGGTCAAACGCATCCTCCATCACCGCAAATAGCGCGTGATAGTTTGCATGAATATCACTGATTACAGCCGTTCTTGACATTGCTTCTTGCTTATTTATAGCAAAAAAACGCCCCTCTTGCAAGGTATTTTTACCGATATGGCCAGCATTATCAAAAAAAATCAGCAGCTCTGCAAGAGAGCTGCCGATGTTTAGCAATGCTGCAAAGTTTACTTTGTGAGGCCGTCCTGCTTGGCCTGATTCCAGTAGGCGTACTCGGAACGGTTGAAATCCACGTACTCAGGCGAAAGGTCGGTGGTGTAAACCACATACTCCTCGCTGCCGAGATTCAGATTGATAAGCACCTCAAACTCACGGGCTTGCACGCGCTCACGCAGATCATCGCTGGGAGTATCCGTCTGCTCACCGCCACGGCAGGCAGGCAGACCGGCGATATCGATATCAACCTTCTCCTCCTTCACGCGCATGCCACTGTAACCCACAGCGTGGATGATGCGTCCCCAGTTCGGGTCGCCACCGTTCCAGGAGCTCTTCACCAGCGAGGACTTAGCCACACCCTCAGCCACGCGGCGAGCCTCGGCCTGAGAGGGAGCGCCCGTCACGCGCACTGTTACATACTTGGTCACGCGCTCGCCATCCTGCACGATACGCTTAGCCTGCTCCATGAGCACGTAGTGGAGAGCCTTCACAAAGACATCCCACCCCTCGCAGCCGGGGGTCAGCTTCACACCGGCAGCGCCGTTGGCCAGCACCAGGCAGGTGTCGTTGGTGCTCATATCGCCATCAATCGTGATGCGGTTGAAGGTCTCGGAAACGCCCTTGCGCACAATGGCCTCCAGATCAGCGCGCTCAATAGCGGCATCCGTGCACACCAGGCAAATCATGGTAGCCATGCAGGGAGCAATCATACCGGCGCCCTTGCAGCAGGAGCCAATGCGTACAATCTTGCCGCCCAGATTCACCTCTACAGCCACCTCCTTTTCGCGCGTATCACTGGTAATGATAGCGGAGGCAACATCGTGCCCCTTGTCGGCTGACAGGTCGTGGCACAGCTCGGGCAGACGCGGCTCAATGCGCACCATCGGCATCGGCAGACCAATCACACCTGTGGAGCAGACAGCTACCTCGGAGGGCTTCAGCCCCAATTCCTTGGCCACGATTGTGCACTCCTTGCGGGCAACTGCCACACCGGCGGCGCCTGTGCAGGCATTCGCGTTGCCGCTGTTGGCCACGATAGCGCGCACATTGCCGCGGCGCAGGTGGTTCTGACTCACGCGCACACAGGCAGCGCGCACGCGGTTGGTAGTAAAGGTGCCGGCGGAGGTGGTGGGCTCCGTCGAATACACAAGAGCGAGGTCCAGTCGCGTAGCTGTCGGCTTCTTAATACCGCAGCTGAGCGCATTTGCCACATAACCTCTGGCAGCAGTCACGCCACCTTCAATCTCCTTAAATGAGTATTCGGACATAACGAAAAGTTAATTTAAAACGCTGTACGCACCCAATTTGCCACACTCAGCCCCATTCTGCAAGCCTAAAAACGCCAAATAGCGGCTACTGCCGCATTTCGCGACATGATTTTGCCTTGCTATCCGTGCTTAGAATCGCTATAATGTGCGCACGGGTGACAACAGCCGCCCCCGTACAACAGCATGCACACTCACACCTCCGGCAAAGAAGTAACTCGAAGCACCGCCACACCGGCTTACATCGTACGTAGAGCCGGCGTGCGCATGACGCGCCAGCGCCGGGCAGTCATTGAAGTACTGCTGAAATCGTATGACCACCCCACAGCTGCCCAGATATACGAGCGAGCAAAGGAACTGCTCCCCGGCATCTCGCTGGCAACGGTCTACAACTGCATTGAATCGCTGGCTGCTCAGCGACTCATCAATCAGCTGCATTTCGATAATGGTCCCTGCCGATTCTGCCCCAACGTGGAACCCCATGTCCACGTTATGGACGATGCGAGCAACCGCGTACTGGACGTGCAGCTGAAAGAAGGGCTGACCCCTGAGGATGTTTTCGAACTGCCGGAAGGCGTTCATATTAAGAGCATGGAAGCTTATCTGCGTGGTGAGATTCCGGAGAACTGTCTGACAGAAAACAAAAAATGAGTCTGATTATCAGAAACCTGAGCGCGCGCGTGAAGGATGGCGCGCAGATATTGAACGGCATCAACCTCGAAATCCCCAAGGGCGAAGTACACGCCATCATGGGGCCGAATGGCTCCGGTAAGAGCACGCTTTCCAAGGTACTCTGCGGCCACCCGGATTACGAAGTAATCGAAGGCACTGCCGAGCTCGATGGGCAGGACCTCTTTGCCATGAGCGTGGATGAGCGCAGCCGCGCCGGTCTCTTCCTTGCATTCCAATACCCGGTGGAGGTACCGGGCGTGACCAATGCCAATTTCATGCGCGCTGCTCTGCAAGCACGCTTACCGAAGGGCGAGGAGCTCGATGCCGTCAGCTTCTACAAGACGATGCGCAGCAAGATGACAGCCCTCGGCATGGATACCAAGTTCACCGCCCGCGCCGTCAACGAGGGTTTCTCCGGCGG
This sequence comes from Akkermansia sp., assembly GCA_017390945.1. Lineage (GTDB taxonomy): Bacteria > Verrucomicrobiota > Verrucomicrobiia > Verrucomicrobiales > Akkermansiaceae > Akkermansia. Next base: position 8,540 of record JAFOZZ010000206.1, read on the forward strand.
CGAGAAAAAGCGCAACGACGTGCTGCAAATGATGATGCTGGAGCCCAGCTACGCCATTCTGGATGAAACGGACAGCGGCCTGGACGTCGATGCCCTGCGCATTGTATCCGATGGTGTGAACGCCATGCGCGCCCCTTTCCGCAGCTTCCTGGTCATTACCCACTACAAGCGCCTGCTCGACTACATTAAGCCCGATGTTGTACACGTGTTGTACAAGGGCCGCATTGTGCGCACCGCCGGTTACGAGATGGTGGAGCACATTGAGCAGAACGGCTTTGACTTCCTGAAATCTGAGGAGTAATGGACGAGACGCCCTTTCAGATAGATACCCGCGGTGAGTTCTCCTTCCCCGAGAATCACAAGTTCGATGCCGGGTTCGGCCTGACCGAAGCCACCATCGACTACATCTGCGACGCCAAGGGCGAGCCCGACTGGGTACGCCAGTTCCGCAAGGATGCGCTCAAGAAGTTCAACGAAATGCCCATGCCCACCCACTGGGCACCGGAGGGTATCAATGACCTGGATTTCGACAAAATCCGCTACTACCTCTCCCACGGCACCATGCCCTACAAGGATTGGGAGGAAGTACCGGATGACGTAAAGCGCACCTTCGAGCGCCTGGGCGTACCGGAGCAGGAGCGAGCCTTCCTGGCTGGCGTGGATGCTCAGTATGACTCCGAGACCGCCTACAACAACATGCGCGAGGAGCTCAGCAAGCAGGGCGTCATTTTCGTGAACTCTACGGAAGGCCTGAAGGAGTACGAGCACATCTTCCGCCCGTGGTTCGGCAAGGTCATTCCTGTGACGGACAACAAGTTCTCCGCGCTCAATCACGCAGCATTCTCCGGCTGTTCGTTCATCTACGTACCCACGGGCGTCAAAGTAGCACAGCCGCTGCAGGCCTACTTCCGCATCAATTCCGAGAGCATGGGACAGTTCGAGCGCACACTCATCATTGCCGATGAAGGCGCGGAGCTCATGTACATGGAGGGTTGCACCGCCCCGAAATACGACAGTGCCACCCTGCACTCCGGCGTAGTAGAGCTCGTTGCCCTGAAAGGCGCCAAGATTCAGTACGTAACGGTACAGAACTGGGCCACCAATGTGTATAACCTGGTGATTCAGCGTGGCCTGGCTATGGAGGACGCGGAAATCCGCTGGATTGACTGCAACCTCGGTTCCGGTCTTACCATGAAGTACCCGGCTGTCGTACTGCAAGGCCGCCGCGCCCGTGGCGAGGTGGTGAGCATCTCGCTGGCACACAGTGGGCAGTTGCAGGACACCGGCGCCCGCATGATTCATGCCGCACCGGAGACCACCTCCAACATCGTAGCCAAATCCATCTCCATCGGCGAGGGGCGCGCCAGCTACCGTGGCGAGGTCAATGTGCTGAAGGGCATGAAGGGCTGCAAGAACAACACGGAGTGTGACGCCCTGCTCATCAACGCCAACAGCCGTACAGACACCTACCCCGCCATCAGCGTACATGGCAATGCCAGCGCCGTGCAGCACGAGGCCTCCGTATCCCAGGTGGACGAGGAAATGCTCTTCTACATGCAGCAGCGTGGTCTCACTCGTGCTCAGGCCATGAGCCTGGCTGTCAATGGCTTCATTAACGACCTGGTCAAGGAGTTCCCCATGGAGTACTCCGTTGAGCTGCGCCGCCTGATTGACCTGGAAATGGAAGATTCTATCGGCTAACCCCCTGCACTGCAAGACAATGGATTTCCCGCAGAACATGAGTATGGAAGAAGCCTTCGCGCTGGCCGAGGCTGAGGCAAAGCTGAAACAAGCACTTACCGAGAGCAAAGCGCGCTTCGAAAACGCCGTCATCCCCAACCGACTGAACGAAGATTGGCGCTTCGGCCGTCCCCACAAGCATGCAGTGGCTCTGGCAGAGCTCCTGCAGAGCGACACCCCCTCACAGGGCGAAGCCACCGTGCAGCATGCCGGCGAGGCCGCCGTGCCGGTCACAGCGGAGGATGACGACCTGCGCCAGACGGAGATGCTCATGCCCACCATCGGCTCAGATGCCCTGCTGGGTATGCACCTCAAGCGTTTCGGCGATGGCTATGCCCTCTATATTGAGGAGGACACCAAGGAGCCAATTCTCCTGACCTACAAGACGGACACCCTCTACACCCCGTCCACGTTCATCATGGTGGCACCCGGCGTGAAAGCACACGTCATTGAGCAACACTACGGCTGCGAAAAAGGCACCATTTTCGCCACACGCAACATTCAGGTGGCAGAGGGAGCCGAGCTCAAGGTGGAGCTCCAGCCCTACGGCTGCGCCCGCTGCATGAGCATCACCAATATCCAGAACATGGGCGGCAAGGTAGTGCATTACACGCACCACTTTGCCTGTGACTGGGCTCGCGAGGAAACGGTGGCGGAAATCTACACGCCCGGAGCCGATAATCAGCTCTTTTCCGCCAACAAACTCGACCTCGACCAGGTGCTCGACCAGCATACCCGCCAGATTCACCATGTAGGCGGCGCTACCAGCAACCTGCTCTACAAGAATGTGGTGGATGATAATGCCACGGGCATCTTCGCCGGCAACATCTACGTAGCTCCCGGCGCTCACAACACGGACGCCTACCAGAGCAATCGCAACATGCTGCTGAGCGAAAAAGCCACCATCCACTCCCTGCCCGGCCTCGAAATCCTGGCAGACAAGGTACGCTGCTCGCACGGCAGCGCCAGCGCCCCCATGGATGAGGAGCAGCTCTTCTACCTGCTCAGCCGCGGCATCCCGCGCGATGAGGCGCTCGCCCTGGTTTCCCATGGCTTCTTGCAGGATGTAGTGGATAAATTCGAACGCTCATGACCCGCTTTCGTCCCTGCATCGACCTGCACAACGGCTGCGTGAAGCAGATTGTCGGCGGCACCCTGACCGATGATGGCGCCACCCTGCGCACCAATTTCGTGGCAGACCACCCCGCAGAGTGGTTCGCAGAGCGCTATAAGCAGGACGGCCTGCGCGGAGGGCACGTCATTAAGCTGGGTCCCGGCAACGATGCGGCGGCTCGCGCCGCCCTCACCGCCTACCCCGGCGGCCTGCAGATAGGTGGCGGCATCACCCCGGAGAATGCGGAAGAGTGGCTTGCCTTCGGTGCTTCACACGTCATCGTCACCAGCGTGCTCTTCGACAACGAGGGACGCTTCCGCCGCCATATCCTGCGCGAGCTGGTGGAGCGCGTGGGCAAAGAGCGCCTCGTGCTCGACCTGAGCTGCCGCCGCACACGCGATGGCTGGGTCGTCGCCATGAACCGCTGGCAAACCCTGACGGAACTCGCCGTCACGCCCGCCACCCTCTCTGCCCTTGCCTGCCATTGCGACGAATTCCTCATCCACGCCGCTGATGTGGAGGGCAAGTGCAACGGCATCGACCGCGAGCTCGTCAGCATGCTGGGCTCCTGGCGTGGCTGTCCCATGACCTACGCCGGCGGCATCGCCTCCATGAGCGACTTCGAGCTCATCGACTCCCTCTCCGGCGGCACCATCGATGCCACCGTCGGCAGCGCCCTCGACCTCTTCGGCGGTACCGGCGTTTCCTACGCTGAACTCGTCGCCACACGCGCCTGAATCACCAAAATTTCAAAAAAATCATCTATTTTGAAATTTTAGGCTTGCAAAGTGCATCATTTTCGCGTATAGTTGCTGCGCACCCCTACGGGGAGCAAAACAACCAAGTTCGACTGGGCAGGTGTCTGAGTGGTCGAAAGAGCACGATTGGAAATCGTGTGTACGTCAAAAGCGTACCGAGGGTTCGAATCCCTCCCTGTCCGCTAAATCCCTACAGCTTAACAGCTTGTAGGGATTTTTCTTTTTGCATTATTTAGATTGAATTTGCGTGTAAAACGTGTAAAATTGAACTAGCGCAGGTTATAAGTTCGAGAACGCCGCTCACACAATCGGGGCGCAAATGTACGGCGGGCGTATGCCCGCGGAATTCGAGAGTCCCGTTCAGGGACGACAGATAGTAGGCAGGTGATGAAGCGAGCCGTTAGGCGAGCGTAACCCCTGCTAGGGCGTAAAAAACAATTTGAGCCCGGGCGGCATCGCGAATGCGATGTCGTGGAGGGCGGCAGATGGAGGCTCCAGGCGTTAGCCCGGAGCCAGACGATTATCTATGCCGCAGTTTATGCCGCCCGCACAAGTGCGGGCTCATGTTTCTTTTTATTCCCTACATGGTGCTTCCGTCTTCGCTAAAGCTACGCCGAGACAGGTACGCCCCATGCTACCATATTCCACCCGCGCAAGCGCGGGTTTATAAGTTAGACGAGCCGCTGGCTCGCAGCTCTCAAAAGAAGACCTTTCTCATGGCATCTAATTATCCCAACACGTAATCAAACATCAAAAATTACACCGGCTTCTGACCGGTGTAGATGGTGGCGATGCCGCCCATGAGGGGGAGAGCCTGGGGGGCGAGATAGCCACAGCGGGCAAGGAGCTGGCAGAAGGCTTCGCCGCGAGGGAAGGTCTCAATACTATCGCCGAGGTAGTCGTAGGCGCCCATATTCCCTGTGAGCAAGCCGGCGATGCGGGGCAGGACGTGGTGCAGGTAAAGGCGATACGGCTTAGCCAGCACGCCCTCCGGCATACTGAAATCGAGCACCAGCAGATGCCCGCCGGGTGTCAGGATGCGATGGAACTCGCGCAGCGCCTTCTCGTAGTCCGCCATATTACGCAGGCCGAAAGCCACGGTGGCTGCATCGTAGCAGGCATCCGGCAGCGGCAGGTTCATGGCATCGGCCTCCAGCACATGGGTGAGGCCGCGCTGCACCGCCACATCGAGCATGGGGCGGCAGAAATCCGTCCCCAGTACCTCAACCTCCGGCAGAGCCTTTTTGATAGCCAGAGCCAGGTCTCCCGTACCCGTAGCGATATCGAGCAGGTTCTTAGGCTTCCACTCTGCAATCATCTTGAGCGCACGTTCACGCCACAAGATGTCGGCACCAAGCGAAAGTACATGATTCGCGGTCACATAGCGCGACGCGATGGAGGAAAAAGCAGCGTGAACGAAGGAAGGATCGGGCATTTTGGAAGGACTAGTTACGAGTTTCGAGTTTCGAGTTTCGAGCTTCGAGTTTCGAGTTTCGAGTTTCGAGTTTCGAGCTTCGAGTTTCGAGTTTCGAGCTTCGAGCTTCGAGTTTCGAGCTTCGAGTTTCGAGCTTCGAGTTTCGAGCTTCGAGTTTCGAGCTTCGAGCTTCGAGCTTCGAGTTTCAAGCTTCGAGTTTCGAGTTTCGAGTTAATTTTTGCGCCTATTTTGTAAGTTCAACCGAGATGTTTTGCACGTTGCAGAAATAATACACGCAATCTCGTGAGCCTCGGCCATCAATGGAGCCGCCATAGGTTCACTAATAAATTTAGCACTAACAGCGAAATCTATCCAAAAACATGCTTCATCAGCTTCTTCCTCACATATTTTCATTTTTTGCAAAAAATCAGCTGATGATTTAGCATGGCAAGCTGCACGGAAATTAGCGGCCACAGAAGTAGCGCAACGGAACAACTGATGACCAACGTGCACGCGCTCATAATTTTCCTTCAGCGATGATGAACACATCCGAAGCACACGCAGGGCAAACTCTTTTGTTCGCCGCGTCATGTCTGCTTTAAAGTCATTCATCGTCTCTCTGATAAAAAGCACTATGCGCTATATATTGCCTTTGATTGAATATTTCAAACTCGAAACTCGTAATTCGAAACTCGAAACTACGCCTCGCTTTCTCACTTGTCTATCGAAACTTGTAACTTGTCTATTAAGATATTGCCAAATTCGCTCGTGCTCACAGCCTCTGCGCCCTCAATCATCTCGGCGAGGTCGGCGGTTACCTTCTTGTCGGTGATGGCAGCCTCGATGGCGGAGATGATGGCATCGGCGGCTTCGGTCCAGCCCATGTAGCGCAGCATCATCTCGGCGGAGAGGAGGAAGGAACAGGGATTGGCCTTATCGAGGTTGGCCAGGGCGGGGGCGGTGCCGTGGGTGGCCTCGAATACAGCGTGACCGGTCATGTAGTTGATGTTGCCGCCGGGGGCAATACCAATACCACCTACCTGGGCAGCAAGAGCATCGGAGCAATAGTCGCCATTCAGATTGAGCGTGGCTACCACGGAGTGGTCCTTGGGATGGATGAGGATTTCCTGCAGGAAGGCGTCGCAGATGCAATCCTTAATCACGATGCCATTGGGCAGACGGCACCAGGGGCCTTTGCCAATGACCTCGGCACCGAACTCGCGCTTGGCGAGCTCGTAGCCCCAGTCGCGGAAGCCGCCCTCGGTGAACTTCATGATATTGCCCTTGTGCACCAGCGTGACGGAGGGGCGACCGGTCTCGATAGCGTACTGGATGGCCGAGCGCACCAGGCGCTCCGTGCCCTCACGGGAGACAGGCTTGATGCCGAAGCCGGAGGTACCGGGGAAGCGTACCTTGCCAGCGCGCTCGGGGTAGGTCTCGGACAGCCAGCGGAAGAACACCTCAGCCTCGGGGCTGCCCTCTTTGAACTCGATACCGGCGTAGATGTCCTCCGTATTCTCACGGAAGATGACCATATCCACCAGCGAGGGGGCCTTCACCGGGGTCTCAATCCCCTTGAAATAGCGCACAGGGCGCACGCAGCAGTAGAGATCCAGCCCCTGGCGCAGGGCCACGTTAAGCGAGCGGATGCCACCGCCCACGGGCGTGGTAAGCGGGCCTTTGATGCCGATGAGATAGTTGCGGAAGGCCTCCACCGTCTCATCCGGCAGCCAGGTACCGAGGGTGTCGAAGGCTTTCTGACCGGCCAGCACTTCCTTCCACATAATGGCGCGGGAATCGCCGTAAGCGGATTTCACAGCGGCATCGATGACGCGCTGAGCGGCGCGCCAGATGTCGGGGCCGGAGCCGTCGCCGATGATGTGGGGGATGATGGGGAAATTCGGCACCTGCAGGCCCTGCGGTGTCATGGTAATGGGAGCTGCGTCACTCATGGTGTTATATTGGTATATAGGTTATATTGAAAAATTACTCAGTTACGGCAGCAGGGGCAGGAGTAGCGGGCTGCTTGGCACTGGCGGGCGACTTGGCCACATGGCAGAAAATGATAACACCCAGCACCAGCACTGGCGGCAGGATGTAGTACAACGGTCCCTCCGGTTTCTTGCGCTGCACTTCCGCCGAAGCTACGCGCAGAGTGCGCCCTTTTTTTGTGTTACTCTGAATAGCCATAACGTATAAAACGCGCGTATTGTACCACATTTGCGCCGGAATGCAATATAAAAGAAAGAATAATTGAAGTTTCGAGTTTCGAGTTACGAATGACGAGTTATTTTCTCAGCTGCGCCCTTCCTCGCTGCAGCCCCACCACACAAACTCGAAACTCGAAACTCGAAACTCGAAACTCGAAACACGAAACTCGAAACTCGTAACTCCAAACTCGTAACTCGTAACTCGTAACTCGTAACTCGAAACTCATAACTCGTCCTTGACACATGCTCTCCTCCGGGGTACACTATGCACCATGACAGAGTGGTTACAAGGTGTGTCGGCAAAGGTGCAGCCCCTCATTGGGTCGGGGTGGCTGGCATTCACCCTTTACATCATTATCGGCTGGGTCGCAGGATATGGTGTAGAGCGATTATTCAAGCGCATCATTCTCAGCCAAA
>JAFOZZ010000207.1 GCA_017390945.1 Akkermansia sp.
ATGGAGCCTTCTTCCCCCACCCGCGCCGGCATACACCCCATGGCGATGCGCGTGCTCAAGATTCTGTTCTTCGGCGCGCTTACCTGCGTGTGCGCCTACTTTGCGCTGCTTGCCACGCTGGGCGGCGGAGTGGTCACCGGCATGTTCCTTGCCTACATGTGCGACGAACCCGTGGTGGAGGCCGATGCCAATGTGGTGAATCCCGAAAACGAAGGCAAGCTGGTCCGCATCAAGGGCGAAGCCGTGTTCACAGGTGAAGCGGTGGACCCCGTCACAGGCGTGAAGGCAGCCGTGCCGATGATGAGACGGGAAAATAATTACTACCACAGCGTAGAAACAAAGCCCAGACACAGAGACTTCATCCTCCGGCATCTGGATGAAACCACCTTTGCCGCCCCAGGGCTGAAGATAGGCGCCTACCCCATCATAAGGCTCAACGAAAATCCGAGAGGCTACATGGGCGGATTCTCCGACCTGAGCAAGGATGAAGTTAAGCTCTCATCCCCTGCGGATAACCGGACTCTCACCCCCGTAGAGGAGGCTTGCAACGCCACCTTCATCCTCAACGATAGTGATGGTGAGCCCATGGCCGCATTGACATACCGCCATTACAGCTCTACCCCCGTGTATATTCTGGGCAGGCAGGTGGATGGCTGCCTCGATATGAGCGCCCCGGAGGCGAATACATTCCGGGACCTGAACGATTGGAGGGAAAAGTCCCGCAGCAGCAATCTCGGAAGCGGCGCCGAGCTTATCCTGGGCGTTATCGGAATACTCGTAGTCGACCTTCTTCTGCTGCTGCCACTGGCCATACTCAGCCTCCGCGCGGTGCTGGCCCAGCTGCTGCCGGGGAGGAATATCATCCGCCTGCACCCGGTGGACCTGAGCTGGCGGCTGGGTTCCGCTGTCATTCTGGGCGGCGCGGGCGGGTTCATTGTGTTCGGCTACGAAGCTCCCAGCGGCCCCCAGGCCGGCTACCCGCTCAGCCTCTTGTGCGTGGTGTATGCCGCCGCCCAGCTCTGCCGCACTGTGCAGCTCTGGCGCCAGGCAGGCAGCCGACTACAACAAAAGTAAGAAATCGGCAATATGAGAACGACCGATGTGGCGTCTTTGTCACATAATTTTCTGTATGTGACAGATATTCCTCTTGTTTTCAGCCCTTTTCGATGTTACAATGCGCGCATCTCATAATTTTCATTCCTGAACAATTATAGTCCCCTTATTCAACGATGAAACCGTATATTCTCGCAGGTCTTGGTTTGCTTTGCGCTCAAGTTGCCGTTGCCGGCTCTGAGCCTGTAATTGTTCCCGCCTCCACTGTGGCGGCGGCCAATCCGCTCAGATGGGAAGTAGCAGCAAACGCCAACTACGCTCTGACTGATATCTGCAAAAACACCTGTTCTCCCTCCATCAACACCTACGGTGCCGATGTGACCGCCGTTTACAATGTGAAAGGCAACCACTACTTCACCTGCCGCTTCAGTTATGCTTATGGTGAAGACTCCGCCTACCACCTGCACAATTTTGCTTTCATGCCGGGATACCGCTATCAGTACCAGCTTACTGAGAAGTGGGCTGCTTTCGCCGGCGCTCAGGTGGGTCTTGGTCTCTCCATGCTGGAAACTCCGGGGATGCAGCTTCATCACCATGCTGTCAGCACCCTTGATGATATGATGAATATCGTTTACTCCATTGAAACGGGTGTCCGCTATGCCGTATGCCCCAATCTGGATATCTTTGGCTCCATCATGTTCAGCGGCGGCACCTCTCCCCTGCCCAGCGCTTCATACGACACGCGCGCCTCCGAGGAGCAGCAGAGCGTGAGCGCCCGCATCGGCGTGGGCTTCAAGTTCTGATAAATCTCCTGCATTACTTTGCAAAACCGGCGAGATTTCAGAATCTCGCCGGTTTCTTTTTTACCTCAACCAGGTTTATCCTGAAAACAGAAAACCCCGGCACTTCTCAGTGCCAGGGTTTCCAAACCAATAGAAAAAAGGTGCTTTAGCCCAGGGAAGGCTTCTTGGCGCGACGCACGGCGCCGAAACGCTTCTGGAACTTGTCGATACGACCCTCGGTGTCCACGAACTGGTTCTTACCCGTGAAGAAGGGGTGGGAGTCGGAGGTGATACCGCAGGAAATCACATAGTGCTCAACACCATCAATCTCTTCCTTCTTGGCGGAAGTAGCGGTGGAGCGGGTGATGAAGCGGCGGCCCGTGGTGATGTCCACGAACACAACAGGATTGTACTTGGGATGGATGTCTGCCTTCATAGTCTTAGAGGCTGCGTTACCGTCGCAGCGCGCAGAGATTTTACTCAGCTTTTATTCATTGTCAAGTCGTATTTTAGCTTCCCTCCCCCTTTTGTCATACAAAATCAAGAAAAAATATTTCCTATCTAATTTATAGCTTTTACTATTGACAACACTCTTCCCTTCTGCTACATTGGAATCGTTCCAAGCAACAAGATAGAAAGGAAGCCGGAATAATGAGTAAGTATACCTCGAAAACCGTACATGAGGGCAGCATGCGCTGCCGGAGCGAATTCAGCAGTGGCCAGGCCGTATTCACCACCGATGTGGCCAGCGCACTGGGTGGACTTGGTGAGCAGCCCTCGCCCGCAGCCCTGCTGGCAGCCACCGTAGCCTCGTGCATGGCGAGCATGATGGCCTACCTCGGCGCCCGCCGAGGAATCGACACC
>JAFOZZ010000208.1 GCA_017390945.1 Akkermansia sp.
AAGCACAATGACCTGGAGGATGTGGGGCAGGACAGCTACCACCACACCATGTTCGAGATGCTGGGCAACTGGTCCTTCGGTGATTACTTCAAGAAGGAAGCCATCGCCTGGGCCTGGGAGCTGGTGGTAGAGCGCTGGGGCTTCCCCGCCGAGCGCCTGTATGCTACCGTTTACTGCCCCGACAAGAGCAAGGGCAACCCCGGTGAGTTCGACCAGAAGGCCTATGACACCTGGGCACCCCTGTTCGAGAGCAAGGGGCTCGACCCCAAGGTACACATCGTGAACGGCGGTGTGAAGGACAACTTCTGGATGATGGGCGAGACCGGCCCCTGCGGCCCCTGCTCCGAGCTGCACGTAGACCTCACCCCCGAGGGCAACACCCAGGGCAGCCTGGTGAACCAGGACAGCCCGCTGTGCATCGAAATCTGGAACCTCGTGTTCATTCAGTACAACGCCGAGAGCGATGGCACCTTCCGCAACCTGCCCGCCTGCCACGTGGATACCGGCATGGGCTTCGAGCGTGCTTGCGCCATGATTCAGTGCACCAAGGGCTTCACGGACTTCTCCTGCCGCGTGTCCAACTACAGCACGGACGTCTTCCGCCCCCTCTTCAGCCGCATCGAGGAAATCTCCGGCCGCAAGTATGTGGACATCTACCCGCAGGACGCCACTGCCGAGAACGCCGCTACGCTGAAGGAGAGCGTGGCCTTCCGCGTGATTGCTGACCACATCCGCACGCTGAGCTTCTCCATCGCCGACGGCATCCTGCCCGGCAACAATGGCCGCAACTATGTGCTGCGCCGCATCCTGCGCCGCGCCGTGCGGTACGGCCGCACCCTGGGTCTGGAGAAACCCTTCCTCAGCGAGCTTGTGGACACCCTGGCTGCCGAGATGGGCAGCGTGTTCCCGGAGATTGTGACCCGCGCCAACACCATCAAAGAGGTGCTGCTGCGTGAGGAAACCAGCTTCAACGAGACGCTCGACCGCGGCCTGGACCTCTTCGACCGCGAGGTGGCTGCCACAGGCGCCGTGAGCGGTGATTTCGCCTTCAAACTTTACGACACCTACGGCTTCCCCATCGACCTGACGGCTCTGATGGCTCGCGAGCGCGGCCTGACCGTGGATACCGAGCGATTTGAGGAGCTCATGGAGGAGCAGCGCCAGCGCGCTAAGGCTGCCCAGAAGAAGCAGGTGGTACGCGCCCTCGACCTGAAGACTGAGGCCGTCACCGAGTTCACCGGCTACGCCGAGGACACCACCACCGCCACCGTCATTGAAGTGCACGAGGCGGACGATACCCTCTTCATCATCACCGACAAGACCCCCTTCTACGCCGAGATGGGTGGCCAGGTAAGCGATGGCGGTACCCTGCAGGCCGGTGGCGACAGCGCCGCTGTGCTGGGGGTACAGCAGATTGGCCAGGCTCGCGCCCACCTCATCGCCGCAGCGGATGGCGTGCGCCCCGCCGTGGGTGACAGCGTGGTACTGAGCATCGACAACGACCGCCGCCGCGCCATCGAGGGCCACCACAGCGCCACTCACCTGCTGCACAAGGCACTGCGCACCCTCGTGAGCGAGGACGTAGCCCAGCAGGGCTCGCTGGTGGATGTGGAGCGCCTGCGCTTCGACGTGAGCAGCGCCCCCATTGCCAAGGAAGACCTGCGCCGCGCTGAGGAGCTCGTGAACCAGTGGGTACAGGAAGACCTGCCCATCTTCTGCCACGAGTACGCCATGAGCGAAATCCGCAAGCACCCCGAGGTATGCCAGTTCTTCGGCGATAAGTACGGCGACGTTGTGCGCCTGGTGCAGATGGGTGGTGAGGCCGGCGGCTTCAACGGCGTATCGATGGAGCTTTGCGGTGGTACGCATGCCGCCACCACCGGCAAGGTAGGCTTCTTCAAGATTAAGAGTGAGGGCGCTATCGCCAGCGGTGTACGCCGTATCGAGGCTGCCAGCGGTGCCGCCGGGCGCGCCATCGTGGCGGAAATGGTCAAGGCTCGCCAGCCCGAGTGCCAGGAAAGCCTCGACAAGCTCGCCGCCACCAACGCTAAGCTCGAAAAACTCGGCCAGCCCACCGTGGCTGCCCCCGCCAACACCACCAACCCCGGCCAGAAGGCTGTGGAGGCTACCGACATCCGCGAGGTGAATGCCGCGCTGGATGAGTTCCACGCCTACTGCGATGCCCTGAAGGAAGCCGCCCTGGAGGCTGATAAGCGCCTGAAGAAGGCTATCTCCGCCGCTGCAGCCGGTATGGCAGATGCCCTGCTGGCCGAGCAGCTCACCGGTGGCAACGTCGTCATCTGCGCTGAAGGTGGCAACGACCTGCTCACCGAGCTCTTCAATGGCCTGCGCAAGCGCCATTATTCCGCTGCTGCCTTCCTGGTAGCAGACGACGGCAGCGCCCTTTCCCTGGGTGCCTACTGCGGCGAGGCCGCTCAGGCAGCCGGGCTGAAGGCTGGCGACCTCATCCGCAACCTCGCCCCGATTGTAGGCGGCAAGGGCGGCGGCAAGGCTGATATGGCACGTGGCTCCGGCCGCGAGCTGGCCGGCAAGGCTGAACTACTGGCCAAGGCCACAGAAACCCTCTCCTAACCAAACAACATACTACACTCACGACCATGGCAAACAAAAATACACAACCTCCGGTATACCCGGACGAACCGAAAATCCCCATCCTGCCGAACCTGCTGACGGCCGGTAACCTGCTGTGCGGCTTCTTCTCCATCCTCACCATCTTTGAGGGTATGAAGCTCGCCGACGGCTCTCCCGAGGCATTTGCCTGCTACCAGAAGGCCACCTACCTCATCTTTGCCGCCTGCGTATTCGACCTGCTCGACGGTCGCGTAGCCCGCATGTGCAAGAGCGATGGCCCCTTCGGCCGCGAGTTCGACTCCATCGCCGACGTCGTTTCCTTCGGCATCGCCCCGGCCATGCTGCTGTCCCGCGCCGTGCTCTTCAACCTGCCTGTTCCCTACGTAGGCTTCGGTATCGCCGTGCTCTACCTGCTGTGCGCTGCCCTGCGCCTGGCCCGCTTCAACTGCATGGCTGCTGAGCCCAAGAAGCCCAACCAGAGCATGGACTTCGTAGGTCTGCCCGTGCCTATGGCTGCCGGTGCCGTAGTGAGCACCATGTACCTGGTGATTGACCTCACCACCAACCGCAACCTCATCATTGCGCCCGTCTGGCAGATTGTGATGGCTGTGGTGATGACGGTGGTATCCCTGCTCATGATGAGCCGTGTGATTTACCCCAGCTTCAAGCACGTGAACTTCGAGAAGCGCGGCACCATCATTGCCATGCTCATGGCTATCACCGCCATCGTGGCTCTCATCGTCTTCCCCTGGATTGCTCCGGCTCTTATCTTCCTGTGCTACCTGGGCTACGGCCTCATCGTACGCCCCTTCCTTACCCGCCGCATGCGCCGCGCTATCGAGGTGTACGGCGATGATGAGGACGACGAGGACGACAACGAGCAGAAGTAACGCCCCCCTTGCATTCATTACACAAAATCGCCCGGCTCGCCATCATCGGCAGCCGGGCGATTTTTGTAAGTACAAAGGACGAATTCCGAAGTCAATTATAATTTGAGCAAAATCTGATTTTTTGTAAAAAATCGATTTTGTAGTTAGGCATTGCCCAAAATTGGGCAATGCAGTAGCAGGACTTGGGAGAGGGGGAAGTGCATTGCCACTTCCCACCTCTCCCAAAC
>JAFOZZ010000209.1 GCA_017390945.1 Akkermansia sp.
ATTGCCCCTGTGAGAATTCTGGATTTACAGAGAGGATATGCTAAGAAGATAAATCTCGATTCATTATTCCCGTAGGTGTATAGGTATATTTTCTTGCACTATCTCACGTATTTTTAACAGCAGAGCCAGCCTCCCGCCATTATTCAATGACAATCTAAAACTCATTTGATACAGCTATACACAAACAGGGAAATTATCCCACATCAGCAACTCGAAGAAGCCAACGCAGCAGCCGCACAAGTTATATCATATATATATTCATTATGCCCCCTATCCATATAGCAATCAAACAACGCTATATCGATAACATAAAACAATCAGAAATTATAGACTTTTCGTCATATCTATTCATCACCCCAGCGTTCTTTGTTAGACCCCTATAGTATTGGCTTACAGGGGCCCCATAATTACAAACAACAGCATATCTCATTAAATAATTGAGATACGAAGCCCAACACAAAACTACCAACGTTACATCAATACATTCTCGGCAATCGAGGACCGAGCCCTGTAAAGATAGTCCATACGATAGTTCCAGCTTTCTCCGCGACCTCGGCCACTGGAATATGGGGGCCTATCAGCTCCACCTCGTCACCGGGGGCGACACTGGGCACGTGGGTGACATCTGCCATGATTTGATCCATCGTCACGCGGCCGAGCATGGGGCAGTAATGGCCATTGATGTATACGCGAGCTCCCTGCCCTGAGATACTGCGAGGCCAGCCATCCGCATAGCCGATACCAATAGTGGCCACCCGCGTGGGCTTATCTGTAATATAGGTACGACCATAAGCCACACCATGCCCCGCAGGCAACTCACGTACAAGCGATACGCGGGAGCTCAGCTTCAGTGTAGGACGCAGCACACCGTCATAAATAGACGCCATGGGTCCCACACCGTACAGCAGCAGCCCCGGGCGCGCCAGATTGGCCACCGGAACCTCGTACCCCAGCTCACCTGCGCTGGCTGCAATATGGCGATAACGCAAGCTGAAATGCGCCTGCAACATCTCGACACAATCCGTAAACTGAGCAATCTCGTTCTGCGTAAAGGGGACATCCTCATCCGCAGACGGAAAATGCGACATCACGCCATCCACCACCAGATTCGGCATCTTTTTCAGCGGCTCCACCATACCGCCGAGTTGGTGCGGCAAGAAGCCTTCGCGCCCCATACCCGTGTCCACAGCCAGGTGCACAGTGAAAGGCTTATCATACAAGGCCGCAAGGCTTTGAAAATGCTCAGCTTCCTCCAGTGTAGAAATCGTAGCGCACCAGTTGTTCAGCACAATCTCCTCGCGCTCCTCCGGGAAGGTAGGCCCCAGAATGAAAGGCTTGGTACGCACCCCCGCACGGCTCAGGCGACGCGCCTCGCCCGCATTGGCCACACCAAAGAAAGCAATGCCATCCGTATCCAGACGGCGCGCCACAGGCTCCAGGCCATGGCCGTAAGCACCTGCCTTAATAACCGGCATGAGCTCCGTATCCGGCAGAGCCTGGCGCGCAATATCGAGATTGTGCGCAATAGCCTCCAGATCTACATCAACCCAGGCGCGTGGCGGACTTTCGATTGTCATAACAGGCATTACTTTAGCACCAAAACCCCAATTTTGCAAGAGCAAAAGCCCCTGCGTTGATAAGCCGAACAGAGTAAGTATGAAATCTCGTTAAAATTCCCGCATCGCGGGGCGACAGAGTAGCCCAAGGCAAGCCGCATAGCGGCGCAGCCTTGGGGGTGGAGAAAAAGGGAAATGGAGCCCGAGGCAGCGAAGCCGCCGAGGCCGACAGCAGGCGTTTGCGGATTAAAACATGCGATGTTCATATCCGTGGTTATTGATGCCACCGCCGCCCCCACTCTCTGCACTCGGGGTTCTGATAATTATTTCTTCCTACCCCGGGTTTCGCCACTATGAGGCTTTCCAGCCACGGCGTAGCCCGTTAGGGCGAAAACGTAATCCAGCGGCTTTATGATGCAATAATGCAATAACGCTTTGTTTCGTAAGCCAATGCATTATGTCGCCCGCACAAGTGATGGTTCTAGGTTCACAGGCTTCGCCTGGCCGACAAATCGCCTTTTGCTAAACAACGGGGGCTCCTACAATGGCGTTGTTCAATAAGACAATTGTAAAAACTTTGGAACACATGTGAACTACAAGGCTTTTTCCTAACTTCTCCATTGACATACGAGAGTACGGCTGTACAATAGAAGAGAACGCTCTGAGCCTCGTCTATGAACGCCCCATTTCTCAACAAACTGCTCACCCCTCTTTGCATGCTACTGTACGCCATTCCAGTTTATGGGCAGATAGAAGCAACTGGAGATTCCAATACACAATCAGTCTACATATCATTACCGGAACCAGTAGTCAGCCGAACGATTGTTGAAGCATCCGATAAAGACACCGCAGAGGCTCGCGGGCTGCACCTCTTCAGCATCAGCGGCGATGCTGCGCATCCCCCCATTGCGGACTGGCGCGACCAGGATAAGCTGGAAATTAAGTTTCCGGTCGGGACGGATTACAACACTGAGTACAAGCTCACATTCCACCCCAGCACCTGCTACCTGAGCGGCGAGGAGCTCAAGGAGCGTACAGTCAACTTCCGCTGCCCGCCTGACAGATTGAAGGGCGAGCCGCTGATGACGGCGGATGGCTGGGCGGTCATGGTCTGGCCCGAATATCAAAACACTCACCAGGCACGCCAGTTCTCACCAGCCACTGCCGTGCAGTACGAGTTCTGTCAGGTGAAGCATACCCGCTGGAGTCGCAAGAAATACTACGGACGTCGAGTTGCCGCCATCGTCCACCCAGCACGGGTATGCGATGGCATTACCGAAAAGGTGCTGGAGCACCTGCAAAAGCGTGGCGAAAAGGCATGGAAGTCGCTGCGTGAGGGCTCCATCATCCCCGGCTGCGTCATTGTGCGCCCGATTAAAGAGCTCCCTACGGATGAAGAATGGGAGCTCGTGTATGCAGGAGCGGAAAAATCCGGCATAGACAGAGGCAAGCTAGATCAGATGAAACCCTATAATGAATGGGCCACAAGCGTCGACATGAAAAAAGCGCGCCCCTACGCCACTGAGGTGGAGATGATGCTGAGTTTCCAGTACCCCGTAGCAGAGTCGCAACTTCCGGACATTTTTGCCCGTCTGCGCTTACGCCTGGATGGCAAGGGCAAGCAGACCACCTCCCCCGATGGGCTCAACCACAAGGTAACGGTAGATAGCAAAACTTGGCTGAACTTCCGCTACGCGGGTGCGCTGTCCTGCAAGACTCTCCAAGTCTATGCTGATTGCGACACGCTACCGGAGAACAGCTACCTAGCACACCAACGCGTGGGGCTGGCGACCGGTATGCGCATCGTCGTCAGCGGTGTGCTGCCCGCAGTGGTGGACGTTTGCCTCCCTGCCGGACTCACAGCCGCGAATGGCTCAAAAACGAGGACAGAACACAATCACCGCATCACCCTCGCTCCCACTTTCCCGGAGCTAGGTATCAGCAAAGACGGCGTTTACATCATGCCGCTGCATGGCAAGCATGAGCTAAGCCTACCCATCAACAACGTAGCGGAGGTGAGCGCCACCCTGCGCCGAGTAGCCCCAGAGCTGGCTCCGGCTGTCTACTTTGGTCCCAGCTACGATACACGCTCCCTCTCATTTTTGCGCTACTGCTACAATATCGATCTCCTGCGCGCTCGCCGCAACCTCCCCAGAAACGCGGAACTATCCTTTCTTTGGGAGAATCTTAAAGATTTCGAAAACACTTACAAGGAAGCACGTAAGCTGCGAGCACTCTGGTTGAAAACAGCGCAGACATATGGCACCCAACGTACAGAGTACCCCCATAGTGCCATGCTTGCGCCGGAGAAGCTGCGCCTCAATCTCGACCAATTAGCCGGCCGCCGCCTGAAACCCGGGCTCTACGTACTCACTCTGCACACACGCTCCAACCAGCATGTACGCTACAACCTGACACGCAATAAACAGACGCCGGATTTCCTGAATGACGAGGTCGATATCCCCGTATTAGTGACGAATCTCAACCCCATCGTTTCTGCCAATGGCACCATCATCACCCGCCTGTCTGATGGTGCTCTGGCCTCGCAGGCTTCTCTCTCCACATACACGGATACCCCACAAGCCAGCGAAACACAGCTTGTCGCCCGCGGTGGAGTGTGGTTTGGCACGAATGATTGCGATAAGCTCATAGCCCGCTTGGGGGATGATATGGCGCCCGCACACAAAGCGGGGCATACCTACGGCACATGGACGTGCAGCGATGAAACAAAATGCAGTGTGCTGACCGACCGCCCCATGTATCGCCCGGGAGAAACCGTACACGTCCGCGGACTGGTACGCCGCTTATCGCGGGGACGCGCCGTTCACGCGGGTCTTCAGTCCATCACACTCACTGTCAACAAGCCAAACGGCGAGCAGCTGCTCACCCAGCAGCTTTCCCTGGGCGCGTACGGAGCCTTTACCTCCGACATCACACTACCGGACGGAGAGGAAGACGTATGTGGAAACTACGAGCTCCGCATCAAAGGAGACGAAACGCTGGCCGAACACCAAGTACCCTGTCAGGTATTCCGCCGCGATGCCTTTGCCGCCACTCTTACCGCGGAGCTTCCCAAGATAGCCCCGCAGGCGCTCACCCTGCGCGTGCAGGCAGACGACTACAGCGGCGTACCACTCAGCTCCGCCCGAGTGAGACTGAAAGTGAAATACGAGGACGAAGACGAAACGGAGCACCTTCTGACCACGGATGCCACGGGGCAAGCCACGCTCTCCCTGCCGCTCACGACGAGCCAGCGCGAGCGACAATACGTCATCATTTCAGGCTCTGTCTGCAATGACCGGGAGGAGCTCGTCACCCTGGAGTTGCAGCGGCACGAATTCCACGCAGCAGATTTCCGCATCAACTACGATTCAGGGCGTATCACATTGACAGACGCGGAAAACGGCAAACCGCTGGCGGAGGAGCAAGCCATTACCGTACGCCTCGACCACAAGGGCTACACCGAGCTTACCAAGCGAGCCTCGTTCGGGTACATCACCCCTACCATCAAAACGCTAGCCACGGCTGAGGTTGTGGTGCCAGCGCATTGCCACACGGGCGTCCCCATACCACCCGCCATTCTCTCTGCACTCAATAAAAACTTGCTCAGCGATTTGAGCCTGCTGATTACCGGGGCTGATTCCTCAGGCCGAGTAGCCCACTATTGCGAGGACAACGAGTATAATCTCCGCCACATTTGCGAACAAAACGAGATTGGCGTGCACACAGAATACCGCGAAGGCAAACTGAACACCTGCGTTACCGCCCCACGCGCGGGCATGGCTCAGTTCGTGCTGGGCAGCGCCAAGGGATTGCGCCGTTTCCAACAGCAATTGCAGCAGGGAGAGAATAAGCTGGATATCGACCTGCGCAAGGATGAAGACGGCACCGTATCACTCAGCGTTCTCCTTCCTGCAAGCCAAGGCAATGGGTTGCCTGGCTCCTGCATACATGGCTCCCACACGTGCTTCGTACCAGTGAACAGCCAGCACCTAGACGTAATTCTCAGCACGCCAAAAGCACCCATCCGCCCGGGGCAGACAATGACCATCTCGGGGCAAGTCCTGTCACAAGGACAGCCCGCCAATGCCGAGGTCACGCTATACGCGGTAGATGCAGGAATGCTCTCCGTAGCTAAGTACGATTCCCCCGACCCTGAGCGCTTTTTTGCGAATGATTCGGCACCTGATTTTACCCCTTGGTTCGTCCGCAGCGGACACAGAGATATCAAAACGCTCAATCTGTCGCTCATGAGTAATGTGTGGGAGGGCAACTTACATCAAGGAGCCTCCGCCTACCTTTCCCGCTTGGGAATTGTCCGCATGATTCGTACATGGGACGAAAAAGGTATGTACTTCGACTTCATACCGGATGAGGAGCTTCCCCCATGGTTGCTGGACGAGGATGCCCACGACATGAAGATAGGGAAAAAGCCCCTCATGACGGCTGGTCTCAGGAGCGGTTATTCCTGCGCTCCAGCTCCCGTGCCCTGCATGGCGTTGGATGAGGATGAAAAGCCTATACTGCGCAACAACTTTGCTCCTGTAGCCGTGTGGCAAGCAGCCCTGCGCACGGATGCGGATGGGTGCTTCACGGCCGAAGCAAAACTACCAGACACGCTGACCACCTACCGGGTCTTTGCCGTAGCCGCAGACCGCTCGGGCAAACGCTTCGGCATGGCGGAGCAGACCTTTACCGTCAACCTGCCCGTCATGCTTACTCCGGGCATGCCGCTCTTCATGAGCACGGGAGATTCCCTCGACCTTCCACTCACCATTATCAATAACACTGAAGCCCCTGGACACTGGCAGGTATCCCTTAGCGGAGAGGCCGAGCCGCAGGACATTGAGCTGCCCGCCAAAGCCACCGGCACGCTATACTTCAACGTCCAACCGCAACAAGAGGGCGAATGCTGCCTGCAATGGCAGGCCACCGGCTCCGCAGGTACAGATGCCGTACAGGGCACCTGCAACGTGCGCTACCCAGCCCCCTTGTTGAAAGAAGTGCACCACCTGGAGCTCCAGCCCGGGCAGACCCCGGTCTCCATCGCCAGACTGTTTGCGCCTGAGCTCGCGCAGTCCACCCGCGCTAAAGTACAAGTGGAGCTCTCCGCCTCCCCGCTACTGCACCTGAAGGGGTGCGTAGACTTTCTGCTGGAGTCTACCTACTCCTGCTCGCAACAGAAAGCAGTTGCGCTGATGCCATGGCTGTTGTATGATGAGCTGTCGCCCTTCTGCCCCCGCCTGGCCGCTACAGCGAGTGCCGAAGCGCAGCAACACATCAAGCGCGAAATCGAAGCACTCTTCTCATGCCAATGTGCTGATGGCGGCATCAGCTACTGGAAAGAAAACAAGGTCTCCTCGCCCTGGTGTAGTGCCTATGTTGCCATGGTACTTACCATCGCGCAGGAGCGAGGCCACGAGCTGCCGCAGGACAAGATGAAGCGACTTCTGCGCTATATCAACAAATCGTCCAACCATCGCTACGCCTCCAAGTTCATGACCGCTCGCGCACTCGGACACAAACGCGCGATGCGACAAGAATTGACGCACAGACAGCAAGAACTGCGCAAATATATGGAAATAACGGGCATCCGCCCGGGGCTTTATGGCGCCCACATAGACTTCATGCTAGCTCTGCAAAAAGATGCGAATGTCGACCAAGCCTTCAAAACATGGCTGCGCACTATCGCTCGCGATTATCGGCACGACTCCTGCGAAGATTCCACTATTATACTTCTCGCTCTGCATGATTACCTCCGCAAATCATCCATTGACCGCTGCGCTGCTACTGTCCAAACGAACACTGGACGCCACGAGCTGAGCCGAACCCTATTCGAACTCCCCCTCCCCACTGCAGCACGCATAGCAGAGCTGCACACCACCCTTGCGTCCGCAGCTTCCACGGTCTACGCCACCGTGAGACTGACAGCTTACCCGGAGCAAATAGAATACCCCGGCGTTTCCGAAAAAGGCTTGCAGGTAACGCGTCTGTATGAGGTACAGGGCAAAGATGGCAACTGGCACCCCGCCCCGTCTGAACTGTGCGTCGGCGATGTGGTGCGTGTAACCCTCACATGCGCCAAGATTGCAAATGATGCCGAATACTTGGTACTGGAAGATTATCTCCCCTCCAGCATGGAGGCTATCACACCCGCCATTCCCAGTCAATCTGCCGGGTTAGAGGCATGTGTTGTCAGCCCTAGTTTCGACCACAAGGAGTATCTCGCCGACCGAGTCCGAGCATTCTGCACACGCTGGAGCACATGCGACCTGTTGAACATGAGCTACTACGCACGCGTTAAACGAGCAGGAACTGCCACAGCACCCCCAGCACACGCTCAGCTCATGTACGAGCCCCAAATCTACGGTCTCTCTCCCAATACCAAGCTCATCACCCGCCCCGCACAATAGCACAACAAGACAGCACACCGCATTCGTCCCAAGCCCAAAGGCTAGGACTTAAAACGTCGTCCCTCGAAATTCTCACAATCTATCCTTCACCGCAATTCTGCGCTCTTTTTGGCTCCGAGAGAGCGGAGGTAGTCCACCACGCCTTGGGTACGGGCGTAGTCCAGCACAGTCTTACCGGCATTGTCACGAGCGTTCACATCTGCCCCGGCGGTTACGAAGCAGCGCAGCTGCGGCGCATCATTGCGCCCCGCAGCCAGCATAAGCGGCGTGGCGCCGTCCGGCGTGCGGACATCTACCTCAGCATCGGCAGCCAGCAGCAGTTCAAACACCATCGAGTCGCGCATATAAGCCGCACGATGCAAGGCCGTATAGCCGCGCGCATCCGTCAATTTCACATCTGCACCAGCATGGAGCAAGGCCTCCACCTGCGCTGCATTGTTACGAGCCAGCATGAGCGCCGTTTCACCTGCATGATTCTGGGCATTCACCAAAGCTCCCGCCTGTAACAGCAGAGCAATCGGCTCGACCGCCTCCTTTTTCCAGGCCCAATCCCATTGCTCGCCGCGGCTGTTCAGCTTAGCGGGAGTTTGGGCATACATCAGCGCCGTATTACCCCAGGCATCCTGACGATTCACCTCAGCGCCACTGGCCAGCAACTGCTTTATCCGCTCAGTATCGAGCCTGTCCGCCGCCTGCATCAGCGGCGTGCGACCTGTGTAGGAAGACGCCTCATTCACGCCGCCGGGCAACTGAGCCCCGAGAGCCCACTCGGCATCCCATACAGCTAAACGCTGTGATGGCTCGGCAGCCAGCACAGCTTTCAGACTGCGAACCAGGCGTGTATATCCCTCCTCGGTCAGTTGCAGCTGCGTGTTTTCAATATCTGTAAGCAACGCTAATGCACCCAGTCCTTCATCATTGACCAACAGTGGGTCTGCGCCTGCCTCCAGTAATATACGCAGGTAGGAGCCGTAGCCTCGCTTGGCAGCCGTGAGAAAAGGCGTATTGCCAGACTTATCACGAGCATTCACGTCCGCACCATGAGCAATCAACAAATGCAGGAATGCGTCCTTCCGGGGATATCCTACCGCGCCAAAAAGAGGCGGAGCCTGGAGCTGCCCCAACGCCACGCGGGCATTCACATCCGCACCCGCCGCCAGGAGCAATTCGGCACATTGCGTATTCTGTTGTGTACATACGGCCAGATACAGCGGGTTCGTGTACGCGGAATTGGGGTTCACACCGGCCTCCAACAAAAGCCGCACCATTTCCGGATTGCCCGCATACGACACTGCCATCTCCAGAGCCCGGCTACCACACGCCCCCGTTACGTCTGCACCCGCTTGCAGCATCATGCGCAGAATCTCCACATTCTTGGTTTTAACCGCTGCGGTCAACGTACCGCCAACACCAGTTTTGTTCACTTGACGAGCATTCGCGCCTTTATCCAGCAGCAATTGCAGCAACGCGACGGAAGCCTTGCACTCCACGGCACGCATCAACACACTGCGCCCATAACCATCCTCGCTGTTCACATCCGCACCCGCTGCCAGCAAATACTCCACGTGGTCATATTTATCGCTCTGAGCGGCATAGGAAAGCGCGGTAAAGCCCTGCTTATTCTTCAGTTCCAGCTGAGCACCGGCCGCCACCAATGCGCGGGCAATAGCCGTGTTGCGCGTATACTTCGACACGCAGGTTCCCATCAGTGCCGTCCAACCGCGTTTATCCTGTGCATTCGGGTTGGCGTCGGCGGCCAGCAATACCTGCACCATATCAAGCCGACCGCGCTGCGCGGCACGCATCAGGGCTGTATCACCCCTTTCATTGGCTGCGTTCACATCCGCACCCGCGCGCACCAACTTCTGTAGCTCCGGCAGCTCACCACTCCAGGCACACTCCATCAGCGCAGCCTTTTGCTCGGCAGCAGACACTCCGCTCCAGCACGCCAGCACACAGCACATATAAACCAACGCATTCTTTTTCATACGATACGGCCTTTCGTTTACTTACCTCCACTCTATCACATCACAATAACCACTGCAAGCTAAAGTATAATTTTCTATGCCACAAAACATTTTCATGAGCGCAATAATTCATATTTTGAAATATTTTTGCTGGACTTTGGTAAAATTATCGCTACAATATCCTCATGGAATCTCTCCCTAAAAAACCGCACGAGTACTTCCTCAAGCTCATCAGCATTATCGACGACCTCCGCCGCGTCAGCTTCAAAACCACACCGACCACTCAGCAGAAGAAGATGCTGGGGCTCACGTTCCGCCAGGGCTCAGCCATTGCCCAGATTAAGCTGCTCACGATGGAAGAGCCGCAGGGTGTAGCCCTCAAAACCCTGGCCGGTCACCTGAAGATGACCGTACCTGCCACCTCCCTGCTGGTGGAAACAATGGTGAACAAAGGTTTCTTTGAACGCAACCCGAACCCGGAGGATCGCCGCGCAGTCTGCATCCGCCTTTCCGAGAAGGGACAGGAAATCTGCAACGATGTTCAGGCACGCCTGTTGCAGGAGCTTGACCGCGTAGCCGACACCCTGACGGTAGAGGAGCTCGAAAGCGTTCTTGCCGTAGCAAACAAGCTTGAAGACAAGCTTTACAACGAGCAGTAATAAAGCTATTGTACGCAGAAAATAAAAATGCTGCGAACATTTGCTTGACTATGCTCGAAGATACGTGTAATATCGTTAGCGAACTGAGGGCACTATGCCCCCGAAACCTTTTCTGATATATGTCGAAAAAACCGAATCTTCTGGCGCACGTACGCCAACACCTCATCAGCCGCGGCGAGGATTACCAGTGGGTAACCATGGGTCCGGACAGTGAGAAAATCGGGTTAGCTTACCTGCCCGTCGATACCACTGGCATGCCCTGCACCTTTATGTTCACCGAGCTGCACGAGCCTTGCAGCCTGGTGTTCGATGTCCACTTTGCCACCCGCGTAGGCAAGGAAGACATGCAGGAGCTCAGCATGCTGCTGCTCACGCTCAATGCCAATCTGCCCGAGGGTCAGCTGCTGCTCGACATGGAGGGTGGCTATGTGTACTACCGCCTCAAGTTCGTAGTGGACAATCCTGAGATTTCCGATGAGGACATCCGCAGTCGCATTGCCTACATGGAGCGTACCGGCGTGGGCATCACTGCAACTTACGCCCGCATCATTGGCCAGGAGTTCCCCCTCCTCGGCTAAGCCCTAATTCACCCCAAATACACCCCTACAACCGATATGTCACAGGATAAACCCTTAGCAGGAAAGGTAGGCATCGTCACCGGCGTTGCCAACAAGCGCAGCATTGCATTCGGCATCGCCAAGGCCTGGCACGAGGCCGGTGCCAAGCTCATCTTCAACTACCAGGGCGAGCGCCTCAAGGATGGCGTCATTAAGCTGGTGAAGGAAAGCTTTGGCGAGGACACGCCCATATGCGACCTGGATGTCATGAGCGACCAGAGCATCGCTGACTTCTTTGCCTTTGTCGCGTCCCACACAGACCACGTGGACATGATGCTGCACTCCATCGCCTTTGCTCCCAAGGCTGAGGGTACCCTGGAGGGGCACTTTGCCGACATCCCGCGCGATGCTTTCAACGTATCTCTGCAGGTGAGCGCCTACTCCCTTATCGCTATGTCCCGTGCCGTGGCTCCGCTCATGGTGAACGGCGGTTCCATCATGGCCATGACCTACTATGCCAGCCAGAAGGTGGTACCGAACTACAACCTGATGGCCGTTTCTAAGGCCGCGCTGGAGACCTGCTCCAAGTACCTGGCATTCGATTTGGGTCGCCGCGAGGCTCCCATCCGTGTGAACTGCATCTCCGCCGGCCCCGTTCAGACTCTTGCAGCCCGCGGCGTGAGCGGCTTCACCGGTATGTTCAAGGTGTACGAGGAGAAGAGCCCGCTGCAGCGCTCCTGCACCCTGGAGGAGCTCGGCGCTACGGCTACGTTCCTTGCCAGCGATGGTGCTGCCAGCATCACCGGCCAGGTGCTCTACGTAGACGGCGGCTACGAGATTGTGGGCATGTAAGCCCGCTTTCCGCAAGCTACATCAAATTTGAAGCGGCAGGAGCTACCCAGCACCTGCCGCTTTTGTTTCAAGGTATCGTGAATATGGCGCTCCCTTGTTCAACGGTGCAAATCCTGCCAGGCGAGCGAACCGCGTGCCGTGAGCTGGTATTTCTGGCGAGGGTGGCGTGGGTTATCCGGGTACAGCATACGCATACAGCCGGCAGCCAGAGCCGGATTGAGGTATTTCTTCAGGAAATTGTCACGCCCTTTCAATCCCAGGCTCTCCATCATTTCGCGCACGTTCATCTGCGCTCCACCTATGGCCTTCAGCAGCTCTCCCACATATGGATCTACAATTACCAGTGCACGTTCTTCCTGTACGCGTTCCTGCCGAGTTTCCGCTGGCACATCCTCAGCAGGAGCCTCCACAGTAGCGTGGATGTGCGTGAAGCGGCTTTTGAGGGTGTGGCTCTCCCCCAGCAGGAGATTGCGGAAGAATTTGTACAGGAAGCTGTAATCTGCCTTTACACCCTTAGCTCGATTCGTGTAGTTGGCTCGCACCAGTGCATCGCGGAAATATTTGGCGTGGCGGGCGAACATGCGGTTATCTACTTTGAAGCCCTGATAGCGGAGGTATTTGATACAGAAAACAGCTGTGGTACGAGTGTTCCCTTCGGGGAAGGGATGTATCTGCCACAAGCCAGAGATGAAGCGCGCGATGCGGCCTATCATTTGGTCGTTATTTAAGCCTGTATATGAAAATTGCTTCTCCTGGTCGATATCGTAGTCTAGCGCGGCTCGCAGTTCGGATGCATAGCCGTAGCTGACGCTATCGCCATCTAGCACCCATTCTTTTTTGGATATGTTGTAGTCGCGTATTTTGCCCGCAAACTTGAATACGTTGTGGAACAATTTGCGGTGAACGGCAACAAATCCTCCCGGAGTGAAAAGAAAGGCGGGTTCATTGAGGATTTCCGTGATGTTGGCGGCTACTTTATCGGCTTCATTGGCAGCAGCGGCTGAGCCTTCTTTGTGTTCGGCGTAGTATTGTTCGATGCTGGCCTGTACTTCACGTATGCCTATCTGTCCCTGGATGTGTTTTTCGGCCACATCTCGCAGGTAGCCGGATACCTGTAAGCCGTCTACGGCTTGCAGGCCGACTGCTACGTCCCAAGTAAGGGCGCGCTCTGTTACATCGGCTTCTTCTGCATACAAGTAGCGCTCGTAATATGAGTCGTAATTCATGCCGTTGCTCCTTTCTCTCAACCCCATAATTATACCATTCTTTCGACTGATTGTCAAGACAGAACGTCTATTTTCAATCTTCTAACACCCACAATTACTTGTCCTGTAGCTTGTCCTGTAGCTTGTCCTGTAGCTTGTCCTGTAGCTTGTCCTGTAGCTTGTCCTGTAGCTTGTCC
>JAFOZZ010000210.1 GCA_017390945.1 Akkermansia sp.
GAACTTTCTTTGTGAGTCCCGTAGGGACGACAGAGAGTAGGCAGGTGGTGGAGCCGCGAAGCGGCGGAACCCCTGCATTGGGTAAAAAAACAAGCAGAGCCCGGAGCACATCGCGAATGCGATGTAGCGGAGGGCGGCAGAGTAGGGCGCCTGTGTGGGCGTAGCAAGCGCAGACGCGTAGCCCCAAGGGGCGTTAGCCCCGAGCCAAGCGATGATTGCAAACTTCACGTTCGAAAAGGCATGCCGTCATACATACCGCCACCGCCGCTGCCACCCCTGACGGGGTTCTCTTTATTGTACCGTTCATTCCCTAGGCTCGTATGTTCGGCGGGCTTGCGCCCGCAGTGAAATTATATGCCTGGCGGTATATAGTTAAATTGCCCGCATGTGCGGGGCTGTGTGCCACACGTGTGATATTTCCAATGGTATTTCCCATGGTAGTGAGAAAATATCTTGCAAATCTGCAAGATTATGGCATACTGACTTTGTGATGGATAGCGTGACGTTGTATGTACATGCCTTATTCTCACATCTGGTACTGACCCTCTCCTATATTTTATTCAACCCTGATAGCTGTGAAAAACTCCCACAGAATTTTTAAAGTAGGCGGCGCCGCGCTCGTGGCTGGTTTTGGCTTATTGGTGACCGGTTGCACAACTGGTACAACTCCGACAACCTCTGTACATCGCTCAGGTGGAGCTCTGGCTCCGGTGAGCATGAAAGGAAAAACGGTGGTTCTGCACCATCACTTAGCTGAGGGTATCCAATTTGGTTCCGAGTGGCCAGATTTCAATAAGCCGGGGTGGCAGGCAGGTATTGACTGGTCGCCCGCCTCGCAGATGAAGTCGGCATCGTGGAGAGATTCCATTCATTTTGCCGATGAGGTGGCAACGATTGCCGATACAGCAGACGAGAAGACGGTGTATACATATAAGCGCTTGTCGGATAAGGAAGCTGAGATTAGCGGTACTATTGTGATGGCTGAGGAAGAGCAATATCCGTGCGGTTATCTGAAGATGACGTTTATTTCCCCCACCACAGCCGTAGCGGAGTATCTGTCCTCCGGTCCGGATCCGGATGGTGCCTATTTCCGCAAGGTTATTGTAACGCTGGACTAATTTTCCATGTCCGAAGCAGCCCCACGCAAGACACTGGATGTAGTTGCTGCATTGATTATCGATGCAGCAGGGCGGGTGCTGGCTACGCAGTGCCCGGCTACCAAGCACGATGGGGGCTGGGAGTTCCCCGGTGGCAAGATGGAGCCGGGAGAAAGCATGCAGGCAGCATTGACGCGTGAGATTCGCGAGGAGCTGTCGCTGCATATCGAGGCTGGAGAGTTGCTCTACACTGTTGTGAGCGACTATCCGGCCTATCGTGTGAAATTGCATTGCCTCGTGTGCCGCATACTGGATGGTACGCTGACATTGCATGAGCATGTGGCAGCTCGCTGGCTGGCGGTAGATGAGCTGAATAGTGTGGCTTGGTTGCCTGCAGATGAGGAATTGCTGCCAATCCTCAGAAAATACATGCAGAGCAGGGCTTAAATCTCGTCCCAGTCCGCATCACCGGCCTCGAGTAGTTCGCCCTCGTCATCGACATTGTACTCATATGTCCTGGCGGGCATACCTTCGAACCGCGTGCAGAAAGAACGGATATTGCAGCGCTCATCGTCCGAAAATTGTTCTTCGCCTTTCCGTACAAGAACTTGCACGGCATTTTCAATCACGGTTTTAACGGCCTTCTGACGCTCCTCCTCCGAGAGTTTATCAAAGCCGGGTACCCAGCGGGCGACAATGTGGTCGGGCAAGGTGATTTTATGGAAAATGAGTTGTTCTGTCTTGCGTGCAAGCAGTAGTTCAATATGAGCCTCCAATTGAGAAGTAAGTTTGTTCTTGCCGGTAAGAATGAGCCCCAGCGTGACGGGATGGACGTGCAGCATGCTGGCCAGCTCTCGCTGGGTCCATTTTCTTGCCTGCAAAGCAATCCTTATTTCTTCAATCGTCATGCCGCAAATATAAAATTTTTATATTTGAGCGTCAAGCTAAATCTGGCCGGATATCAATAAGTTTTATCTCAATCACCCAAAATATAAAAATATTTAATAAATCGCGGCAATTTGCCTTGACTTAACTATAAATATATTTTATATTGCGCATGAAGTAATATAAAAATATTTTATGGATTATACGATAAAGCTTACCGCGTATGAGCTGGCGATGCTGGATGCTGCCTGTAGAGCTAGTGGTTTGCCGCTGATTAGTGCTATAGTAAAGACGGCAAACGACCTTACTTTGAGTGACGACCCGCCGTTAGACGACCCTTTATTTCATGAGGAGCTGAGCCCCGAAGATGCCAAGGTGATACCTTCATGCACCCTTCTGCCCGAGGAGCCAGATTCAAAAGACCAGCCTCCTACCAATAATCAATAGAATATTTTCGCATGTGGACATATCAACAAAAGATTGCTCGTAAGTCGATGTCGGTTGTTTTGCCGTATGGATTAAAAGGGCTGTTGCCTGAATCCATACTGAAGCAAAGCGTCGGCATGGTGGGGGGGATTGATTTCGTGCCCTTTGGGGGGTATCCGAAGGCTCCTCAGGTAGATTACGTGAACACTTGGTTGGTATTGCCGGAAAAAGCACGCGGTATCTGGGCTAATGCCGAAGCGTGTAAACGCCGTAAGGCCGCAGTGGAAGCCGGGGCTATTTATCCCCGCAGCAAAATGCCGGAGTATTGCGTGGCGCTGGCAACTGCGGCTGATATGAATAGTGAGGAGGCGGCTATAGAGCAGGCGTATTCCATGCTGGATAGCGAGCAATGCGCCAACAGCGGCCTCGTATTCTTTGCTCATGGTTCGCGAGTGAAGCGTGTCGTGGCCGGTTGCAGCATTCTTTGGTTTACGCCGGGTGCAGGTACTCGCAGGCTTCGCATTGTGATGCCGTTGCCTGCGTCTTTACCGGAGGCCGTGCGTGCCTGCTTTGCAGCATCGACGGAGGACAACTTCATGATGCAATGGTGCAAGGGGCTGTGCCTGCTCTGGGCTATGAAGAATCCCCGAATGGAGGCTGTCTGCGCTTTCTGGCAGGCATTAGGCACGGAGACTCTTGTGAAGGGGACAGGCGCTATTAAGATGTACAGCGATTATCTGGACGTCATGGATGAATGCCGCGCCGAGGTGCTGAAGGTGTCCACATTCCCCTCTATTACAAAGATGGAGGGACTGATAAACTTCCTTATCGAGAAACAAACTCAATTCCCCGGCTTCTGACACCGCTTACAGGCTCCAGAGCTCGAAAAGCTCCTCCGGCAGCGTGGTCAGGAAGCGTGAGGGCGGGCAGAACTGGCTATCGTAGCTATGGCCATTATAGCGCGGGTAGCTCAGGTAGAGCTGGTCTTCTGCTCGCGTCAGTGCTACGTAGAACAGGCGTGTTTCTTCCTCCATATCGTCCGAATCACCGCCGGTGATTACCCGGTAATGAGGGAACAGACCTTCACCCAGGAAGATGACGAATACAATCTTCCACTCCAGTCCCTTGGCCTGGTGAATGGTGGAGAGCGTTACGCAGTCATCATCCGCCGCGGTGTCGTTGTCTACCTCGCTCAGCAGTGCAACCTGGCTCAGGAATGTATCCAGATCGGGCATGTCGGCCAGTGATTTGATAAGCTGGCCGATGTCCTCCATGCGTTCCTCATAGTTGTCGTAGGCGGAGCGCATGTAGGCATTCATGTAGTTCTGCACCAGCTTCACCAGCTCGGTAGGCGTCAACTCGCGGTCGGCAGGGTGCAGGCTGTCCAGCGAGGTGAGGAAGCCGCCCCAGTGCAGGCGAGCTGCTGCGGGAATGCTGACTTTTTTCATCACCTCCGAGTGGGGAGCTGTAATGCTGGCGGCGTCCGGATTTGCGCGAAACCACGCTTCCACGGCACCCAGCCAGCCTTGCCACAGCTTGGTAGCAGTGGCCTCACCTACGCGAGGGAATGTGCTGACGATGCGGCGGAAGGCGACCTCATCGCGCGGGTTGGAAAGCAGTCTCAGCCAGGCGACGATATCCTTTATATGCGCCTGCTCGAAGAAGCGCAGGCCACTGGTGATACGGAAGGGGATGTGATTGCGCGTGAGCTCCATCTGCACGTCCATACTATGGAAATGGGCTCGGTACAGCACGGCGATATCCTTGCCGGGAATCCCGGCGCTCATCAGTTCATCTATGCGCTGAGCGACAAATCGAGCCTCTGTGCGGTTGTCCGGTGCCGGAACAACGGCGGGCTTCAGCTTACCGGCATCGCGGGCGGGACGCAATGTTTTGACGAATTGGCGCGAGTTCTGTGCGATAGCGGCGTTCGATATCTCCAGAATGGCGGGTACGCTGCGGTAGTTGGTCTCGATTTTGTACACCTGAGCATCGGGGTAGGTGTTGGTGAAATCGAAGATGTGGTCCACATTCGCCCCACGCCAGGAGTAGATGCTCTGGGCGTCATCGCCTACTACCATGAGCGAGGTGTTGCTGCCTCCGGCCAGCAGGGATATGAGCTCCGCCTGGAGTGTATTGGTGTCCTGATACTCGTCCACCAGCACGTGCAGAAAGCGGTCCTGCAAGTCGCAGCGTACATCTGCGTGTTCGCGCAGCAGGCGTACCATGTTGGTGAGCAAATCATCGAAATCCATCGAGTTACTCTCCATTTTGCGGGCGCGATAGGCCTCGAATATCTTGCCGATGGTATCCTCAAAGCGCTCCAGATGCCCATAGTCATCCATCAACGTATCCTGCCAGCTGCGGCCGGTATTGATGGCCAGGCTATGTAGCCCAATCAGAACCTCCGGCTTGGGAAAGCGGTCTGTCTTGGTGGTTTTCCCTGAAAACTGTTTGACCAGGGCGCGGAAGAGGGCGCGCTGGTCATCGCTGTCCAATATGCTGAAGCCGGGCAGGTAGCCCAAGCGTTCGGCATGGCGGCGCAGCAGGCGGTTCGCTACGGAGTGGAAGGTGCCACCCCATATCTGTTCATTACCCTGTCCCGTCAGTTGACCGACACGCTCCAGCATTTCGCGTGCGGCCTTGTTGGTGAAGGTGAGCAGCAGAATGCGCCACGGGGCTACGCCGCACTCCAGCAGGCGGGCTACTCGGTAGGTGAGGGTACGCGTTTTGCCGCTGCCTGCACCCGCTATCACGAGGGCGTGGCGGGCATCTGTCGTGACAGCGGCATACTGCTCAGGATTCAGCTCTGCGGCAAAATCCCGCCCATTGGCTGCCGGGCGCAGCGCGTACTTCATGACTCGAAGTCGAGGTAAATCTCGGCGCGACGGTTCTCACCGCGGATGGTGTCGATATCCTGTGCGGAATCGTCCTCCTTGTAGGTGCGGCGGGGCTGGCTCTTACCCAGACCATGGGTCGTAATCTGCTCGGGAGCAACACCGAAGCCCACGAGGGCAGCCTTCACGGCGTCGGCGCGGCGTACGGACAGAGCCTGGTTGTAAGCCTCGGAGCCTACGTCGTCGGTGTGGCCGGAAATGTTGAGCTTGCCATGAGTCTGCTTCAGCAGCTCAGCCACAATTTGCAGCTGGCGCAGCGAGCGCGGGGTGAGGTCGGACTCATTGAATCCGAAGAACAGAGCCAGGGAGTCGCCACCCTTGGGGTTCTTCACGATGGGGAAGTAGCGGCCGCCTTCCTCGTTGGCTGCTTCCTCATAGATGCTCAGCAGGGCATCGAGCGATACGGCCTGCACGCGCCAGCCGGGCTCGGTCAGGGCGAGCTCCAGGCCGATGTTGGCGGGCTTGGGAGCCTTGCCGCTGATGAGGTACACGAGGTAGCCTGCAAAGGTGTCATTGTAGAAGGTGTTGCGGATGGGGGCTTCCTCGCGCAGGCTGAAGGAACCCTCCTCGAACAGAAGGCAAAGGCCGGCTACCGTTGCCGGGGATACCTGGGTGCCGGTAATCATGCTGTTGGCCTTCATCATATCGCCACGGCGCACGGACTCAATGAAGCCCTCGGCCACGGTCAGGTGGTCGCATGCAGCGGAGATGTCCGTCTTGTCGGAGGCGGAGGCCTTAGCGGCAGCGATGATGACGATTTCGTTGCGATCCGTCACGACATCAATCAGCATGTCTTCCGTGCCGTTCGTGGTCTTCATGCGGTAGCGGGTGATGCGCTCGCCGTTTGCGCCACGGCTGTTGCCTACCTCCTCGATATCACCGGGCTTGTTGTTCTTGCCCCATTCCAGCAGCGTGGCTGCGGCCTCGGGGGAAATGTTGTTGCGCTCCACCAGGTACTTCATGGCCCCCTCGGGGTCATCGCTCTTCAGGGCTTCGCGGGCTACGAGCACGGCCTTGTGCTCAGGGCTGCGGGGACTCTCGCTGGGGTTGAGGATAAGACGCTCTTTCTCCTCCGGGGCGGGCTCCGTGGTGGCGGGGGTGGTGTAGGGGTTTGGTGTATCAGGTGGCGTGAGGGCATCCGTGGGCTGCTCCTGAGGGGCAGGGGTGTC
>JAFOZZ010000211.1 GCA_017390945.1 Akkermansia sp.
ACCAGGTTAATGAACTCACGGCGCGTGTGCTCGGCCTCTTGTTGCAGAGCCGCCATGGGGCGCCCCTTTGCGGAGGCCATCGAATCCGGGCAGTAAAGCTGCCAGAGCAGCCTGTATGAGAGGGAACGCAGCTCGTCGAAATGAGATGTGAGCGCTTCCGTTCGCTCTTTCTCGCTCAGCGGAGCATACGCAGGCCCCTTGGGCACCAGCGTATGATTGTTCAGCGGGTGGTCGTTCAGGAAATAATAGGCCGCGGCATAGCGTCCGCGCCCATTCATCAGCACGCGGTTGCTGCGCCCATTGGCCACTCTCAGCTCGGAAAGTGAGCCGGGGCCTTGCCACAGCCCGGCGTTGCGCTCCCAATCCTCGCGCAGCTGGAGCCCCTGCCGGGTGCGAGAAGCTACCTTTTTGGGAGCAGTCGTCTCCACCGGAGGGGTGGCGGAGGCAAAGCGAGGCTCCCAGTTGAGGAATTCGCTCACGGAATCCATATCGCGAAAAAGGATTCGGCCATTGGTGTTCAGCAGGCTCATGGCACGCATGATATCCACACGGTGATTCTGAGGGTTCTGCCACAGCTCGCTCTGGCGCACGGCATCGCGCAGCATTTCGCTGCGTACATCCACGTTGGTCTCCTGCACGATGGCATCGACAGTTTTCTTATCCACATTCCACTCCAGCAACTTGCGCCCGGAGCCAATAACGCTGTCGGGCGAACTGAAGTGGCGCAGCGAGGCGCGACCGGCACCGATGAGGAGGAAGGGCAGCGTGGCCGCGGCTTCGCGCATGTTGTACTCCACATTCAGCATATCATCGCCATACTGCTGCCAATCAATGTTGGAAGCGGTGTCCGACACCTGAGCGGCGAGCTCATGCACGCCCAGCTCCGTAGCGGAGGCAGCCTTACCCGCCAGCATGAGCTTCACCCCTTCTGCCGTGATGCCTGCGGTGGCTTTCAACCCGGCGAGGCTGTAGTCGCCCAGGTTACCACCGCGAGCCCGGATGAAATTGCCGATGGATTGCTCCAGCAGCTTTTTACCGATGCGGCTCATGCCCACATAAATACTGGCCTGCACAGCACCGCCTACGACACCGGCGGCCAGTTGCATCTGCTGCGAGCCCTCGGGCGCCCGGCGGCGAGCCTCGGCCACAGATTCGCCCATACCACTGAGCGTGAGCGCCCCAAAGCCAGCCCCACCGCAGAAGGCTACCAGTGCCGCCGGGGTGGCCTGCGCGGCATCAATAAACATGCGCTCGGCCAGGGTCGAATCCTCTGGGAGCAAGGGGTACACCTCCTGCTGTGCCATATTCTTAATATCGTGCAGCACTTGCAGGCGCTGGTCGCGCTCAGCGGCGTACTCCAGCTGCTCGCGGCCGAGTTCACCGCCCAGCATATCACCCGCGGCTTTCTGAAGCCCAACCGCCATGTGACCGATGCCCTGCCAGAGCCCAAAGCCCATGGAGCTTGCGCCTCGGCGCACTGCTCGCTGGGCGCGGGAAAGCAGCCACTCATCCTCCGGTGTGTCGCCGGAGGCTTCGCGTGCCTGCTCGGCCTGCTGGCGGGTGAGGTACATCACGATACTGCGTTCCTCAGCCCCCATGCGCGACATCGCATCCACGGCTCGCGCCAGAGACGGCATACTGGCAAAGACACGCGGGGCAGAGAAGGTATCCTCCTCAATGGCCGCAAACAGGTCCAGCCCTTTCGTCAGCGTCTGCGCCATCGGCAGCCAGGACTCACGCTGTGCAAGCCCCTTCTCATACGCATGAGCCGCCAGCACGCGTGCCTGCCAGAGGTCCGCATCGTTCATGCTATCGGCAACCGGGTGCAATACGCCGGTATCATGCCCCTGCAATCCGGACATGTAGGCCTGCTCGTATATCCTGCGAGCTGTTTCGCGGCGGGGTGCATCGGATTCTCGCAGGGAGAGCCCCACATAGACCTCCTGCTCGTCATCTGCCACCTCCAGCTCCTGAGCGAGATTGGAGCGCAGCTGCTTCCAGTTGTGCAGGATATCCTCGCGACTACGCCCGGAGTGGTCGGCCATCCAGGAGCGGTTAATGGACGAGCAAAGGGTATAGACCTGCTGCTCCGGGCTGAGGCCGGGGTCGTTGGCGCCGGCGCGGTCGCGCACCGCCTGCGGCACCGTGGCGGGGTCTCCTGTCAACACCCGCTGCCAGTACTGCTGTTGTTCCCTGTTCGTTGGGGGAGGCTCCGCCCCAGCGGGAGGCACCTCGGGCGGTGGCGCGACGGCGTCAGGAGCCACAGGGGCAACCGGAGTGGCAGGCGCATGCTCCACCGGGGGCTCTGGCTGAGGGGGCAGTGTAAACGGCGCTTCAGCCTGTGGCACAGGTAGCTGCGGTGCTGCGACAGCTTGCAGGGTGAGGGCTGCCGTCTGAGGAGACTCCGGGGCAGTCGATTCGGTAGTTGTTTCGGGCGCAAGAGTGAGCGCGGTATGTTCCATATTCATTGTATGTTATTTTTCTGTATTTTCAAAACAAACCCATTGGCCGGCATTGCTGCGCTGCTGCTCAGCCCAGCGAGCCGCGGCCTCGGAGCCCTCGCGGGCAAGTATCGGCAGCCCGGCCAACTGTAAATCGGCCAGGCGTTGCAGGGCAACAGCATCCCCCGGGCACCCCAGAGCACCGCTATCGTAGAGCTGCCGCAAACAACGAGAAAGTGCCAGGCGGTCAGAGGGGGCCACCGTAGCGGCCATCTCCAGGCGCTCCAGCAACTGGCGGCGCTCCTCCATAGGCAGAGCAGCCGTTGCAATATCCAGCACCAGATTGGTGCGGGCTGAGGAGTCCGCAGGGCATTCATCCACACGTTGCATCCACGTGCAACGCGCATGGGGCTGGAGCCTGCGAGGCTCAGCCGTAGCACTGGCCACCTGCTCTGCCGTGAGCAAGCCTGCCTGCTGCGCCTGCTGCAAGGTGGCGGCCTCATACGAGGTATCAGCCTTCACAGCAGACATCAGCTCCCCGGCCAGAGTGCTGCGGGCGATACTGCGGCAGCGCTCCACCTCGTTACGCAGGGTGCGGGCATCATCCTCCACCGCAGGCAGAGACTGCTCAGCCGCGGCATCATAATCCGCCAAGGCCTGCAAGGGCTGCTGAGCCAGCGCACTGCGCCAGCGAGCCACACTGGCACGGCTGCGCACCTGCTGGCGGGTGCTCTCCACCTCTTGCTCGGGTACAAACACCCCTGCACCACTCTGTAACCAAGCCTCAGCGCCATCCGCATCGCCTGCCTGTACAGCGGCATCCACCCGCTGCTGCCAGCGAGTACGAGCTTGCCCCAGGCGAGCGACCTCGCGGTCGCGCAATGCCTGTACCGAGGCACGGCGGCTGTAGGCGGCGGCCAGCTCACGCCCGGCTTCACGCGCCGCTGGTGGGAGTTCTGCCACGGCCTCCGCAAGCCGCGGCGCACTGGCTTGTTGCCAGCTGTAATCCCAGTCCTCGATATCACGCTCCGACAACTCAGAGCGTATTTCCTCACCGATGTGCTGCAAGCGGCGGGAGAAGTCCGCCAAGTCACCGGTTGCGGTCACCTGCTCTTTCTCCTGAGCCCATGCTGTACTGCCCTCGATGAACGATGCTATACCGGAGCCAAGTGAGCGCGCGGCGGAGTCCCAGCCCATCACACCCTGTACAGGTATGTGAACCCCGGCTCCGGGTGCACTCAGCATGCCCCACTCTTTCATACGAATTGCCATACCCACAAGCATGCACTACTTTGGCGCGTTGGGATATAAAAATCGAAGCCGCATCGTTCACATGCAATACCACTGCAACCAATTACTTACGCAAACAATAAGAAAAAAGCGTCCCTATACAGGCAAGCACAAAAAACCGCCTTTACTGCCACCAGGGGCAATAAAGGCGGTGTATTCAGCAGCCGGCAAAAAAGCTGCTAACAGGTAAGGGAAAAGCGATTACGGAGCCACGCCAGGGTCAGTCACGTACTGAGGCGGCTCGGGCGTAGGCTCGGTTGTAATAGCGGGCTTTTTAGGCTTCTTAGCCGCGGGCTTACGAGCAGGTTTCTTCGCGGCGGGCTTAGCGGCCGGAGTCGAGGTAGCGGCAGGCGATGCGTCTCCGCGGTTGGTGCAGCCCTCAAACGCAGCGGGGAAGAAAGCCTTGGCAGGCTCCTCCGCGGCAGCGATTGCGGCACGCGTTGCGACCACATTTTCCTGGCCGCCGAAGTTCACAGCACGGCGGAAAATCTCATGATTGGTACCAAATACCATGTAGCGGTGCACCAGGAAGGTCGGCTCCGTGCACGTCACCTTGGATTCGAGCACCGTGAAGGCAGCCTGATAGCCGGCGCGCTCCAGGGTATCGAGCATAGGAGGCGTATTGTAACCACCCGGGTAGCAGTAGGTGGAGCAGTTGCCAAACATGCTCTTGAGCTTGTTGCGGGAATCCACCAGCTCCTTTTTGAGCTGTGCTGCATAGGCTGCGGAGCTCTGCCCATAGCGCTTCCACTTGCTGGGGTAGAGGTGATTGCTGGAGTGGCTACCAATAGTGGCGCCATACTTCATCATCTCCTTAATCTGAGCACTGGTCATGGAGTCGCCCTGGACATTGATATAACGCGTGTAAAGGTACAGGGTGAAAGGATATCCATAGGCTTTGAGCACAGGGAAGGCATCCGAGTGCACGCTCTTCCAGCCATCATCAATGGTAATCAGGACGCAACGAGCGGGCAAACAGCGGGTGCCATGGCGCCACTCCAGGAAGTCCTGCATGGAAATAACGCAGATATCGGAATCGCGCAGGAACTGCATCTGGCGGCAGAAATCCGCGGTGCTCATGCGCATTTCGGAGCGAGCCTTGGTCTTGCTGAAATTGTGGTAGCCCAGCACGGACACCTGAGTCTGCTCACGAGGAACAAGCGGCTGCTTGAAGCGAGCGGTCACCCAATCACCATCCGGGGTACGCTTGCCCAGCTCGGCATAGGTAGCCTCCACCACCGGGTACTTCTCCTCGGGCTCGGCAGGAGCAGGTTCAGCGGGAGCGGGCTCAGCGGGAGCGGGCTCGGCAGGAGCAGGTTCAGCGGGAGCGGGGTCAACAGGAGCGGGCTCAGCGGGAGAGGGCTCGGCAGGAGCAGGCTCGGCAGGAGCGGGCTCGGCAGGAGCGGGCTCAGCGGGAGCGGGCTCGGCAGGAGCAGGTTCAGCGGGAGCGGGCTCGGCGGGAGCGGGTGCAGCCGGAGCGGGCTCAGCGGGAGCGGGTGCAGCCGGAGCGGGCTCAGCGGGAGCGGGTGCAGCCGGAGCGGGCTCAGCAGGAACAGGCTCGGCAGGTACAGCAGGTTCAGCGGGAGCTGGTGCAGCCGGAGCGGTCAAGGGCTCGGCAAGAGCGGGTACGACATGCGCGGGGGCCACCTCCGTCTCGGTAGCGGCAGGAGCGGGCTCCGCCGGCAAGGTCACCAGCAGCGGGGCAACCTGGTCGGCTTCCTCTGCGGGAACATCCTCGGCCACATCATCGTTGGAGAACTCGGGCAGCGTCACGCCCTCCGGCACTGCTTCCTTGGCCGGGGTGCATGCTTCCAAATCGGCCAGCACGGCTTTCTCTGCTACGGCCGGTCCGAAGTTCACAGCGCGGGCAAAGCTGACATCATCCACCACCATGGAACAAGCGGCATCAGTTGCAGCGGCCTCAGCCGTCATCAGCATGTAGGAAAAGCCACAGCGCTGCAACACAGGCAGTGCGTGAGCGGCAAAGGTGGAATCCTGCTCGCGGAAGGTCAGCAGCACCGCATTTTCCAGCAGCGACTTGTGTCCTCGGCGCCATTCCAGGTACTCCGTCGGCGTCAGCACCTTGTACCCAGCCTCCTTCAGATAGAGCATTTCGCGCTCGAACGCATCGGGAGTGAGCGCGTCCTCGCCCTGCCCTATGGCGCCATAGGACAGCACCGAAACACGGGGCTGCGGTGCCGAGGCCACGGGAGCATTTACAACAGGCTGGGCAGCCTGAGCCCACGACAGGCTCACAGCCAGAGGGCTCAGCAACAAACAGATAATGAACTTCATATGTGCAGACGGCATCAGAATCAACGGCCGGGTACCATTTCGAAGGTGAAGCCCTTCAGGTATTCTGTCTCGGGGATATTGAGCAGCACCGGGTGGTCAGGGCTCTGGCCGTGGTTAGCCACCAGTCGCAGCGTGCAATGGCCATCCACTGCAGCCTCGCAGATGGTCTGCTTAAAGGCGCCGGCGCTGGCGTGATGCGAGCAGCAGAAGGTGGAGAGCACGCCTCCGACCGGCAGCATCTGCATGGCGCGCAGGTGAATCTCCTTGTAGCCGCGCATGGCACCGCTCAGGCTCTTCTTGTTGCGGGTGAAGCTGGGCGGGTCGAGGATGATGAGGTCCCACTTGGGGTCGGCCCCCTTGCGAACGGCATCGCTCTCGCGCTTCAGGAAGTCGAAGGCGTTCTCAGCAATAGCCTCCACCTGCACGCCGTTCAGCTCGGCATTGCGGCGCACGGAGGCGATGGCCTCCTCGGAGATGTCCACAGCCGTTACGCTGGCGGCACCAGCCTTGGCGCAGGCCAGAGCAAAGCCACCCTGATTGCAGAAGCAATCGAGCACGCGGCGGCCACGGGCGAACTTGGCCACATCGGCGTAGTTCTGCAGCTGGTCGAGGTACAGGCCGGTCTTCTGGCCGGTGGAAAGGTCAATCATGAACTTCAGGCCACGGCCGGTGGCCTCGAAGGGTTCCGGCATTTCGCCGGCGGCGACGTAGGTCTCGGGCTCAATACCCTCGGCCACAAGCATGGGGGAATCGTTGCGAACGATAATGGCGCGGGGGGAGAGCAAATCGCCCAGGATGTCGCGGATAAGCCCCAGGCGCTGGTACATAGCCAGCGTAAGAGTCTGCACCACCAGCACATCGCGGTAGCGGTCCACAATCAGGCCGGGCAGGCCATCGCTCTCGCTCCATACCAGGCGCATGAGCTCCTCACCGGGCAGCCAGCGCTCACGCAGCATCATGGCCTGCGAAATGCGGCGGGCAAAGAAATCGCGGTCCAGGTCCTGCTTGCGGCGAGAGAAGCGGCGAGCCATAATCTGGGAGTGCGGATTGTACATAGCGGAGCCGAGGTAGCGGTCGCGCTGATCCTTGAGCAAAACAACATCGCCGGGTGCCGGATTTCCGAATACCGTGCGCACCTCAGTGCCGTATACCCAATCGTGACCGTGGAAAATGCGCGCCTTCGGCGCTATGATAAGACCTGCCATAACGCGGCACTTATACTACAAAAATAAAAAAAAGTCAATGCGGAATAATTTAGGAATACTTTAGTATTGACATCAGGTAAGCATTCTGCCACAATACGGTTGTCATGAGTGCAAGAACCCTCCTCACCGCGACAACAGCCGCCCTCTTTCTGGCTGTGGGCAGCCTCAGCGCTGCTACAAAAGTAGTCTTGCAGGACGACCACTGCAAGACCAATGCCGTGACTTACACCCTGCCGAAGGGCTGGGTAGGTGGCGGCGATGTCACGTGGGATGCACAGAGCGATAAACTTGGCAACTACTGCGTACGCACCATGCAATTGGTGAACCGCAAGGAAGCCATTATCGCAAACTACATCTCAACCTACGAAGTCCCTCTTAAAACCACTAACCCCGACGCCATGGAACTGGCCTCGCTTCTGCAGGAAGCCGCTCGCCAGCTGCCGGGCAACACAGGCATCACGCCGGTACAGGCAACCATTTACCAGGCACCGCAGGACGTGCAGGATTTCCGCATGGCTCGCGATACCCTGCGTGAGCAACTGGGCAAGAAGGTGAACAGCCGAGTCTATGTTGTGAACGCCACTTATTCCGACGGCACCCTCGTAGGCGCCGTTGTACACGAGCGCAGCATCCGCAAGGGCTTCCGCACTGACAAATCTGTCACCTTCCACGACATCTTCGTACTGGGCAGCACCGAGGCCGGCGCTCCCGACGCACGAGCCCTCCACCAGGCTCTCGTCGACCTGAGCAAGGCCGCTCGCAATGCCGATTTCAACAACAAGTGGATTGAGCAGCAGATTCGCCAGACCGCCAGCACCTTCTACGGTATGCGCCAGCTGGACAAAAACGTCATGCCCAAAATCACCAAGAAGGCTAAGGAAGGCATGAAGCGTGGCCTGCCCACCGTGCTGGATTGCCTCTACACCACCAAGTTCTGCAGCACTCAGCCCCAGGGTACCCCTGTGGCAGCCAACTGAGCATAGCACAGCACCTATTTCCGAGCGAGACGGAGCCTGCCTCCGCCTCGCTCTTTCGTTTACCTGCCCCAAGCGGCGCAACAACTTGAAAAAGCGCCAGTACAAACGCATAACAACCAACAAATAGGCGCTTGCTCGAAAATACGGCTGGACAAATAGGCAAAAAGAGAGTATAATCCGCGCGAATCCACGCGATATCACACTATGTCCGGCAATCTCACATACAAGCAATCCGGCGTCGATACTATCGAGGCACAGTCTTTCGTGAACGACATCAGCGCACACGTTAAGCGCACGCAGAAGAACCGCAAGCTCTGCAATGCTTTCGGTTTGTTTGCGGCAGCGTACGACCTGTCCGCCTACAAGGAGCCCGTCATCGTGACCGGCACCGACGGCGTGGGCACCAAGACAGAAATCCTTTTTGACCTGGACATGCTCGAGACAGCAGGTAAGGATCTGGTAGCCATGAATGTAAACGATATTCTGACCACCGGCGGCGACCCGCTCGTATTCCTGGATTACCTCGGCATCTCCAACTTGGAGGTTGAGAAACCCCGCATCACTCGCCTGGTAGCCGGCATGTGCGACTACCTGGAGAGCTGCAACTGCATCCTTGCCGGTGGCGAGACCGCCGAAATGCCCGGCGTAGTACCTGAGAACCTGGTCGAGATGGCCGGTTTCAGCATTGGCTGCGTTGAGAAGAGCCAGATGATTGACCCCTCCAAGGTAGAGGTAGGCGACGTACTGGTGGGCTACCCGAGCGATGGCTTCCACGCCAATGGCTGGAGCCTGGTGCGCCGCATCCTCAAGCAGAACCCCGAGCTTCTCACCGAGGAAGAGCTGCGCAGCATGCTGGCTCCCACCCGCCTGTACCATGACGTGGTATACGATATGCGTAAGCTCGGCATCACCCCCAAGGCCTACGCTCACATCACCGGTGGCGGCCTGCCCGAGAACCTGGAGCGTTTCCTGGGCGACAAGGGCGCTGACCTCGAGATTCCCTACTGGGACAACGAGGCTGTACAGAAGGTGCTCAGCTTTGTGGACGCCGAAGACCGCTTCCACACCTTCAACATGGGCATCGGCTGGGTAGCTATCGTGAAGCCGGAGCAGGTAGAGCAAGCCTGCACAGCCGGCCCTGGCGGCACGGTGATTGGCACCATGCGTGAGGGCAAGGGCATCCATGTGAAGGTTCGCAAGTAAAACACTAACCCACACAAGTTTATGTCCGCAGCAATTCGCCTGCTTAAGCCGCTCTCCTATTTTGCTGAGAAGTACGGCTCGCCGGAGTGGGCCTTCAATAAGCTGTTTCTCCTCATGGAGAAACAGCACAACCGTGGCCAGGATGGCGCAGGCATCGGCTGTATTAAGCTGAACATGCCGCTGGGCGAGCCCTACATCTACCGTGCTCGTGACGCCTCGGCCTCGGCTGTTACCAATATCTTCTCCAATCAGCAGCGCAACCTGCGCCGCATGCGCGATGAGCAGCTCATTAAGAGCGGCGATGTTCAGAGCTACAAGCACCACTTCAACTTCGGTGGTGAGGTGCTCATGGGTCACCTGCTCTATGGCACCAGCGGCACGACGACTGAGGAGGGCGTATGCCACCCCTACATGCGCCGTACCAACTGGCCGACCCGTACCCTCATGATGCAGGGTAACATGGGCATCACCAACATCTCCGAGCTGCACCAGAAGCTTATTTCCCGCGGCCAGCACCCGGTGTTCGGCACTGACATCCAGACCCTCATGGAGGAGGTAGGTTACTACCTGGACGAAGCCCACACCGACCTGTACCGCCAGCTGCGCGACCGCAAGGTCGATGGCCAGGAAATCCCCCACATCATTTCCGCTGAGCTGGATCTCTTCGACATCATCGGCAAGGCCAGCAAGGACTGGGACGGCGGCTACACCATCATGGGTGGCGTCGGCAATGGTGACTTCTTCTGCCTGCGCGACCCGCACGGCATCCGCTACTGCTACTACGTACTGACGGACGAGTACCTGGCCGTGGCCAGCGAGCGCGTACCGCTCATGAGCGTAATGGAGGTAGAGGAGTCCGAGGTGAAAGAGCTGGCTCCCGCCAACATGATTGTGGTGAAGAGCGATGGCAGCGTCAACATTAAGGAGTATACCACTCCGCTCAAGCACACCCCCTGCTGCTTCGAGGACGTCTACACCTCCCGCGGCAACGACCCGGTGATTTACCGCGAGCGTAAGGCGCTGGGCGCCAACCTGACGGAGCAGGTGGTGGAG
The DNA here is from genome assembly GCA_017390945.1 of Akkermansia sp. Taxonomy (GTDB): domain Bacteria; phylum Verrucomicrobiota; class Verrucomicrobiia; order Verrucomicrobiales; family Akkermansiaceae; genus Akkermansia. The sequence continues at coordinate 10,465 of JAFOZZ010000211.1, forward strand.
AGCCTGGACGGCAATTTCTCCAAGGCCGCAATCACCTTCATCCCCAACACGGCCGAGGTATCTTACTACGGTCTGCTGGAGGGTCTGCGCGCCTACCGCCGCAACAAGGTAACAGAGGCCATGATTCAGGCTTTCCGCGATGGCTCCATGAGCGAGGAACTCATCAACGAGCTCATCCTGCGCCGCTGGCCGCGTGCTGAAAAGATTGCCCACAAGGACATCAAGCTGCGTACCTTCATCTCCGAGGAGAGCAGCCGCAAGCAGCTGGCCGCCATGGTGTACGACCTCACCTACGGCGCCGTAGGCTCCGATGAAGTGCTGGTCGCTATCGACGACTCCATCGTTCGCGGCACTACGCTGAAGATGAGCCTGCTGCGCCTGCTGGCACGCACCAACGCACGCAAGATTGCCATTGTTTCCTCCGCCCCGCAGGTACGTTACCCGGACTGCTACGGCATCGACATGAGCGAAATGGGCAAGTTCATCGCCTTCCAGGCAGCTATTAACCTGCTGAAGAAGCGTGGCATGTACACCCACATCATCGACGTGTACGAGGAATGCAAGCACCAGATGACCCTGCCTGCGGCCGAGCGCACCAACCCGGTCAAGAAGATTTACGAGCCGTTCACCGATGACGAGATTACCGCTGAGGTATCCCGCATGGTAACGCCGGATAACTGCCCCTGCGCCATTCAGGTGATTTACCAGACGCTCGATGGCCTGCACGATGCTATCGAAGGCCCCTGCGGCGACTGGTACTTCAGCGGCGATTATCCCACCCCCGGTGGTTTCACGGTAGTCAATCAAGCCTTTATCCAGTGGTTTGAGAGCCGTGATAAGCGCGATTATCAGCTCTGATTCTTTAGCATACACTGAGCTCCGCCCGGTCTGACCGGGCGGGCTCCCTCCCTCCCCAACACCCTACCCCACTATACCAGGAATCATGAGTGAAAATCTAAAGCCCGCGAAACTCCAGGACTTATCGGACGAGAGCCTCATTAAGCTCACGCTCGAAGGCACCACGCGAGCTTACGATGAGCTGGTCAAACGCTACAGCCGCCGCCTGCATGTTATGATTATGCAGATGGTCAACTCCGAGGCCGATGCCTACGACATCGCCCAGGAAGCGTTTCTGAAAGCCTACCATTCGCTGCGCTACTTCAACGGCAACAGCGCGTTCTACACCTGGCTCTACACCATCGCGGCCAATCAGGCGCGCAACTTCATCCGCAAGCGCAAGCGCATGAACACCTACAGCATCGACAACGATGAGAATGGTGATCCGCTCGAAAAGAACAGTGAGCTGTCCGACCCGGCACTCGCAGCCGACCCCATGCGCGGCGCACAGGTAAACGACCTGAAGAAACGCCTCAAGGTCGCCATGGAGCAGCTCTCCCCTGCCCACCGCGAGGTCGTAACCCTCTGCGACATCATGGGGCTGAATTACGGCGAAATTGCCAAGATGCTTAATGTATCGGAAGGTACGCTGCGCTCCCGCCTGCACTACGCTCACCGCCACC
>JAFOZZ010000212.1 GCA_017390945.1 Akkermansia sp.
CTTGTACTCACCGCTTTCGCAAAGTACCTTGAGGGCGGCTTCGTAGCGGTCGGCCTTGGCGTCACCCACCACGTCGATGGGGTTGCCCAGGGAAGCCTCGGGGGTCAGCACGGCGCGCAGGGCAGCCTTGGTCTCATCGCTGGGGGGAGCGAGGTCGAGGCCGGCCTCCTCGCAGAGGTCGGAGGTAAGCACGCCCACGCCACCGGCGTTGGTCAGCACGGCTACCTTGCCGTCGAACTGGTTGTGGTTGCAGTACTGCAGCACCTCCAGCAGGCCGAAGAGCTCGCGGTCGTTGTAGGCCTGAATGGCGCCGGCGCTCTGCAGAGCCATCTCGAGCACGCGGTAGTTCGGAGCAAGGGAACCAGTGTGGGACAGGGAAGCAGCCTGAGCCTTGGCGCTCTTGCCGGGCTCCATGATGACGCAGGGCTTGGTGTCGGACACCTCCTTAATCACCTTGAGGAACTCCTTACCGTTCTTGAGGGACTCGAGGTAGAACACGAAGGCGCTGGTGTTGGGGTCGTTCTTCATGGCGGCGAGCAGGGCGTCCTCGCCCATCACGGCCTTGTTGCCGATGGAGATGAAGTGGGAGAAGCCAATGCCCTTACCGGCGGCCCAGTCCATGATGGCGGAGCAGTAAGCACCGGACTGAGAAATGAAGCCTACGTTACCCTTGGGGGGGAAGCCGTCAGCGAAGGAGGCATTCACCTTGTCGAAGGTGGAGATGTGGCCGAGGCAGTTCGGACCAAGGAGGTTGATGCCGTTGTCGAGGCACTTCTGAGCGATGCGCTTCTCGAGCTCCTTCTCACCCACTTCGGCGAAACCGGCGGTGATGATGGAGATGTTCTTGGTGCCGTTCACGATGCAGGCATCGATAACGGGCTCGGTGAAACGAGCGGGAACAAGGATGACAACGAGGTCCATAGCCTCAGGCAGAGCGTCTACGCTGGCGTAGCAGGGCTTGCCCAGGAGCTCCTGGCCGGCAATCTTGGGGTTCACACCGTAGAGGTTGCCCTCATAGCCGGCATCAACAATGTTCTTGAAAACAACGGCACCCAGCTTGGTGCTGTCGGCAGAAACGCCGACGACGGCAATGCTCTTCGGATTGAAGAAGGTTTCGAGTGACATATCGAGATTATATTGGTTTTGTGAGTGACAAGCCATATAAGGGCTCTGGGTTGATTCTACCACTTCGTTCCCGTTATTACAAGTCTCAAATGTTGAAATTGCGTGATATGGTGACTTTTATATAAGAAATAACCGCCTCAGGGCAACCTGAGGCGGTGGAAATGCTTGCAATGGGCTTATTTTTTGTCCACCAAGCCGCTGAGGAGCAGTTCGGCGTTGTTTTGCGTGCGGCGGATGTTGCGCAGCAGCAGGTCGAGAGCTTCCCATCCCGGGTGGCTGGCCAGCTGGCGGCGCAGTTGCAGGATGCGGCTGAACTCATCCGGGTGGTACAGGCGGTCGTCATTACGCGTGCCGCTCTGCGGTACGGAGATGGCGGGGTACATGCGGCGCTCGGCCAGCTCGCGGTCGAGTCGAATCTCCATGTTGCCGGTGCCCTTGAACTCCTCGAAGATGATTTCATCCATGCGGGACTCGGTATCCACCAGGCAGGTGGCAATGATGGTGAGGCTGCCGCCTTCTTCTACATTGCGTGCGGCACCGAAGAACTTGCGCGGTTTCTCTAGGGCGTTCGAGCCCAGACCGCCGGACATGATGCGACCGCCGCTTTGGTTGGCATTGTAGCCACGTGCCAGGCGGGTGAGGGAGTCGAGCATGATGACGACGTTCTTGCCTTGCTCCACGAGGCGGCGGGCGCGCTCCAGCACCATATCGCTCAGCTGGGCGTGGCGGCGGGACGGCTCATCGAAGGTGGAGGCCAGCACGGGGGCATCGACCGTTTCCTCAAAGTCGGTAACTTCTTCAGGGCGCTCATCGAGCAGCAGGATAAGCAGCTCGGCGTCCGGATAATTCGCGCGGATGCTGCGAGCCATGCTCTTGAGCAGGACGGTCTTGCCGCCGCGGGGCGGGGCTACCACGAGGGCTCGCTGTCCCATACCCACAGGGGTGATGAGGTCGAGCACACGCATGGAAGGCAGCTTCAAATCTGCATTCTCCAGTATAATGCGCTCGCGCGGGAAGAGGGGGGTGAGTTTGTCGAACTCCTTGGGCGCCTTGTACTCAGCAGCGGGGGTGCCTTCCACCTCCAGCACTTCGCCGGCGCGCAGTGCCTTGTTGGCCTTGGCGCTCTGCTCCTGCGACAGGCGTACTTTTACCTTATTGCCGGGGCGCAGGCCGTAGCGCTTCACCAGGTCGCCCATGATGGCGATATCATCAATCTCGTGGCGGTAGCTGCGCTGCTCATCGCGCAGCAGAGCAATGCCATCGCGGGAGACATCGAGCACGCCGGTGACGAGCACCTGGTTACCCAGCTTGGCAAAAGTGCGGCAGAGTTCCAGCACGAGCTCATGGCGGGTCTTGCCGGTGGCGCCCTTCTTGATGTTGGCCTCGGCGAGCTTACGCAGGTCATTCAGGGGCATGGCGCGCAGCTCGTTCATATAGATAACCTTAGCGCGCTGGTTCACGACCTCGGCGCCCTTGGCCAGCTCGGAGTCGAAGAAATATTTTACCTGAGCCTTCAGCATATCGAGGCTGCCTTCATTCCAGAAGACGGTGCCGGCTTTCTCTATTTTCTCCTGCGTGGGCATCTGGGCGGCTATCATGGCCTCGGCGGCCTCGCGGTCAAAGCCATCGCGCTCAGCCATGCGCTGAATCTGCGTCTCAGGTGTTACGGCTACCAGGCACACGCGGTCGGCACCGAAGTTGGCCGGGCTCTCGAAGTAGAGAGGAATATCCACCACAAAGGTGTGCACCAGTTCACTGCGGCGAGCCTCCACCTGAGCCTCCAGACACATCTGGGCTACCTTGGGGTGGACGATTTCGTTGAGCTTGTGGCGTCCCTCGGCGTCATGGCGCACAATGTCGCGCAGCTTGTCCTTGTTCACGGCGCCCTTTTCATCCAGAGCGTCAGCGCCGAAGGCTGTTACAAGGTCGCGGGAAAGCTTGCCGCTTTTCTGCAAATCCTCCACCGCTTTGTCGCAGTCAAAAACCTGCAAGCCTTTGCCGCCAATTTCACTGAGCAAATTGACAACCGTGGATTTACCTGATGCGATACCGCCTGTAACAACAATAACCTTCACGGGCGAGACTTTAACATGTTTTCCGCCGCCTTGCAAGCTCAAACCGCGTATGCAACACGCTTTTGGAAGGACTAGGTTCGAATTACAAAGTACTAGGTGAGAGCTAGTCGGCATACGCCGCAAGAATAAGCAAAGCCAATACCTCACTTAACGCCCGCGCTCTAAGGCGCGGGCACAAGCCTTTGCAAAGCATTGCTAGTCCAGCGAGCGCAGCGAGCCAAACTTAAAACTTAGTCCTTGGTAACTCGTAATTAGTCCTTCCTCTTTATTCATAAACCACGATGATTCTCGCCACAGCGGGGAGCGCATCTTTCAGCTTGCGGTTGATGCCCGTCAGTCGCTCATGGCTTTCCTGGACAGTCAGGCAGCATTCCTGGGGGATGGTAATGATGCAGAAGCGGCGTTCATCCTTGGTATACAGGTTGATGCCGGTGGGCAGGGGAGCACCGTGAGATATCATGGCGTGGCGCACCTGCTGCTCCCAATCCTCCGGTACAGGCTGGGCAAAGCTGGGGATTTCGCGCAGGTCGGGCTCCACGTGTACCATCACTCTGTCGGCACCCAGGCGCAGGCGCACTTCTTTGCGGAAGGCCTGTATGGCCACGTGCCAACTGTCCATGGAGGCGCCGCCCGGCAGCTCCAAATCGGCAAAAACGGTATAGCCCTGTTCCGCATGCATGAGCACGAGCCCGTGCACACCGAAGCGGTGGGTGAGGGCAATGCGGCGTACCAGCATCTCGTGCGTGTCGGCCTCAGCGTCCTTGGGGTGCATGTGCACCGCTGTTTCGGCGCCGGGCAGGGCGTTGGATATGAGCTCTTCGATGGCCTCTGCTATGTCGTGTGCGGTGTCTACATGGAGCTCGCGGGGTACGGCTACCACCATCTCGATATAGGCTTTGTTGCCCACCTCGCGCACACGCAGCGTTTGCAGGGGGTAGGCGGGCATGCGCTCAGCCATCAGGGCGCGTACGGTGCGGGCGGCCTCGCCGTCTGTCTTATCCATCAGGTTGTTGACGGATTTACAACCCAGCTCCCAGCAAATGTGCAGGATGAGCAACGCCACCGCCAGCGAGGCCAGCACGTCCGCGCGCACCAGCAGCCAGTGCAGCCAGCTGCCCTCCAGCGTCATGTGTGCTACTGCCGCACCGGTGATACCCAGTAGTACTGCCGCGCTGCTCCAGATGTCGGAGGCAAAGTGCGCCGCGTCTGCCTCCAGCGCATCGCTTTTGGTTTCCTTCGCCACGCGCTTCAGCATCGCGGCGCGGTTGATGTCCACCACCAGCGATACGATGATGACCACAAAGGCCCAGACATTGGTCTCCACGTGCAGCGCATCTGCGGAGTCGCTTGTCAGGCGCTCAATCGCCTCCAGAATCACCCAGCCCGCTGTGATAAGCAGCAGCAGCGTTTCCGCCAGCGCTGTCAGGCTCTCGATGCGGCCGTGGCCGTACGGGTGCTCCGCATCCGCCGGACGAGCCGCAATCTTAACCGCAAAATACGTACCCAGCGCTGCCAGCATATCCAGCGCACTGTGCAGCGCTTCCGACAAAATACCCAGCGAGCCCGTGAGTATACCCACGATAAATTTCATGACCGTCAGCAACGCACTCCACAGTACCGAAGACCCTGCTGCTATGGCTTTCTTTGTGTCCGCATCCATGGTGATTGCCCATCCTAGCACGCCCCCTCCACTTTAGTCAAGGCAAACAGACGTCAATTTGGACATGAGGCACCTGCGGCGCTTGGAGCCTTTATCAAAAGAAAACCGGGGGCGTGTGCCCCCCGGTGAATGAATGGAATCTTTGCGTTGGCTTAGAACGCGACCTGATAACCAATATTCGCATTCCACTCTGTCGAGCCGCTTCGAAGAATTGTTTCTCCGTGGCAGTAGACAGCGGACGTGTCATCCATTGGCAGGTGCAGATTAAAGCCAAGGTTATACCCCAATCGGCCTCGCTTTACTCCATGTTGTGTATAAGCATGCTGCTGAGCTCCGGCAAAGTGAAGTTTTGTATCAACCGTGGTATCTCCCGCAGTGGCCGTTATACCACCTTGCAATGTGAGCGTAGCCTTTGGCGTAGCAAGACTTTCGAACATCTGGATATAACGCAACCCTAGCGTCATGTCGGTTGTCCAGGCGTTCTGCTTATCCATCATCAGAGCGGCTGTTCCAAGCCCGTTTTCGCGGAAGCCATCGATGCGGCCAAAGCTGCTTTCCAATACACCGAATACTTGCAGACTGCTTTCCTCCGTCAGGCTCATAGCATAAGCACTCTCATGCATGAAGTTGACAGAGAATCCTTTTGTTGTAGTCTTTGCTTGCATTCCCAGCACGTTACGCTTCAGCTTGTAGTCATGCATGCCAACACCTAACGAGAACTTGGCCGAGTAGCCGGTGTTTTGATCTCCATTGCTACGGTATGATGTATAGAAGTCAACGTAGGCGTTGTCAATCGTTTGCTCGAGCGCGTTGTCCGGTGTTAGCTTGGTTCGGCTGGCTGCCACGGCTACACCGCTACTCATGTGTGTGCACCCTATAAATTCCAAGGTGAACTGACCACCAGTTTCGCTTCGCTTGTAGCCTCGCCCATTCTCATCCGCATCAAGTTCGCTTTGCTGGCCGAACATTTCAATCATGGCGCGCATATAGTTATTACCCACCAGCTGCCAGCCTTGTCCCATTTTGCTACGCAGATTCCGCATGTGGCCAAGGTTGCTATCAATCTGGCTGCTCATCAGTGTGGCATATTCACTACCGCTCACGGCATCAAGCAGGGAACGCAGTTCTTCCTCATTACGTGTTGCGGTTATCTGCTCGGCCAGTTTACCAAGCTCGCCTTCAGGTTTGCCCTCAGCCACGATATCCTTCACTGTATCGAAAACAATCTGCTGATTCCGATTCAGCTCCGGTGCAAACTCTGGCTTGGGAGTAGGCTCGGGCTTCACCTCTGCCTGTACTGCTACCAGGGTTAGGATACCTGTGGCCGTGTCGAAGTCGAGCTCCCAGTCGCCGGCCAGACCGCTCAGCGTCAGGCTGTCATCCGCATAACCTCTGTTTGCAGCTCCGAAATCCGCCAGTATTGTACCATCGTTGGCAGATGCCCAGCCCGAGACATCGAGTGTCGTTTTCGTGCCTGCTTCGAATACAACATCTCCACTTACGGTCAGCTGACCACTCAGTGCTAGCGTTCCGCCACCCAGTGTCAGCGCACCCGTATAGGTGGCACCTCCGGCTGCGACTGCCAGCGTACGCCCGCTGTTCAACGCATAGCCATCGCGGAAGCTTACATTTGAACCGCGGCCCAGCATAATGTACGAGGCACCATTGGCGTGGCTCAGCGTCGATGTGCCATTCATAAACACCTTGTTGGCAATCGTGCAGTCATTCAGGGCAAGCGCGGCTCCGTTCACTGTTACATCGCCGCTGCCCAAGGCATTGTTGTGCCCAGCCATCAGCGTGCCTTCGTTCACCACTGTGCCACCTGTGTAGCTGTTATCTCCGCTCACTGTAATGGTGCCACCGGCAATTTCCAACGAAGTGGTACCTTTCAGCGCCGCTGCGATTTCTGCCGTATAGTCCCCGGCAGCAGTGCTTACGGTTGCGTTATCGATGGCACCTCCCAGCGTGGCTGTATCCGTCACGACAAGGCTGCCGCCTGTGGCCGACACGGTGATGCTCTGGTCCACCGTCAGCAAGCCGCTGTCCATGGTCACGCCATTCAGCTCAACCTGATTCCGGGTAGACACCTCCGCAATCTTGCTCACCTCGGCAGAATCACCACCAGTCAGGAAGAAGTGAGTATAATCCACCTCTGCCCCCGCACGGGCCACGCCATCCTCACCCAGCACCAGCTGCGTGCGGCTCAGGTAGTCTTTGTGGCTGATGCCTGCACCGGCATTCACCGTAGAGCCACCATCCACAATCAACACTGTGTACTCCACCCCCTGGCTGAACCCGCTTTCTGTCAGCCCTACGCGCTCACCGCTGAGTGACAGGCGCCCAGCCTCCGTCTTGTTGAGTTGCAATGCACTGGCGTCAATGCTGCCGCTCAGCGTCAGCTCTCCTGTATTCGAGATAACCTCGTCCAGCACCAGCATCACGCCGTTGCCCACAGTCAGACTGCTGCTGCCTTCGGCAGAAATGCTGCCGGCACCCAGCGCATTGACATGGGTAATGGTCAAGTTACCATTGCTCAGCGTGGTGCCTCCCGTGTAGCTGTTATTGCCGCTGATGGTGGCTGTGCCGTTCACGGCTACCGCAGTGGTACCGCCAATGGAGCCGCCCAGGGTTCCGGCGCTCAGCTGGATGTTGCCTGCAGATGCCACCAGCTTATCAGTGCTGGCATTCACATTTAGCGTGCCGCCCTGCATATCAATTTTCTGGAGGGACTCACCGGCCATGGTGGTAATCTTGCTCACCGTGGCGGTATCGCTACCCTTCAGCAGATAGGTATCATACTGCACCATACCTACGCCGAAACCAGTGCCGCCCGTCATGCTCAGCGTCTGGCCTCCGTATGTCACCGTGGCGTTGGTGCTGTCCACCGTGCCGCCGGCGACCAGCACAGTGAAATCCCCCGAGCGAAGGAAGCCGCTGCCATTCTGGGAGACAATGCCATCCTCATCCACTCGCATATTCACGTTGGTGAGGGAGGAAGCCATACCGCTGGCATTAAAGCTGCCGCTCAGCGTCAGCGTACCGTCGTTCTGAACAGCGGTGCTGCCCAAGTTGAAACTCGTGCCCGCCAGCGTGCTGGCGCCGGCAAATCTACCAGCCAGACTGCCGCCCGTGGCATTCACGGTGGCATTGCTCCACGTACCGCTCAGCGCACCGGCTGTCAGATTGATGGTGCCACCATTGGCGGTCACTTCCACGCCGTTAGCATCATTGGCGGTCAGCGTGCCACCCTCAGCCAACGTCACCTTGGCATTGGCGCTAGCAGCATGGAACTGGTGAATAGCCAATGCATCTGCCGTGTGATCGGAAAGAATGCGGTAGGTGCCATAGTCCACAGCACCGGCAGCAAAACCTGTGCCACCCGTCATTTCCAACTCCGCACCATCCCAGGTAATCGTCGCAGCCGTGGCATCCACCGTGCCGCCATTGACCACAAGGACGTTAAAGTCACCGGAACGAAGGAAACCACTGCCGTTCTTGTCTTCTGTGCCATTCACATCCACATAGATATCATCAGAGTCGGATTTAGCCAGTGCGCTGGCATCAAAGCTGCCACTCAAGGCCAGCGTACCGCTGTTGCTGATAATCCCTGTAAGCTCATGAATGACTCCGCTGGATGTCTGCAAAGCGCTGTTCCCGATGTTGGAGATAACATTCGCCATACCAGCAGCACCGATTTCCAGAGTGCCGCCGTTGAGCACAACAGCCCCTGTTCCCAACGCGGTAGCTGTTCCAGCCAACACTGTGCCACCCTTAATCTCCGTTCCACCCGTATAATCATTGGAGGTATTGATAGTCAAGGTTCCTGACTCTTTTTTGGTCAGCTTCATGCTACCCGTCAGTTTGCCCCCCTCTGTGGGGTCGGCCTCCCAGGTGTAATCCTCGGCGCTGTCGACCAGCACGCTCTTGGGCGCAATATTCCCCACCAGAGTCACTGTGTCAGCCCCTGTATCCCCGAACACGACAGCTACGCCATCCTTATATTCGTAGTCGACTTCATTCTGCTCCCAGTTGAGGGATGTGGTATTCCATTTACCATCCTTGGATTCATTGGTCCAAGTGGCAATCTCCAAATCCGGACGCGAATCATAATACAGCCAGAGGGTATCACCAACCCAGGACAAATCATCAAACGATACATCCCATCCAGCGGTTCCGCTTGTGACTGTGATATTTGTACTAGTCCAGTTGGTCGGCTGACTCACCCCGGTAAGCAAGGCAAAGGTTTGACCATCAGTAATGCCAGCAGCGGCATTCAGCTTAAGCGTCAGCTCGCCGGAGATGGTCAGGGTGGAACTATTCAGCGTCAGCGCAGCACTCGTTGTGTGTGTATTATCCACATTCACAATAAGCGAACTGCCACCGGATAAGGTTAAGGAACTAAACCGCATTTCATTTTGACCGGCCAAGGATAACGAGGCTCCACCTGCAATCGTTACGGCATTTGTTGCATATTGCTGATCTGCGTAGCTTGTCAGAGTTCCATGATGTAGCATCAGCGTAGGTGTACTTTCTCCACTGGCTGAAGCATTGACATTGATTCCGTACGCGTCAATGACAGCCCCATCGCGGATAATGAGTCGTCCATCATACAGCTGCGCTACACCGCAAAACGTAGAATGTTTAGAGTTTTCAATTTCAGCATCCGTCACTATCCATCGATCATGCTTCTCCAGAATATCAGTAAGCGTTTCCCTTGTAGCATAGGCTCCGGTGAAAATAACATCTCCCGTCTGCGCTATCAGAGTGCCGGGTTCGTTTTCATACTGAGCATTTATACGCAAAGCAGATGATGAGGACCAGTAGACCGTGATATCAATACTATCGCGGAACTCAATTTTACCACCCTCCGGAGCAGAAAAATTGACCACCATTTTCCCATCCAAACCAGATTTATCGTAGGCATAAATACTTTGCAGCCGTACACCATCCTTGTTCAAGGTGTAATTCCCTTCGAATATGACCGATGCATTATTCTGTATGGAAAAAATACCATATTGCTTACAAATCGCGCCGCCGGAGGTATGAGCAGAGAAGTAAGAGTCATCCTGTGCGTAATTTCCTTTGAATACAACCTCTCCATTGTTGTTGATTACCAGGGCTGCACCTACTCCTGCCATTATCGCTCCTCCATGGGCATCTTCTCCCTTAACGCCATTATTTTCAAAAAGCACCTGCTGTAAACTCCCATCCTCATTCGTTCCCAATGCATTGCCTGTAATGTAAAGCCCGTCATCTTCACCTAACACGTGAATAGCGCCGCCGTAGGAGCTTGCCGTATTCCCGCTGAAGGTCACGCTTCCATTATCGCTCAGCGTGATGGTGCTACTATCAATCGCGCCGCCATTGCCACCGTTGGAGCCACTCGCCGTGTTCCCGCTGAAGGTCACGCTACCATTATCGCTCAGCGTGATGGTGCTACCATCAATCGCGCCGCCATAGCCATAGCCACCGTTGGAGCCACTCGTCGTGTTCCCGCTGAAGGTCACACTTCCATTGTTACTCAGCGTGATGGTGCTACCATCAATCGCGCCGCCTCTGTAACTCGTCGTGTTCCCGCTGAAGGTCACGCTACCATTATCGCTCAGCGTGATGGTGCTGCTCCACCCATAAATCGCGCCGCCATGGCCATAGCCACCGATGGAGCCACTCGCCGTGATCCCGCTGAA
>JAFOZZ010000213.1 GCA_017390945.1 Akkermansia sp.
CAGCGTCTTTAAAGTTTTTTCTTCATGCCAGCTTACCGTGGCTTCCAGACCCGGGGTATCAATCACGCGCAGCTTTGCACTTTTCAGCATATTTGAGGGTAAATGTACCGGATATCTGGCCTGCTCCATTTCGATTGCGACTGGAATATTCTCCGGTAAAGCTACCGGAGGTGGGGGTGTCAAAAGTGAGATCCATTTTTATGGACGTATATTCATTGCAAATGAAACGCGGAGTCTGGTCAAACTCCTCCACCGTTGCTGTCTTATATCCTGTTTTGGTGTAATTAAGCGATTGTGAGAGCCATGGACCAGTTTCTCCAGCCTCCTTAGCTATTTGTCGCTCGAATTTATTCAAGTCCTTTAAACGTAATGATTTCTCGTATTGGTTTCCTTTGCCCCATTTGAATGAATCCGCGTAGTCTACAAGGTTGTCGTTGTCTGTTTTCGTAACTTTGAAGGAAAGCGTCTTTTTTGCTGCAGATACTGGAGCCAGAGTTGTCGCGCCACCTAATTTCTTGTACAATTCGACCTGCCCCTTCGCCGAGGCATAGTCGAAGCAGGAAATCTCTTTCCCCTGGATGGTGGCCGTAGAGTAGAAGCTGGCTCCATTCTCCAGCAGGATACGCGCGCATTCCTCATGGCCATTGCCAATGGCTAACATAAGCGGTTTGTATTCACCGGTGCAGTTCCAGTCAGCCTTCGCATTGCAGCCTTTCGCCATCAGCTTGCGGAGTGTTTCGGCATCGCCTTTGCGAGCGGCTTCGGTTATAGCTTTAATCTTGGCCCAGTCGCTGGCATTGCCTCCGGCCAAGATAAGCTCAGTGATGACATCTCCGTATTCTTTGGACGTAGCTATGTCCATAGGCGTCTTATCTCCATACGAGAGCATATTGGAGGTTAACCAGAAGTTGTCATCCTTGGGGACAGCGCCACGGATAAACGTGTAGATGCCAAGAGTACCGGGCACTAGTGCAAACTGCACTACGTCTGCAGCTACACAGACGGGAAGTGCTGGTGCCTGCCACAGCAGATTTACAGATGGCGCCTTGGCGTTTGGGTTTGCTCCATCGGCCAGTTCGGCCTTCACCTTTTGCACATCACCTCGGGCGGAGGCTCGATATAGGGAAGTCTGGCAGCTGCTCAGGCCGAGCATGAGCAGTGCTGCGGCACAAACGGTGGTCTTTTGAATGTTGGTGAGTTTCATAATGGTGTAAATATGTGGCTTTATTCTAGCACCCTTGCCGTGAAATGCAATGAAAAAAATCCGTGAAGGTAGCTGCTGTGGGCGCTTGCCAAAGGCTAGGAGACTAACAAAAAATAAAGGCGTGCGGAGAAGAAAAGAATTTTGTTTAATAAGAAAAACATAGAAATCCTATCTTTGTGCTTGACTTATGGATGAAAATTTACCATATAGGAGTCATGAACGGATGTTTCGTTACATTGGTGCGCCGGCTGACGGTGCTTGGGGCATGCCTAGGAGGCACTGTGCTGGCCGTGGATATCTACGACTCTGGTAATGAGGTGTTTGACCTATATTTCTTCAACCCTGGAGAAAGCGGGATGTTGGGCGCCCCAACGGGCGAGAGTGTGTACGATACTGTCAAAACGTCTACGAGCCATGTGGCCAATCCGTTGCAGCATTACTGGACCGATGAATTGAAACAGGCCATGGTGGCTGCGGTGAATACTTGGACAAGTGCTATTGCGAATCCGTACGATGATTCTGAGCGCCGCAAATTGCGTATCGGTTTTTTTCTTGATGATGGCTCTCCGATTGTTCAGGCCGATGGGGCCACTGTAAGTAGCGTGATGGATGCATCGATGGCGGGGTATGCGCGTACTCAAACTGTGGTGACGAATTACGAGGCGGAATATGGCACGCAGGCGAACATATACTCAATTGCCGAGTGGGCTTGGCGCGACAATAATCCGACCTCCGCCTACAATCCCTCATGGGCCGCCGGTAGTGGGTATTGGGAGTCTGAGCTTTTGCCGGATGTGGCGGGGGCAAACTGTGTCGATATCATAATCGTACTGAATCCTCTTGTTACGAGCTCCGGTTGGGATGCACAAGGGATGTATTATTATACAAAAACGGAGCGTTCGGTAGAGGAAATGCAGAATATCGCAACTCACGAATTGGCTCATGGGCTGGGGATGGATTCGTGGCTGTATAAACAGAGTTACAATGCGGAAACCGACAAGAGCGAGGCGGTACTCTCCGGCTATGTGTCCACATGGGATAGTCTTCTTACACTGGAGGGGGAAGATATTTTAATGGTGGAAAACGGCAAGGTGGTGACGGAATACAGTACTCTGGCAGAATTGCACCAAGCGGCATGGGAGGAGATACCTGCTAACCCTGATGAATATACCTATACCGAGTTGCAGTACGACCCGAATCGCCGTCTGAGTTTGGAGGGGGAAGTAGGGGTGCACGTGGCATCTATTGCGCTGGAGGGGGATACCCTGGAGCATATTTCCTATGGCGATGGCACCAATGTGCTGGGGCCGGGCGGCACGGCCAACTCTGCATTCTCAGAGACTGATTTGCGCACACTGGAGCTGCTTGGCTGGAGCATTCGCCGCGAGGCAACTCCGCTGGTTCCCGAGCCCACTACGGCTATGCTCAGCCTGTTAGCCTTGGCGGGGCTGGCGATGCGCCGCAGGCGCAAGTGAAATCCTCGCGGTCGCTCGGGCTAAATCTTGCCTGTCGGCAAGGTTAAATCAGCCTTGCAGGCTGGTTAAATTGCCCGCGCAGCGGGCAGCGAAAAGTTCCGCGGGCATCCGTCTTCGCCCTGCGGGCTACGCCGAGACAGGTACGCCCGCCTAACTTATGAGCCCAGCGGGCGACAGATAGTAGCGCGGTGGTCCCGTCTTCGACCTAACGGTCTACGCCGTGGCAAGGAAGTCGCGAAGCAACGGCTTGCGAGGGCGACTCGTCTCGGCGTAGCCTTGGCGAAGACGGAAGCAAGCGAGCGAAGTGAGACGCGTAGCCCCGAACCCCGGGTATGGGAATAAAAACAAATTGAACCCCGAGCGTAGCGAGTGGGTGGCAGCCGAGAAAGGAAGATGGCCTTTTCTATCTATGGGGTAATACAATTTGTAAAAAGTCCCCGGCTGGCTCCGGGTTAACACCCATCGCCGTAATCTGTCGGCCTCCGCTACATCGCTGTCGCGATGCAGCTCCGGGCTCAGATTTCTTTTTTTTCGCTTAGCAGGGGTTCCGCGAGCCTTACGGCTCGCTCCACCACCTGCCTACTATCTGACGTCCCTGCCGGGACTCTCGAATTCCGCGGGCATACGCCCGCAGGGGGGGCAGCTTGCAAGGGCTTATGCTCCGCGCTTTTAGAGCGCGGGCGTTAAGTGTGGCACTTGCTTCGCTCATCCTCTTCGGCGTAAGCCGGCTAGTTAGCACTTCGTCCCTCGGAATTCGTCCTCGTACTCTGCAAATTCCCATTTGTCACCCAACGCCCAGTTATTTGCCGAACGGTATACTAGGTAACGCCACTTGACGTGGTTAACGCTATGGGTGGCTACTGGTACGTAGATTTTAGGCGTGTGCAGATTTCACCACAGTGAGGTCACGCCCTTTACGAGCCAGTAGCCGCCACCCATGAGCCAGCAGAACAAGAGCAGCGCCAATACAAAGGGCTTGGCTCCGGCTTTGCGGAACTTATCGAAACTCGTTTCACTGCCCAGCGCGGTCATGGCCATGGTGAGCAGGAAGGCATCTGCCTCCAGTATCCCGTTTGTCAATGACGTCGGCAGCAGGTGCAGGGAGTTCAGCCCGATGACCGCAAGGAACAAAAAGGCGAAGAGGGGAACGCTGATTTTGCGTTTGCCTGTGTCGCTTGCTTCTTGTTTTCGACTCAGTATGATTGCCAGAATGATGAGTGCCGGCGCGAGCAAGATGACTCGAATCATTTTCACGATAACAGCAGGCTCGCGAATGCCTGCTACGGGAGCTACAGCCTCAGTCTGAGAGGAAACACCCTCCGGCGTCGAGGTGCAGGTGGCAGCGGCATCCATGGCTTCGCCCGCTCCGTACACGTGGGCTACTTCGTGCAGAGTGGCGCCGGTATAAATACCCATTTGCCGCGTGTCCATATCGAATATCTCTGCGCGGTGCAAAGCCGGATAGAGGAACATGGCCACGGTGCCAAAAATCACAACCGTTGATACTGCAATCGCTGTCTTGTGCGGCTCGCCTTTCACTACGGGCTCTGCTCCCAGCACGGCGGCAGCTCCGCATATGGCACTGCCGACCGAGGTGAGCAGCGTCGTCTGCTCATCCATTTTCAGCAGCTTCCCGAGCAGGATACCAAGAATCAGAGTCACGCTCACGACGATTACGTCCGTCACAATGGCCGACAACCCCACTGCCATCACATCGTCCAGCGTAATCTTAAATCCGAAAAGTACGATGCCGGTGCGCAGCACCTGTTTGGAGCAGAATACAATGCCAGGGCTCCAGGATTCCGGAAGCTTTTTACGCCACGTGTTGGCAAAGACCATGCCCAGCACAATCCCTACAATCAACGGGCTGAATCGCAGTTGTTGCATCCATGGCGTCTGTGCAATAGCTGTAGCTACCACAGCGAATACGGAACTGCTGCATCAATCCACCAATTCCCATCCATTCTACTGTAGCAGCCAGGATAATACCATCTGCTTCCTTCAAACTAGAAGGCAGGGTTAAAATCCCATTTTTATCTTCGAATAAATGAAACCGCTCCACCTTTACCC
>JAFOZZ010000214.1 GCA_017390945.1 Akkermansia sp.
CGCCCTCGCCGGACAGTATATGGCCGAAGCGGGCGTCGACCTGCTCATCACCTACGGTGGCTGCATCATCTCCAAGCGCCTCAAAGCGCTGCTGCGCAACAATCCACCGCGCGAGCACTGGCACATCAGCCCTGACGGCGAGGTGGTGGACACCTTTTGCGGACTCACCCGCGTGATAGAGGGCGACCCTGCCGAGCTCTGGGAGCTGCTGGCGGCCTTTGCCGAGGAGGGCGATGAAGCCTACGCCGAGCGCTGGCTTGCCCCGGTTCCCGTGCCCCAGTTCCCTTACAGCGGCATGCAGATGGTCGGCGACCTGATTGGCGCCATGCCGAGCGACAGCGTGCTGCACCTGGCCAACAGCTCCGCCGTGCGCTTTGCCCAGCTCTACCCCCTGCCCGATAACACACAGGTGGAGTGCAACCGCGGGGTGAACGGCATCGAGGGCTCGCTCTCCACAGCCCTTGGCTACGCCATGAGTGACGCACGCCCGCAGTTCATCATCTGCGGGGATTTATCCTTCTTCTACGACATGAACGCACTGTGGCTCCGTGGCATCCCCGCCCATGTGCGCCTGCTGCTGCTCAACAATGGCGGGGGAGGCATCTTCGACCTCATCCCCACGCCGGAGCATCCGCTGGTGAACGGCGCCCATCAAGCCACAGCTGCCGCCTGGGCTCAGAGCTGCGGCTGGGAGTACCAGGCCGTGCGCAGCGAATACGACTGGCCGGCTGCCCTGGCCGCCCTCAGCACCCCGAGCGACCGCCCCATCATCGTGGAGGCCTTCACCAACAGCGAGTCCGATGCAGCTCTTCTCAAACAATTTTACACCCAATACTGAACCATGAAACGCGAGTGGAAAACCATCAAGCAGTACGAGGAAATCCTCTTCGAACAATACGGCGGCATTGCCCGCATCACCATCAACCGCGAGCGCTACCGCAACGCCTTTACCCCCCTCACCACCGCTGAGATGAGCGATGCGCTCTACCTCTGCCGTGAAATGCAGGACATCGCCGTCGTCGTGCTGACAGGTGCGGGCGATGTTGCTTTCTGTGCCGGTGGCGATATGAACGTGAAGGGCTACGGTGGCTACATGGACAAGGGCGGCGTGCCCCGCCTCTCCGTGCTCGATGTACAGAAGCAGATTCGCTCCCTGCCCAAGCCGGTGATTGCAGCGGTGAATGGTTTTGCCATCGGCGGCGGCCACGTGCTGCATGTGGTGTGCGACCTCTCCATCGCGTCCGAGAACGCCATCTTCGGCCAGACCGGCCCGCGTGTAGGCAGCTTCGATGCTGGCTTCGGCTCCTCCTACATGGCCCGCTGCATCGGCCAGAAGAAGACGCGCGAAATCTGGTTCCTGTGCCGCAAGTACAATGCCCAGGAGGCGCTGGAAATGGGGCTCGTCAACAAAGTAGTGCCCTTGGAACAGCTGGAGGACGAGTATGTGCAATGGGCGGAAGAAATGATGATGCACTCCCCCATCGCCCTGCGCATGATTAAGGCCGGCCTCAACGCCGAGCTCGATGGACAGGCCGGTATTCAAGAGCTCGCCGGCGATGCCACCATGCTCTTCTACATGTGCGACGAAGCCCACGAAGGCTCCCGCGCTTTCCTCGAAAAGCGCAAGCCCGACTTCAGCAAATACCCCAAAATGCCGTAAGGGATTTACCATTGACAATTTACCATTGACAATTTATAGGTTAGTCGGCTCCGCCGAAACATAGAGAAACGCTAAACTTAGCGTCCCTCGCGGGCGCAAGCCCGTAGGGCGGAGCGTAGACTGGTTCTATCGCACCTCGTAACTCGTAACTCGTAACTCGCACCTCGTAACTTGTCTATCGTAACTTGTAACTTGTCTATATCAATAAACTAGTCCTTCCCCCAATGCCTGGTCCATCCGCATCACAAGTGCCCACAGCGACGCTCATGCAATTCCCGCAGCCGTTTACGCTGCGATGGGAGCGGAGGGTGCTGCACTTTAAGCGCCCGGCGGCCACCTCGCGCGGGGCGCTGACAGAGCGCGTCACCTACATCATCGAGGCACGGACAGCAGATGGCTCGGGCTACGGCGAGTGCTGCACCATGCCCGGCCTGCTACCGGAGCCTACGGAGGCGGAGCTGGAGGCCTGGTGCTCGGAGGTCATGCGACGCGG
Source organism: Akkermansia sp. (assembly GCA_017390945.1). Classification (GTDB taxonomy): domain Bacteria; phylum Verrucomicrobiota; class Verrucomicrobiia; order Verrucomicrobiales; family Akkermansiaceae; genus Akkermansia. Next base: position 2,154 of record JAFOZZ010000214.1, read on the forward strand.
CGGCTTGCAAGGCATCGCTGCACCATCCCCCATTCAATTCGGGCTGGAATGCGCCCTGCTGGCCGCTCTGCGCCCGGGCTTGCCAAGGTGGGATACCCCCTTTGCCCGCGGTGAGGAGGGCATACCCATCCACCACCTCATCTGGATGGCGGATATCGACACCATGCTCGCCGCCATGCAGCAAGGCATCGAGCGCGGCTTCACCTGCCTCAAGCTCAAGGTAGGCGCGATCCCCTTTGCGCACGAGCTGGCGCTGCTGCGCGAGGCTCACGCAGCCTTCCCCATGGCCGACATTCGCGTGGATGCCAACGGCGCCTTCTCCCCGGCGGAAGCCCCTCACAAGCTGGAGCAACTGGCCGCAGCAGGCGTCAGCAGCATCGAGCAGCCCATCAGCCCCGCCCAATGGCAACACATGGCCGCTCTCTGCCGCACATCCCCCCTGCCCATCGCGCTCGATGAGGAGCTCATCGCGTCCCCCTCTCCAGAGCAACTGCTGGACACCATCCGCCCGCAGGCAATCGTCATCAAACCATCCCTTCACGGCGGCCTGCTCGCAGCGCAGCGCTGGGCCGCCCACGCGGAGCAACGCGGCATCGCGTGGTGGGTCAACTCCGCGCTGGAAAGCCACATCGGCCTCACTGCCCTCGCCGAATGGTGCGCCTACGCCGCCCCCGGCCGACTCCAAGGCCTCGGCACAGGCCGCCTGTTTACAGATGATGACTCCCTCCCCATTCAGCTGCAAGGCTGCAAACTCATGTACGTACAAGAACATTAACGAGCACCGCGCCCTCGTTTTTACACTGCTGCCGGAGCGAGCTTACCCCAACTATTTCGCCAATATCAAACTTTTCCGCGCTCTCATGTATGTGACAGCCTGCCCTTTTCGCAGGTGTAATTTGCAAGCCCACTTGGCTCCGGGCTAACGACCGGAGCCGTACTCTGCCGCCCTCCACGACATCGCATTCGCGATGCCGCCCGGGCTCGTATTATTTTTTTGCTCTCTACCCGGGGTTCTGCCGCTGACGCGGCGTCACCCCGCGCTACTATCTGTCGTCCCTCACCGGGACTCTCGAATTCCGCGGGCATCCGCCCGCCGAGCTATCCTACTGCCCGCGACAGCGGGACAATCTCGTTCACGCGCAAGCGTGAATCTCGTTGTGCCGCCTAGGCACAATCTCGCTGCGGCGAACAGCCGCAATCTCGTTCACCCAAACTGCCCGCCAGCGGGCAATTTCACTAAGCCGCACGGCTTAATTTCACTGCTCGCCTTGCGAGCAATTTCACTCATGCCGCCTGCGGCATGAATTTAACCAGCGAAGCTGAATGCTCTACTTTCAACATTAAACATCAAACTTTAAACATTAAAAAGCAGCGTATGCGCTGTAGTGAGCGCATACGCTGCTGATATTTTTGTGACTTCGTGTGGTATTAGAAGCTGTAGGAGGCGCCGAGGTTAAGATTGTGCTCGGTATTGTCATCAGCCACCTCGAAGCTGTAACCGCCACGGGCGCTCCACTTGTCGCTGATGCTGTAGCTGGCACCCACGCCAACCTTACCACCTACGCGGCCAGGGTTGTTGCCTTCGTAGCGCTGGCCAGCCTCTACAGCGTAGGGATTGTCGCGCAGCACGTCAGCAAACACGCTTGCCTCGCCGTACACGGAAGCGCGCTCGCTCACTCGACGGTTCAGACCACCACCCACAAACAGACGCAGGTTGTCCATGCCAGAGATGCTCACGCCATCTACCTCGGCACTGTCGTGTGTATAGTACTGTACGCCCACAAAGGCCGAAGCCGTCGTACGCTCGCTGATGGCACGGCTGTAGGTAGCGCGGGCGTCGAGCTGCCAGCTTGTCTGACTCCAATCGCCGCTATACTCCTTGCTCTCAGAAGTAGTGTCGCCTACGGCAACGGACCAATCAACGGAGAGGTTGCCCTTGTACATGTTCCAGGTACCGACGCAGCCGTACATAGCCAGGTAAGCGCTCTCCTGATCCACCTTGCCGGCTGCAAAGGGAGACACCTCACCCCAGCCATAGCCCAGAGCCAAACCTACGCTGCTGCTCTTACCAAACTTACGCTCAGCACCCACGGCTACACCGTAGGTGTTGTAATCGGCTGTGTCGCAGATGTGACCATCCATGCCGTATACGGCAGCCCACGCCATGTTGCGGGTCGCAGGCAAGATACCACCCTTGCCATCATTAGCATCGAGGCTTACGGCATTCTCGCCACGCTGGTTCCACAGGGCATTCACAAATGCCTGGGAGCTCTTAAACACACCCCAGTTGGAAAGCGCAGCGGCTTCCACTCCGGAAGAGAGGTAGTTCAGGTAAAGAGTATTGCCAATCCACTCGAGGTCATCAAAGGTGGCGATGCCATTCACCGTTACGTTGTCAAGCGTCCAGCCACTCGGCACATTGGCACTTGCTGCGCGGTTCTTGCTCAGGCTATCAACAGCGGCTACCAGGTATTTACCACTGCGCAGGCGCCCCTCGGACTGAAGCGTCAACGTCACACCCTCAGCGCCCACCTCTGCATAGGCACCCGTCACGGCTGCTTTCTGCAGATTGATGGCACTCAGCGTGATGGTCTGATTCGAGATGCCGAATACGTTCGCATCGCTCATGTCAAAGGTGGAGTTCTTGTGCACTACCAGGTGGTTAAAGCCTTCAAAGCTCTTGACGCTACCATCGTAGGCCTGCTCATCACTACCCACATAGAGGTAGGCATTGCCGCCCTCCAGCTTGGCACCCTCGGCCAATGCTACGATATCCGTGTCGGACCAGTCACCGCCCAGGATGCTAATGGTCACATCTCCCTTCACCGTGTCGTTCACGCCGGTACCATATACGGCACCCTCTACGCTACCACCGGTAAGCGTCACATTCGTGCCGCCTTCAATAGTCGAGCCGGAACCGCCACCGTAGACGGATTTTTCAATCACGCCACCAGAAATAAGAACACTGGTAGAACCTTGAATTATATCGCGGTCGCCGCCACCATAAACATTGCCGCTTATCGTGCCGCCTTTCACGTTAACTTTGGTATCGCCATAGCAATATGCAGAAGTCGCTGAGTAGGAAGAGCCGCCATAAATATCTTTCTTAATCTGAGCGTTGCCATCTACAGTTATCTCTGTACCACCACGCACGTACGCTCCAACACCGTTCAGACCGCCGCGTGCACCACCATATATGTTGCCGGATACAATTGCATCTTCATACAAGTTAATGGTAACTTTGCCCTCGACACAGGCGTGCGTGCCGCCGCCACCGCGGATTTCACCTTTTACTTGGGCGTTTCCGTATACATTGATAAACACATCCCCACCTACGCCCAAGTCGCCGGTCTTAAGAGTGTTCATGAAATCAGAATCGCTAATAACAGTGCCGCCATAGACTTTACTACCCACTACAGCATCACCGCAAATGTTCACTGTTACCTTTTCCTTTGACTGATACGGACACGGGCTATTGGGGTTGCCCGGTGTCTGGTAATAGCCACCAGCCGGCTTAACATCAGCAATAATAAGAGAGCCTGCTACTACAAGGTCAGCTTTGCCACCTGTCATAGTCAGTGTACGCTCGCCTGTTACAATGCCATCGCCCAAAGAATCGGCTACAAGATACTCTGCGTATCCGCCCTCCATCACGACGGTCGAATTCCTTACGACCTGCTCAGTGCGTCGAATCCCAACTGCGCCGATTTTCGGATTCCCCATCGTTAATTGAGTAGCTCCATCGAAGCTAGAATCTTTTACAGTAACGAGAACGTCTTTAACGGCATCACCGGAGTATTCGGCCTTCTCCCATTGGGCTCCACTACATACGGTAGTTGCAATAACCATGGGAACCAATACAGAAAGTATAAATCTATTTTTAAGCATAATGTAATTAAGTTGCGCAGGAAGTATATCGCATTACCAATGCGATATACTTTTTCGGCTCTGCTATGAAGCGTTTATTGACTTTGTTAGTGTTATGCGTATCAAGGTTTTGCATTTTGCCAACCATTGTATACGTTCCAAACGGGTCATCGCTATCCGACTTCAGCACATACGGTGTGCGCTTTACAGATGCGTTTTCAGCCAAAGCGCCCGAAAAATAGACGTACCAAACACCGTCAAACATATAAATCTGCGGTGCCCATATGCTGGCAATCCCCGCATCGGTAAAAGAATAAATTACATGAGAAACAGTATTTCCTATATCGCACACGTTTGCGGCACGGTTTATCTGTATTGCAGAATAGCCGTTTTGCACGGTCGGGCACACATAATAATACCAACCGTCGTAATAGTAAACGCTTGGGTCAGCACCGTAATCAATTATCGGATTTGTATATGCAATATTGCCCGTGCTCTTCTCTGACAAATCGATTTGAGAAACAAGTTTTGAAGTGCATTCACCGCTTACTCCGCTAACGCCCACTATACTGCCCACAGCCCTTAGGTCGCCGCCGTTTATATTAACTGTATAGCAACCGTTAATAGCGTTTTTATCATAGCTTTGAACCGGTCTTATATCACCGTGAAATTAGCCGCCGTTTATATTCATGATAATATCACCGTTTACAACGTTA
>JAFOZZ010000215.1 GCA_017390945.1 Akkermansia sp.
AGGCACCGAAGCCGGCCTCGGTCACATTGAGCAGGAAGCGCACGCCATCCAACTGGTAGTGGCGCAGAGTGGCCGCCAAATCATCCGGCAAATCCGGTGCCACATTGCCAAACTGAAGATTCGACAACGCCAGCGACAGGCGAGCCCCGGCGGCCAACCGCATGCCGTCCTCCGGCGGGGGCAGCTGGGGTAATGCCTCGCTGCGCTTGCCCAGCAAGTAGCGCAGCCCAACCAGCAGCGGTATACCGCCAGCGGCCATGCGCGTAGCCTGCCGCCAGCTATCCAGCAACCCACGCAGCTTCTCGCGGTCCAGCCGCACCCACTCGCCACGGAATCGCACCAGGCCATCCTCATCGCCCGCGAGCAATTGCTCCAGCTCCTCATCCGTCAGGTTATAGTCCCCCAGCACCACACGCGGATAAAAACGCAGCAGGGAGTTCACATTGACCGAGGGTGCGGCATCCGGCTTGCCGGCACCGGGCTCCGCCACATCCAGCCGCACCTCCAGCTCCACGCGCGGCGGCTGCGTTTTCCACAGGTTCACCATGAGGGTCTCGATACCGGCGGCCTCCAGCAGCGGCAGCGTTTCCAGAAAATCGTGCGCCTGCCCTGCCTGCCAGCCGCAGGGCTTGTACACCGCCTGCGAGTTAATAAGCTCCGCCAGGAACGGGCTCTGCGCTGCCACCTGCCGCAGAGGACGCAGCAAATCCAGCAGCGCCGCCGAATCCTCCGCCAGCAGCCGCGCAGCCAGCCCCAGCGGTGCGTGGCGAGCCCGGCCATCCTGCCCCACCTTGTGCACAAAGGTAGCCAGGAAAGCAAAGGGAGCCGTCTCCGCAGCCTCGCCGGCATTCTCCGCCAGGTGGAAGCACAGCATGCCCAGCTGCTGCCAGCCTTCACCCAGGCGGCACAGCCATTGCTCCACCGTGCAGCACTCGCGCCCGGCCAGCCATTCCAGCGCCGGCTCCAGGCTCTCGAACCACGCCACGATATCCGCCGCACACACGGCTTCACCGCCCACCGGCGGCATGGCATCCAGCAGTGCCGCAGCCTGCGCCGGCGGTGTGGACAGCACAGCGGCAGCGTCCTCCCCACGGCGCAGCGCACGCAGGTACTGCATCATGCGCTCACGTGTTCGCTCTCGCAGCCAGGCCAGCACAGGTGCCGCCCCCGCAGGTAAGCCATAGCGCAGCAAATCCAGCATACCACGCCCGGGCGATGCGGCAAACGCGCGCTCCAGGCGCGGCTGCACACCTGCCGGCTGGAGCACCAGCCCCGCATCAGTCTTGTTGAGCGTTATGTCCATGGTCGCGTGGCTCATGGCGTTACCAGGCTGAACACCTCGCCATCGGATTCCATAATAAGCTCCAGCTCAATATCGCGCTCCTTATGCCGGTACTTACCATACCAATAGCTATCCGAAAAAACACGCGGAGTCACCTCTGGCTCCTGCGCCAGCACAAAATCCGTGGGCTCCATCCTGTACACCCGACAGCGCTCCTGCAACGCAGCCGCCACCTCCTCTGCCGAGGGACAAAAATGGTAATTGTGCCACAGCTCTATGCTGAGCCCCACCACATATACGGCAGCTACGACACAGAGAATGCGCTTTCTGCGTGGCGTCAACTTCATGACAATCAGGAATCCCTCAGGGTTGCAGCAGCGGGCGAGCACAGCACGCCCGGCTGCATACCCCACCGGGGCTTACCTCGGCTTGTATGTACGGGCAGCAATAATGCCCGGCAAGGACTCGAAGCGGTCCAGCTCATCGCCAGGCAGCATGTAGAAAGCACTGCAACCCGTGCGGCGATAAGCAGGGGCATTCTCCGCGCGAGCCAGCGGCTGGTTCAGCATCAGCTCATCCAGCAAGCGGCCATTCTCATCCAGAAACTCCAGATTGGCCAGGTACAGGTAAAAAGACGGCGACTTCACGCGGTTTTCGAGCCCGTGGCGGCGGCTCTTCCACAGCCTGCGCTCAGGCAGCGGGGCGCTCTCCAGGTGCGGCATAATGCTCTGCAAAGTCTTCAGCTCCTCAGCAGACAGCGGCAGCACATCATCATTGCCACCGAAACCATGCGTCACCGTGACTCGCACCTGAGCCTTCACCGCACGGGCGGCAGCTTCGCGCAGCTTGGCCGCACGCGCCTGAGCACGAGCCAGGGTATCATCGTACTCGCGGTCGAGCGCAATGTTGTCCTGCACGCGACCCACCAGGTAGCACGTAGCCAGTGTACCCAGAATACCACCGGCTGCAATCCACAGAGCTTTATTCACTTCGTTTGCCATGACTGCATTCTAGCAACACCGGCGCAAACTGTCAATACGCAATATGATAGAAATCTACAATGAGCCGCGCCAGCGGTTCATCCACGGCTTGTAAAGCCGTTTTTCACCATTGCTCGCAAGAGCAATTCTTCACCACGAGCGCTGCGTGTTCTTCACCACGCCCGCCAGGGCGTTTTTCACCGTGAGGCAGAGCCGCGCCAGCGGCTCATCCACGGCTTGCAAAGCCGTTCTTCACCATTGCTCGCAAGAGCAATTCTTCACCACGAGCGTAGCGAGTTCTTCACCACGGCAACGCCGTTCTTCACCGTGAGGCAGAGCCGCGCCAGCGGCTCATCCACGGCTTGTAAAGCCGTTTTTCACCATTGCTCGCAAGAGCAATTTTTCACCACGAGCGTAGCGAGTTCTTCACCACGGCAACGCCGTTCTTCACCGTGAGGCAGAGCCGCGCCAGCGGCAGCCGAACTTACCCTAGTGAAATTTGCCCTTGCGGGCAAGTGAAATTGCTCGCAAGGCGAGCAGTTGTGAACGAAATTGCGGCTACTCGCCGCAACGAGATTGTGCCTGCACGGCACAACGCGATTCACGCTTGCGCGTGAACGAGATTGCCCCGCGTCCGCAGGGCAGTACGCAAAAAGCCGCAGTCTGTAAAAACTGCGGCCTTTGCTTGCGGGCGGGACGCCCACTAAACACCGCTTATTTTCTGCGGCGGCGCGCAACTAGACCAGCCAGTGCCAGCAGGCTCAGGGTCGCCGTAGTGGGCTCGGGAATCTGGTCGATAGCGATGTAGATGGTGTTATCTGCCAGGAAGACAGAAGGATCAAGATGCGTCAACGCCTCATCCTCGAATGTCACATTGATGCCATTTTCGCTGCCGGACACGATGGTCGAGTTCTCGAAGCTCAGCGCCACATAGTCGTAGCCCTTGCCATACAGCGCAACGGTCAACACACTGTTAAGCTCCACATTCAGCGCATTCTCCCCGGTGGCATTCAAAGCCACGCCGTTGAAAATATCGGAGGTAAAGGTGTAGACCTTAGCCGAAGTCTGTGCACCGATTTCAGCCGCAACCGACGGGGCAATCACATTGCCGACCGTAGCCTGAGCTACAGTGAGCACCGTAGCGCCCAGCTTGACTGTGGTATTCTCCAGCGTTACGCTGTTACCGGCTGCGGTAATGTTGCCGCCGACATCCGCTGCCATGACCACCGGAGCCGCGACACCGTAGCCTTGTACGCTCGAGCTCTCGCTCATGGTCACGTTGCTCAGCTTCAGACTGGCACCTTCCTCCAGCGCCAGCAGGCCACTCATCTGCCCCGCAGCGGTGCTGCTATTACCGCTTACCTGAATCGTCTTGTCAGCCGCAGTCGTAATGTCCAACTTGCTGATGGTTACATTGCTCATGGTAGCAAGGTTCTGCGTACCATTAATCATCGTTACCTTGCCCCCAATCGTAATGTCACCACCTGTAGCAACGAGCTCTGTAAGTGTATTGCTCGTGTTGATGATGTTCAGCTTACCCGTGCCAGCATTCTGAAGGGATGAATTGCTGAGGTTGTTATTAATATCAACATTGGTAGCAGACGTTACTGTAACAGATGCGTTGCTAATGGTGTATTTATCACCCTTGATTGTATTATTGTCGTTGGACAAACCATATCGAGCATTTTCCGAGGCCGCAATAACTGCATTTTCCCCCTCAACATTCGTAGTAATGGAAACAACGCCACTATTCAAGGTTGCACCACTTTCCAAGTTGATAGAAGAACCATTGGTTCCCCAGATGGCATTAACCGTCAGCTTAGCTCCTTGTTTCAGAGTTACCTGCCCCGTTGCACCACCACCATTGGAGGCATCAAGAGTGCCGAGAGTATGCGTGGCATTTGCAAGCAGTTCAATGTGACCACCGTCAGCAGTAAGACTGCTACCTGCAGCACTAAGAACACCCAACTTAACATTTCCACCCTCTATGATAAGATTTCTTTCATTAATAATGGTTGTGGAGTCGGAAGTAAAATCGGCCACATTCAATGTTACATTACCCACATTAGCTACCAAGAAGCTACCTACATCAATAATACCACTGCCATTAATGATATTAC
>JAFOZZ010000216.1 GCA_017390945.1 Akkermansia sp.
CAGTCCTGCTGCCAGCAGTATGGAGGAGAGTTTGATGTTCATATCGAGAAGTCTGTGGATGGTAAAGGAGTAGGGGGCGTGTCAGAACACGCCCCCTTTGTGAGAGTTAGCGAGAACGGCGGGGACCCGAGCCCTGGCGCGTAACGGTGCTCGGGCGGGTTACGCTCGGCTTGCTGGGTTGCGTAGCCGTGGGGCGCTGCACCGTGCTCGGGCGGGTAACAGTCGGCTTGCTGGGCTGCTGCACTGTGGGGCGCTGCACCGTGCTCGGGCGGGTAACAGTCGGCTTGCTGGGCTGCTGCACCGTGGGGCGCTGCACTGTGCTCGGGCGGGTGATGGGCTTGCTCGGCTGCTGAACCGTGGGGCGCTGCACTGTGCTCGGGCGGGTGATAGGCTTGCTCGGCTGCTGAACCGTGGGTCGCTGCACCGTGCTCGGGCGGGTGATGGGCTTGCTCGGTTGCTGAACCGTGGGGCGCTGCACCGTGCTCGGGCGAGTGATGGGCTTGCTCGGCTGGTGAGCGGAGGGGCGCTGCACTGTGCTCGGGCGGGTGACGGGCTTGGGAGCCGGCGTCGGCTTAGCAGAGGGACGGGGCTTGCCCAGCACGCTTTCGGGGCGCTTGTGGATAGGCGCATGCATAGCCGGACGCACATGGGGCTTGTGAGCTTTGTCATGCTTAGGGGGCTTGGGGGCATGGTGGCAACCGCTCGGGTAGTGGTGGTGGTGGTTGCACCAGGAGGCCGGCTTCCAGTTCGGTACATAGCACCCGGAATACAGCAAGTTGATGGAGTAAATCGGAGAGCCCGATACGGTATAACCGTATACCGGGCGACCGTAGGCATAACCGTAAATCGGGAAGCCGTTCGCATCGTAACTGGCGGCAGTCCAGGCTACAGATGAGCTGTAACCATTCGTGCTATACGAGAAGGACGAGTAGCCGTTCGGGTAAATTTCGCAGGATGTGGAGAGAAGAATCACAGCTGCGGCAACGGTCTGTAATGCGGTATTCAAGTATTTGATTTTCATAGTAATATGTTTGTTTGGTGAGAATTAATCGCGATGGCGGGAGGGATGATGCGCCGGAACAATCTTGGCTGCTTCAGAGGCAATATTGTCGAGGATGCGGTTTGCCATTTCTATGCGCTTAAGCACACGCGCCCGCAAGGATGTCTTTGACTCGTACTTGCAGTTATCCACATATTTGGTATTGTCCGCCAGATAATCCGGAAGCCCCATCAGCAAGTCTTCCTTTTCCATCAAGGCTTGTAGCCCATTCGGAATGGCTTTCTGGACGGCCTCCTTGAAATCAATATCCTCCTTGACCAGGGTTTCACCGGCAAGCTCATCGAGTTTGTTGAACGTCGCGTGGCTGATGGCATCGTGCAGCTGGTCAAAAGCGCGCTTTCCCCAATCTTTCACATCGTTCAGACGCTGCGGATTCCAGCGCTGGAAGGTGTTGATGTAGGAAGACAGTTTGCTGGCAAGCTCTGTTGCGGCCATGCGGGGTTTTGTGCCGTGAATATCGATATACCAGTACACCGGCTTACCGGTACTGAGGGTGATTTCGTTGCTCAGATTCAGAACAGGACCATCGTACCTGTAGCGTATCGAACGCCCCATCAGCACAAAGTTCAGCCACTTCTCGCGTTCCTGGTCGCTGATGCGGTTGTGGAAATAATTGTAGAACACGTATGCCTGCTGCTGGTTGTAGCCAAAGCTTCGCTGGGCGGTCATGGCTCGGTTCGGCACATCGTTACTGTCAAAATACATAATCAAGGCTCTGTAAGCCACGTCTGCCGACTTGAACTCATCCGTCTTGGTGTATTCAATAAAGCGGGCTACGCGCTGCACTTCCTTCTGGAAATCGTGGTTGTGTATGGCGCAGGCAAGGCGGAACGGGCCGGTAAACCACTGCATCATGGTCTCGGCTCGGGTAATCATGTGCTCGATGCGGGTCACCTGGTCACCGGTCATATTCGGCTTGGCCTTGCTCAACATAACACGGCTCAGCACGCCTTCCGTGAACTGACCGGAGGAGATATCAAAAGGATAATTTGCCAGCAAATTGGCAAGAGCCTCTTTGTGCAGCGTGTCCGCATCCGGGTAATTGGAGCAATCCACCAAATCCTTGTGCCCCCTGAGCTGGTTGCAGCAACCGGCAATGGAGTTCACCACAATGGCGTAGGATTCGTGGGCGGCTGCTTCATATTTGGTTGCATTGCCGATAAAGGCCTGCTGTTCCTGTTGCTTGGCAAACTGTGCATCGGCGGCGACATCTTCATCGGAGAAGTCGAAGCCGGCGCTTTCTTGAGCCGTTGCTGTCAGCCCACACAGGAGCAGGGAAAATATGAGATGTTGAGTTTTCATTGTGCGTTAAAATGGTTTTGTTGAGAATGTGGCAAGTCATTAATTACGACTGCGAGAGGGATGCGATTCCGGAACGATGCGGGCAGCTTGTTCGCGCATATCCATTACTTGCGGTTTAATGGATTTGATGAGGAGGTTTGCCCGTTGACGGATAGCGTATTTTGATTTTCGCTCCATGTTCTGGAAATACTGGGTTTCAGCTTTGAGGAAATCTTCCAGCCCCCAGAGCACTTCACCCATTTTGAATAAACGGGGTTGAGTACGCTTGATATAGTCCTGATAGGTTTCGCCTAACAAAAGATCCGGGAGCTTTAATGCTTCATTCATATATTCGTTGTATAAAGCATCGCCATCGGTTGACATGACTGCGTGGTAGGCCACCATGCCCAACTCTTTCGTCGCTTTGAGTTTGTCTTTAGTCCAGTAGTTAAATACGCTTTCGTAATTGGACAATATAGCCCCCTGAGGGGACAAGCCCCAGACGCAGCCATCTTCCCCCAGTCTTATGTACTTACTTAAAAGCCCGTTCGGTGCATCGAGCGTCATCTCATTGTATAAGGTTTCGCGTTCATCCTGATTCAGTTCATTATGAAAACGCTCAAAGAACTTGTAAGCATTCACCGCGATATTTCCCTTGAACTTTGCGTAGGACTCATTGAAGCGCATCAGAGCTTTGCTATCAGCGTAGAAGCTCCACAAAATGGGATAATCTTTTTCCATGCGTTCGTATTCGCTTGTCTGAGTGAGCTCTTTGAAGCGAGCCACCTGTTGTACTTCCTTATAGAACTCGGTATCGTAAATAGCACAGGTTTTGGCAAAAGAGCCCATGAACCATCTAATCATGATAGATGTATGAACTATCATGTTCTCCATGATTCGATGTGTTTTGGGGGAGATGTTCGGTTTAGCCATGTTGAGCGCCGCGCGGCTGAGTGCACCTTTTGTGAGCTGGCCGCTGGCCGCGTCTGCTCCGTACTTGCTGACGAGCTTGTCCATTGCCTCTTTGTGAATGGAGGCAATGGTGCGTGCATCGGCGCACTCCAGATAATCAATATCCCGGCCGATGGTTCGGTAACAGTTGCCCACAATCCGGTTAACGTCGTTGTAAACGGCGGAACAGGCATTATGATAAGCTTCTTCGTTAGCGATGACGCTCTGGAGCTTGTTGGCTTCCTCTTCCGCCGCTGCTACATCTTCTTCCGTGAACACGAAACCCTCTTCGGCTGCGATGGTTGGTGCCACCAGCAACCCGAAGCATGCCCCGGTGTACAAAATATGCTTAAATCTCATTTTTTAACAACACGTTTGCCCTTCGTTCTTAGCATCAGAAACGGATTTCATAGTCATCCACATACCAGCGACCGCTGCCCTTGCGGATGAGTTTGTGGACGTTCTTGCCGCCCACCTGTTTGCCGTTCTCATCGAATGCCTGGCTCTTCACTGTTGCATGCTCTACTTTTTCACCCTGCATCTTAATGAGGTGATCACGCTGAGCGTCGTCGAGGAAGAAGTTCTCGAGGTCGTTCTTGTCATCGTGCCCCTTGGCTACAACTATCTTGGTATCGCTGAAGGTGGCGTGCACGTATTCGCCGTGCAGACGCTGCTGGTGCAGGTCCCAGTGGTAGCGCACCAGGGATTCAGCTGTTTCGGTCTTGTAGCGCTCGGGGTTGATGCACTTGAGGTACAGGTCGTAGTTCTTTTCCTTGATGGAAGCAAGGAAAATCTCCATCACGCGCTCCGGTGTGGCATTTTCCGGCACGTCTTTTTCGGTATACCATCCTTCCTTGATGCCGGCGACCTTGTCCTCCTCCACAAAGGATCCGCTCTTATCGTGGTTGGCATCGAAGGTGGCCACGACGTGCCCATCGATGTAGAGTGCCTCCGGTTCCACCACCCAGCCCCAGGCCATGGCGGTGCGGCGATTGCCGGGGATTTCGAAAGCCGGGCCGGTAATCTTGCCCAAGACGGTGAAATTAAGATTTTCGCCGATGGAGGCATCGACCTCGCGGCGGAAGCGCTTGATGGCTTCGTACGGCTCGAGCCATTCACGCCCGCTGATGTTCACGAAATAGAAACCAGTGGAGGGCTTGCCTACCACAATATATTCGCCGGAGGCACCTACAAACTGGTTGTCGGGGTATTTGACATCCGGCAGCACGATTGTTTTCTCCGTGGGGTCTGTTTCGGGCGTGTTCTTCAGCGGGTCGACAGAGGGGAATACCTTGGTGATAAGTTCGCGGCCCTGCTGCAGTTCCTTCCACTTGGTCTCACTGAGCTGGGCATATTTCTCGCGCAGCTGCTTTTCGTTGTTGAGGTAGGCCACCATGGCGGGGGTAATCTGGTTGTAGTTACCCTTGCTCATCATGAGGGCAGTGCGAGCGCGCTCATAGAGAGCCAGCACCGCAGCATCCTGCGGGTAGGCCTTCATAAGAGTCTGAATGCGGTTGAGTGCTTCGTTCTTGTTGCGGAACATGGTGTTGGCATTGCCTTGCGCTCGCTTCACTTCGGCCTCAAACTCCTTCAGGTAGTAATTGGCAAAGTCTACATCTTTCTTGGGAGCTGATTGCGGAGCTGCAAGAGCATTGAAATTCAGTGCTAGTAACGGAAGTAACAATAGAACGGATTTCTTCATTGTATTATGTTGTGATATTGTGTTGAAAATGTTTTATCGGCGAGAACTCTTCATACGGGAGCTCGGTTTTTTGTCGGTGTGATGAGTTTTCTTAGGTTCCGGCTTAGGCTGGTGATGGTGCTTCGGTTTGTCGTGGTGATGGTGCGAAGTCTTGTGTGCCGGCTTAGCGTGATGGTGGTGAGATGGTTTGCTCTGGTGGTGGGAGGGCTTGTGTGCCGGCTTACCGTGATGGTGGTGAGAGGGGGCCGAATGATGATGATGGTGGTGGTGATGGTCGTCATCCCAATCGTACTCAATCAGAGCATCCAGCATGAGTTCGCAGGAGGAAAACAGCAGTGCAACAGATGTACACAGCGCAATTGCTAACGGCTTTATTTTGAATATAATAGACATTTGAAATTTATTTTTTGTTGCGAGCTTTGCGCAGAATAGCGCGTATGGCCTTGGCGTTGGGGCCACCTACGCAGTCATCCACCCCGGCGCCTTTTGCCGTTTTGGCTTCGAGGTTGGCACCGTGGTCAACGAGCCACTGCACAATTTCTGCATGACTGAGCCCGCAGGCGTAGTGCAGAGCCGTTGAGTTGTTGGCGTTCGGAAGGACGGTTTCGGTGGAAGCACCTTCTGCAATCTGTGGCAGGAGCGAGAGCAAGCGCTTTTGGTACAATCGCTCAACTGCTGTTTTGTACGTCTTTTTTTCCAGTTCCTGTATCAATCGGCTCAGCCCGTCATCCTCAGTCTTTACGGTTTGGGAGGGTGCGTCGGGCAGGGGGACTCTGTTTTCCAGGGCCGGGTATATCACGCGGCCTTCCTCTGCTTCTGCCGAGCGAAGTCGGAAGCATGCTGCGGCCGAGGACCAACTGGTGCCGTTCTGAGTCCAGGTCACCTCGGCCAGCCCGCTATCGGCATCGGCATAATCGAGCTCAATCGAGGCATTGAGTTTTTCGCCCCTCAGTTCAATTTCACGCGTTTCAAGGCTGTAGAACACCGTGGCCGGCTGCTTTTTCCGGTCCGGGGAGATACACGTTACCTGATTGCCCGTTTTCGGGAACTGTATCAACATTTGCGAGGAAAGCTGTTTGTCCGTATCGGTGAACTCACCCTTGTCGCCGGGTTCGGAGTTCATGGCTCCCCGGAAATCGATTTGCAGAACATGCCCAGCCAGCGAAGGGGGGTATGGAATATCTGCCTTATCATCCCAGCGGCGCAGGGTAGCCTCGCGGGTTTCGGCATCGGATATGCGGAAGGTGAGTGTGTAGTAGTCTGCGCGGTTCCACTTCATGTAAGCCGTACCGCAGCAATCCGTCTTGAACGTCATGTGGATTGTTGCGTTGTCGCGCTTGCCGGTGACCGCCATTTTAGCTTTTCTGTTAGCCGGGTCGGGGATGTAGGTGATATCACACGTGCGACCGAATCCGCTTACGGTGTATGTGTTGGGGCTTTCGATCGATTCTGTGCCGAATTGCACGAGCATGGGGGCAAACTTCCAGGCGGTGGGGTAGGAGAACTGAATTTTCTTGCCGTTCAGGTTCAGGGGCATTCCGGCGTCGGGCGCCTGTACCGATGTCGCAGGCAGGGAAATGGCGGCATCCCCCTTCCGGGCCGGCCGTATGCTGAACTTGCCGCCACGCATGTGGGTGGATTCCCCCGCGGCTCTGTATACGACTTCAGCAGTGCCGGAGTAGCTGCCATTATTTCCGGCTTGTTCGAAACGGAGGATAATCTGGTAAGTTTCGTCTTCATTCTCGATATTCACCACTCCGGCGCACTCCCCATTGGTGAAGGGGGAGTAGTACACCTCCAGCGGAGGGAAGGCTACCTGTGCGGCGTCCTTCAGCTTGCAGCCCTTACCACCTGGGTGGGGTACAGTGAACTCGCTGCCCTCATTGCCCGGGAAGGTAACGATAAGCGGGGTATACGAGGCGCGCTCCCACTCCGTGGGGGTGGCGCGTCCGGGGACTATGCTCTGCTCGATGTTGCTCAAGTCAATTTGAAAAGACTTATCAGCCAGCCCGGCCGGCAGTATAATGGGGGCTTGTTGAGCCGCCATCATGGAGGGTGGCGTCAACAGCAGGGCTGAAAGAATGATCAGACTTTTCATGGCAATCTCGCTGATTATCTGTTGTCGCGAGCCTTGCGCAGAATGGCGCGTATGGCTTTCGCATTCGGACCGCCAACGCAGGCATCCACACTGGCACCCTTGGCGGTTTTGGCATTGAGGTCGGCGCCATGGTCAACGAGCCATTGTACTATTTCAACGTGGCTGAGCCCGCAGGCATTGTGCAGGGCGGTGGTGCCGTTGGCATTGGAGAGCACGTTGTTGATGTCCCCGCCTTCCATAATCTGGGGCAGGAGGGTGAGCAGTCGTTTTTGGTACAGGCGCTCCACGGCTGTCTTGTACTTTGTTTGCTCCAGCTTCTGAACGAGTTGGCGCAGGCCATCATCGACGCTCTGGGTGGCACCGTCCGCTTCTTGTTCCTGCGGCATGGCTACGTAGCCGGAGGTAATGTTTGCAGTATTGATTTGGAATGTGGCGTTTTCGACATACCATGAACTCTCTTCTTCATGCCATGCCACATCCGCCGTGCCGGTTGTGCCCGAGGTGAAATAAAGCTGAATATCTACATGCATGTCGTTGCCCGTAATCCAGATAGCGGAGTCTTTGGGGCGATAGGTTACAACGACCGGGGGCCAGGGGGAATCCTCGGTGGATTCGTGCAGTTGGTAGCTGTAGCTGTTGTTGCCGTTTGCCGGAAAATGAAGATAGAGAGGACTGTGTGTACACGGCTGCCAATGAGAAGGGCGCTCGTTCCTATCTGCCGTGGTTGATTTGCCATTGCTGACATATATCTCCAGGATTTTGCCGTCCAGCGAAACAGGCGCTGCCGTAGCCCATGAGGCCAGCAGGAGAGATGCTGCAAGAGTTATTTTCATTTGTCTGTTAATATCCAAGCTGTTTAAAGATGTAATCCGCGGCTTCCTGCACTTTATTACCGAACCACGCGCCGATGTCGTCGGCGTAGGCGTATAAGACTAAACCGAAGCCGATAAGCGCGAACGCACCGATGATTTCCTTGAGATAATACCCGATAACGGCAAGGGTGGACATCTCAGGTTCTTCAGGTTGCTTTTTCTTAGCCATTGGTGTAAAAATGGAATTAAATGTTAATCTTTCATAAGCAGGGCTTTCTGAACCTCTGCATAATGGGGGGTATTGGCCGGTAATTTGACTGTTTTGTTGTCAGCATTGATGAGGCGACGGTCGGCGCCGTGGCTGATAAGCCAGCGGACGAGCTCCACATTGCCCTCGCGAGCGGCGCGGTATACGGCAGTGGCGGCATCGTAATCCATGCCCTCATCTTCGCGGCTCAGAATCATGTGCGGCAGGTGTGACAGCGCAAAACTATCCAAGCGGTAAACGTGCTGCATATAATAACGACGAATGGTCAGTTCTCGCGTAATGTCCTCCACAAATTGCTCTTCCGTTACTTTGGCATTCAGCACGCGGGCAAGATGGAGCGCGGTCATATCCGTGGGGCATAAGCCGAGACTGTATACGCCGTTGTCGTCTTTGATGTAGCGGTAGAGTATACGAGCCAAGCGTTCCGCTTTCTCATCTTTGATAGAGAATGCATAGTCCGGTTTATCCATTTCAACGCCGGCAAAGGCGACATCGTAATAATCCGCAGCTTCGCGGGCCTCGCACTCATCTACTTTCGGGCCTTGATAGGGGGCATCTCGCCAGGCGCGGGCCTCTTTCAGAATGGCTTTGATTTGTGCCGCGTTTCTGCCGCCGATACAGGCATCGATGCTGGCACCCTTATCCGTGGACATCTGCATGTCTGCCCCATGTTCCACCAGCCACTGAACCAGTTTGACATGACTGAGGCCGCAGGCATAATGCAATGCCGTGTTGCCTTTATAATCGGGATTGGTGTAGGAGGCATCATGCATCATCATCACCAACGGCAACAGGCTTGTCAGGCGCTTTTGGTACAATTTGTCCGTGGCGCTCGAGTAGCGGGTCGTTTCAATTTCTCGCAGAATATCAGCCAGCCCGTCATCCCACATCTCCGGGTCGCGGGAAATGACTTCTTCCGGCAGTTTAACGAGGGAGGCGACGTCGGCATCCTGCTGAACCGAGAAGGTGGTGTTGCGGATGTGGCGGGTGTCACCGGCCTCATGCCAGGCTATTTCTGCGGTGCCGGAGGTGTTGTCCGTGTAGGCGAGGGTGATAAGCACGCTTAAATCGGCACCTTCCAGTTTTACGTATGCTTTTCCTTCATTCGTGTTCGGATGATAGCTGACGGTCAGCTCTTTGCTGAGGTTGACGCTGTACTCCGTAGTCGTGGTGAAGGTGGCGCTTGCCGGAAAGTCGATGACAAAATCGGTGATTTCGCGCCAGGTATGCCAGGGCAGCACCTCCAGCTGGTACATGGCAGAGCGAGCCACCTGCGCGCCCGTCATCTGAATGCGAACGGTGTGGTTAGCTATGTCTGACGGCCCCTGAGCTATAAGTGCAGGGGACGCCAGCAAAAGGATAGTGAATAAGGTCTGTTTCATCTGAAACTCGGGAAGGGAGGAGCTTATTCTTTGTACCAGTTGATGAGGTTGCGAATGGCCTCTTCATTCGGAATGTTTTTCAGTTCTGTGACAACATTGCCATGTTTATCCGTCAGGCGTGTGTCTGCACCATGTTCCAGCAACCAGCTGACGAGCTCTACATTGCCCTCGCAGGCTGCGCGGTATAGGGCGGTGGCGCCGTCATAGGGCATGCCCTCAGCCTCACGCACCATAATCATGTGCGGCAGCAGTGCGAGAGACTTGCCGGCTTTCTGCAGCTCATGAAGCTTATAGGCGCGCACTTGATACAGCTCTTTCTGCAGAGCCTCGGTGAACATACCGCGGTGCACATTGGCATCGCGCAGCCAGGTGAGCAGATTGCCCAGCGGCTCCGTCACATCTACCTGCGCGGGAATCTCTCTGTTCTGGCGCACATACAGGAAAAGCATTTCCGCATGCTCCTGCGCCCGGTCATCGGGAGACGGAATCTCGTAAAGGGGCGAGTTCACATCCTCACAGCGGAAGGCTTTTTCCAGCCAGGCCACAGCTTGGGCGGCCTCTTCCTCGCTGGCTTGCGGCCCACGGAGCGGGTAATCGCGCTCGCGGCGAGCCTGTTGCAGAATAAGCTTGATGGCTTCGCCATTCTTGCCGCCACCCACACAGTCATCTATGCTGGCACCTTTTTCGGTGCGAATTTCGAGATTCGCACCGTGGTCTACCAACCAGCGTACCAGCTCCACATGCCCCAGTCCGCAGGCATAGTGCAGGGCAGTGTTGCCTTTGTAATCCGGGCTCGTGTAGGAGGGATTTCCCATCATCATCACCAGCGGTAACAGGGAGGAAAGCCTCTTCTGGTACAGGCGCTCGGTGGCGCCGCGATAGCGAGTACTCTCAATCTCCTGCAGAATAGCACTCAGTCCATCGTCCAGTTGATACTCCGGGGAGGTGGAGATGATTTCCTCCGGGAATTCTATACGGGATTCTACATCCAAATCATCCTGCACGCGAAAGCTCACATTGCGGAAGTGACGTGTATCCCCCGCTTCGTGCCAGGCGATGGTCGCGGTCCCGGCGTTTGCACTTGCATAGCTAAGTTCCACCTGCACGGAGAAGTCTTTGCCACCCAGCGTAACGATGGCTTGATTACCTGCCGGTGCAGAGTAGCTCACCTGTACCACGCTGGAGAACTCATTGCCATACTTCACGGTATCCGTAAACTCGCTGGTATCGGGGAAATCAATGACAAAATCTGTAATATCATCCAACTGATACCACGGAAGCAGCGGCTTCTGTTGGAAATCGGAACGAGAGACCTGCGCCCTTGACATGTCGAGGCGGATGGTCTTGTTGGCGATATCCGCCGGCCCCAGAGCCCAAAGCGCCGGGGTAACGGTCAGTAAACACAACAGCTGCTGCGAACGGGAAATCCTCATTACAGGAATTATTCTTTGGTCATTTCTACGCGGGAAACCTCGGCGTAGTCAATCTCCGGCAGGGTTTCCAATACCTTAATCATGCTGGTGGCACCATCTATATGGGCGGATACACCGGGGTCGGCAGGCATGGCCTCCGTGGTGGCACAGAGGTAGGAGTTGATGGCGAGCGTGTAGCGGCCTTCGGGATTAATCGGCGTGCCGTCTGCCAGGCTGGCGGTGGTGATGCGCATGCGGTCGGCACCCTTGGGCCAGATGGCCTTGTAGCTCATGCCGGATACGCAGGGAGCCCCGTGGTCGTCGTTCTGGGTAATGTTCTCCAGTACGCGGAGGAGTTCCGTGCCGGTTACAGTCATGCGGATGGTATCATTACCGAAGGGGTCGAGGCTGTAGACATCTGCCACGGTGATGGGGCCGGCGGGGAAGGTATCCAGGCGGACGTTGCCCATGTTGACCACAGCAATGTCTGTACCGACACAGCTGCGGATGGCGTCGGCCATCATGCAACCGAGGCTCTCGCGGCGGGGAATATCGCGCTTCACCGTGGAAAGCACGCGCTTGAAGAAGGGCTGGGCCTTAATCTTCTCCACCATGTCGGCGGTGGTGGCATCGGCTTCGTACTTGTTCAGCGGCAGAAGTTCGGCTTTCTTGCTGAGCACCTTGCCGTTGTCCACATCGAAGGTGAGGCGGGTGAGGTACTTAAGCTTGTTCTGTGTTTGGGTTATCAACACGCCGTTTTCGGTGTGGCCGTTCTCCACGCGGGTGTGGCTGTGACCGCCGATGATGGCATCCGCCTCCGGGAAAATGCGTGCCAGCTCGATGTCGGTCTCGAAGCCCAGGTGAGTCAGCAGAATGAGGATATCGCACTGGCTGCGCAGGTAGCGGAAGGCCGGGGCTACTTCGAGCGGATTGAGGAAGCCAATGCCCTTGCACTGGTCCGGGTGAGCATCCGGGCGGCCGTTGGCATCTACCTGCAGCAGCCCCAGTACACCGATGCGCACGCCATCGCGCTCGAAAATCTTGTACGGCTTCAACTGTATGCCGTGCGTATCGGAGGGGAATACATTGGCGCTTACGAACTCAAAGTCAGCCGCATTGATGCAATGAGCCAGTGCTGCTGGGCCGCCGTCGAACTCATGATTACCGAGGGCTGACAGGTCGAAGCCGATGTGGTTCATGAGCTGAATCATGGAGGCTCCGGGGTGGTCGCCACAGTCCACGTAAGGGCTGCCGGTGCGGTTATCACCGGCCGAGAGCAGGAGCAGCTGCGGCGCTTTGGCTCGCTCCTGTTGCACGCAGGTGGTCAGGCGGGGCACGCTGTCGATATTGGCGTGCATGTCATTGATGCCCAGTATGGTAATCTGCTCAGCAAAGGCTGAGCCAAGCAGGCTGAGGAGCGGGAGGAAAAGCGCCTTTTTCATGATTGTACGGTGGGTATGCAATTAGTCTTTGATTGTCACATCGACGCGGGACACTCCTGCGTAATCCACCTCGGCTTTCTTTTCGAGGAAGCGGATGAGGCATTCGGCGCCATCGCTGTCGATGGCGATACCGGCATCCGCCGGCTTGGCGGGAGCTACGGAGGCTATGTAGGAATTGTAGGCCACGGTGTAGCGAGCCTCGGGGTCAATGGGGGAGCCATCGAGCAGTTTTGCCTCCGTGACGCGCATGGGTTTAAGCTCTGCTGCGGGCTTCACACACTTGTAGGTCATGCCTGCCACACAGGGGGCGCCGTAGTGGTCTGCCTGCGGTATGCTCTCTATCAGGGCAATGAGTTCCTTGCCGGTCAGCGTGGCGCGAATAATGGCATTGCCGAACGGATCCAGGCGGTAGACATCGGCTACGGTAAGCGGGCCGGCGGGGAAGTCCTCCAAACGCACGCCGCCGAGATTCACGATGGCGACATCGGTGACGGCGCGAACGCTGATGGCATCAGCCATCATGCAGCCCAGGCTTTCGCGGCTGGTAATCGGGCGCTTCACGGTAGTGAGCTGGCGCTTGAAGAAGGGGAGAGATTTGGTTTGCTCCACCAGTTCTGCGGTGGCAGCATCGGCGGGCAAGTCGGCAAGGGGCAGTAGTTCGGCCTTCTTGCTGACGACCTTTCCATTCTCCACATCGAAGGTGAGGCGGGTGACAAACTTGAGCTTGTTCTCCGATTGGGTGATGAGCACGCCGTTGATGATATGCTCCTTGTCGACACGCGTATGGCTGTGACCACCGATGATGGCATCCGCCTCCGGGAACATTTGCGCCAGTTTCACATCGTCCTCAAAACCCAGGTGGGTCAGAACGATGAGCACATCGCAGTAGGCGCGCAGGTGCTTGTAGCAGGCAGCGGTGTCGAAGGGGGAGGCAAATTGCAGGCCTTTGCACTTGTCCGGGTGGGCATCCGGTATGCCGGTTTCGCCTACCTGTACCAACCCCAGCACGCCGATACGGACGCCGTTGCGCTCGAAAATTTTGTAGGGCTTTACGTCGATACCCTGGGTATCTGTGGTGAAGATATTGGCGCAGACGAAATCGAACTCGGCGGAGTTGATATAGTCGCGCAGGGCGGCGGCGCCGGAGTCAAACTCGTGATTGCCGAACGTGGAGAGGTCGAAGCCCACGTGGTTCATGAGCGTTATCATGGGTACGCCGGGGCGGTTGCCGTTGTCCACATAGGGATTGCCGGTGCGGCTGTCGCCGGCAGCCATCAGCAACAGGTCGGGGTTGCTCTGACGCTCCTGTTTCACGAAGGAGGCCAGCTGTGGCATGCCGTCAATGTTGCCGTGCATGTCATTAACGCCCAGAATGGTGACCTGCTCGGCAAATGCTGTGCCAAGCAACGCGATGAGGGAGAGAAAACTCGTTTTTTTCATAAATCTGCTATGAGTGGAGTAAGGTGTGATAATCAGCGGGGGGATTGGGTGAAGATGTGGCGGCCATCGCACATGGGGCTGTCAGCGGCAATCACATTTCCCCAGGCATCGTAAAGCTCACCCTCATGAAACGGAAGCCCGGCATCTGTACAGTAGCGGCGCACGGCATCTATCGCAGTAGCGCCGCTGAAAATATGTACGGATGTGTTGTTGACGTAGACAAGCATAATCAGATCTCAGGATTGAGGGTGATGGTAATGCTATAGGGTTTTGCCGTGAAATCCTTGGGGTCAAAGCCCTTCATCTCCCCTTGTACATCGAAGCTGAAGCTGTTCCCCTCTCGCTCCTTCAGATACATGGTACCATTGAAATGCACGGCTTTGGCGTTTCCGACGCCATCGAAGGAAATCTCTGCCAGTCTGCCTTGCGGTACCCAGCTGAAGACTTTGAGCTTGGGCATGGGAGCATCGTAACCCATTTTGTACGTGGAGTTTTTGCGCCATCCCTTCTTGCGACCGGTCAGGGTAAGGGTGCAGTCGCCCAGCTCTGCCGGAACCACGAGCGCGGGCATGTCGGGCTGAGGGTTTTCACGCAAGTACTCACTTGCGGCTGCTATTCCTTTATTTTCGGCTGCATAGATGTACCCATAACCTTTATGCACATCCTGAGTCACGCCGATGCCGTTCACCAGGCGCAAACCAAGGTCGAACTGAGCCTGTGCATGTCCTGCAGCTGCGGCCTGTTCCACCCAGGCGATTTTCTCGCGTTCGTCGACATCGGCCCCCAGTTCTTCTTTTGCCCACTTGCTGATGTAGCCCGAGTTTATTCCGGAATCGTCATTGTAATAACCGGCCACTTCCCACATGGCGTTGGCGTCTCCCTGACATGCTTTTTTCCAGATGTTTCGGGCTTTCTCGTGGAGTAGTTCTACCGGAACCCCGCCACGCAGCAGGGCACGCAGTTGGGGATGCCGGGTCATATCTGCCGGGGTGCGGTCGAGTTTGTCTTTTGTGTCGATTTTGGCACCGAATGCCAAAAGACGCAAAGCCTTGCGGTAATCATTTGCCGCAGCCGCACGGTGCAGGGGTGTCAGGTTTGCAGAGCGTTCCGGCAGGTTCGGGTCAACCCCGGTAAGCAGGACTTGATGGATAATATGGGCTTCGCAATGGGGGAGCTTCCACAGGCAGTGTTCCAGCAACGTATTGCCGTATCGGTCAGTCCACGAGGGATTGCCGCTGACCTTCATGTTTACCAGATAATTATATAAATCCGGCCATTCGAGGGTGCCGAAGTATTTCTGCGCTAATTCGTCGCTGAGAGTTTGCAGTTTGATTTCAAAGCCTTCTGTAGCTTCTGCGGAGGGGCACACAATGCAGGTAACAGCTACAACGGGAGCACAGAGCGCACGCAATAGGGTAGAGGGGAACATGTGGAGAATCAGCTTGTGTATTTAATGGGAAAATGCGGGGTGCCGCAGCACCCCGCTGTTACAGAGTATTCAGATATGTGGTTTACTCGGCCTGTTCGGCAGGTGCTTCCTCTGCGGGAGCAGCTGCTTCCTTGGCAGCCTTGGCCGCTGCCTTCTTCTTAATAAGAAGGACAATCAGACCAATGGCGGCAGCCAGCAGGATGATACCCAGTACCGGGCGGTAGAACAGCCAGGCGATGCCAATCGTGATGAGAGCCACGGGGGTGGCAATGAGGAAGGCCAGTACGCCGGTGCCGACGCCGATGAGGTCGCCCAGGATGGGCAGCACGTCACCGAGAACTTCAAGCGGCTTGAAGATCATCTTGAGGCCCATGTACATCATAATCCAGCCCACGATGCGGAGAATCCAGGTCATCATGGTGTTGGCATTCTCTGCGTTCTGGAACATCTCTTCCTTGGTCTTGGTGCCGGTCTCGAGCAGGTCTACGGTGTAACCGTCGGCGGCAGAATCCTTAGCCACATAGGGGGCAAAGGTGGAGCCGGTCTGTACGGCCACAATGCTCACAGGCATCTCGGCGGGAATCATGGTCCAGGTGATGCGGACATCACCCACCTGCGGGTTGCCGGGGTTAGCGGTGCCCTGTACGGTAGCCGTAGCGGTGGTGGGCATGGTGTTGCCGGTGCCTACGGTGGTGGCAGCGGGAGCGCCCTGCATGGCAATCTGCAGCATGCCGCCGTTCAGGAAGATGCTGGGAGTAGCGGTGGCAGCACCGTGAATGACGGACATGGTGCCATCCGGCAGCTTAGCATAATCGAAAGCACCTACGCGGTAGATGTTCACCAAGCCTACGTTCGGTACCATGGCGGTGCTGGCGATGGGGCTCTTGGGCATGGCGGGGGTGATGGGAGTCTGGGAGGGCATGACGGCATGAGTGGTGCCGTTGTCAACCACAACCATGCCGGTGGGCTGAGCGATGACAGGCAGCATCTTGCCGCCGTTCATCTTGGTCTGCACGTACTGCACGCCCTCAGCAATTACCAGCGGGCAACCCACCTGATTGGGCATGGAGGGGATGTCCACCATCTGCATGGCGGGCAGCTCAGGAGCCACACCGGGGGTAGCCGCAACGCCGGGAACCATGCCGGGAGCCATCATGCCACCTACGGGGTAGCCAACATAGGCGTAACCACCGGAGAGGGTGACGCGACCCTTGAGGGAATCCGGAATGTACTCGGGCTTCAGCTCCACGGGCTTGGCGCCGGAAATGCGGTTAATCTGGTCAGGAGTCAGCTCGAATGCGCCGTAGCGGGCGGTCTGAGCCACAATGTTACGGTCCGTAGCTTCGGGCAGGAATACCTGGTTGTCATGACCAGCCTCGCGGAAGGAAGAGGAGTCAACCGGGGAGGTAACCCACTTCTTGGAGTAGGTGTAGGTGGTAACGGTGGTCTCGGAGCCGCCTACATTCTTCTTCTTCTCTTTCTTCTCGTTCTCTACCCACTGGTAGTATTCTACCTTGCGGGTAAGGCGAATGGCTGTGGGAGCCAGACCGGTAAAGATGTCATCGGAGAGGGTTTCCTCTGTCACGGCCTTGCCGGTAACGTGTACCAGCTTGCCGTCCATGGTGGCATCGAGCGTGTCAGCATTGGGGAGCTTCACGCAGACGGAGGCGCCTTCCTCCAGAGCCTTAGCTGTTTTTACAGCGCGACCTTCGTTCCAGAAAAGCAGGGGAATGCCTGCCAGGAAGAGGACGCCACCGATAGCAACTCCCTTGATGGAGCCACCGAGGCGGCTGCCCCAGCTTTCTGTAGTAGTTTCAGTAACTGCCATAATATTTTATGTTTGAGTTTGGTGTTTGTAAGTTGCTGCAAGCAGCGAGGATGTTACTCCAGACTGAAAGAACCGGTGTAGATGATTTTGTCAGCCCAGATGGTTGTAGGTTTGCCTGTTACGGTACAGGTGGCTTTACCTCCGGTTGGAGAGGTGAAGAGGAGCTCATAGGTACGCTTGTACCAATGGGATATATTGCCGCCGCCGTGCGAAAACTCGAACTCGTAGGTGACGGTTGCGGTGTTTTTGCCGGTGCGGTTGTAAGTGGTGGCTACCTTGGTGGTGTCGCCATCGGCGCCTGTGCTGTTGCTTTCATTATTGCGGCTGGCCCAGGTGACGACATAGGCGGCATCGCCCTCCGGTTGCAGGAAGGCGTAGGTGTTTTCATCGCGATAGGAGGCTGCATTGACGACTTCCTCCTTGCTGCAATGGAAAGTAAGTGTCTGGCCGCCTACCTGTTCGGGTGCCAGGTTGTCCAGCGCGTTCATGGCGGCGGCATCGCCGGCTGCTGCGGCAAGGGAGAAGAAATAATTGGAGCGTGCGCGGTCTTTGCTCACTCCGCGTCCCTGGCGGTAGCGCCAGCCCATCCAGCGGGCGGCGGTGGCGTCACCGGCTTCGGCTGCCATTTCGTACAGGTCGATAGCCATGGCGGTATCGATGTCCTTACCGTTTTTGCCCTCCGCATAGCATACGCCCAATTCACGAATCTGTGCCGGGGTCATACCCTCCGCTTCTTCGTACAGCGGTGCACCCTCGGTGGCGATGCCGTGAGCCTCGGGCACCTCGGGCAGGTTGCCGTCTTCATCCGCTAACTGAGGATTGGCTCCTGCCTGCAACAGGTAGTGCTGTGCCAGGGCGTGGGTAGTGTAGTGCAGCGGGGTACGCCCGATGTGGTCGCGGACGTTGGGATTCGCACCATTACGCAGCAGCATCTGTGCCGCCTGAGCCGCATCATATGGCAGGCCAAGCGGCTTGTTTTCAAACTCTTCCTGGTATACGGAATCCTGCACAAGCGCGCAGAGCAGGGGCACGCGGAAGCCTTGCTGGATTTCAACCTTTGCATTCACATCCACCCCATCTTTGAGTATCTGCTCAATCTTGTCGAGCGGTTCGCAACGCAGGATGGCTTGTTCCAATTCCCCTACACTTGCAGCCCCTGCTGAAGCAGCAAAACAGAGAAGTGCAGCGGCTATGGAATGGGGAGAGATGTTCATGTGATATAAACAGGTTTCTTCATTCGTTAGTATACTCTTTCAAAATGCAGGCATCTTCCAGACTATTGTTATATTAGTACATTGTGCATTCATATTGTTTAAGGTAACTTAAAATTATCCCCCTCTGCATCTCCCATTGGCTAGAGTGACCTATAGGTTAAAATCTTAATTTTTCAAGGCATACGAGCCATTTTGCTTTGACAACAGCATTTTGAATGATGGAGTCGCTTTTTTATGAAGAATAAAAGTATTGCTCATGAGTTGCTGGAAGGGGCGGTGGTATCGGTGAACGATGCCTCCCGCCTTGTACTGGAGGCCATTGAAACACTGGGCGAATCTGCCCGGGGGGTAAATCGTACCGATTTGCTGGCGCTCCTGCGGCGGGTGATTCGGGAAGGTGTGGCGGCGGTGGAGGCCGCGGAGCACACGGTGTCGCTGAGCGAAGCGGCCTGGGCAAGTGTGGAGGCGCGTGCCGATTTGCGTCCCAGTTCGCGCCGCGATTTGCGGCACTACGTGCGGCGCATCTTGCGTGTGGAGGGAGTGGCGGGTAAGCCGCTACGCGCATTTACCACAGCGGATTGTCGCCGCCTGCTGGAGAGTGCGTTTGGCAACAGCCCCAGCAGCTTCAAAAAGGGGCGCGCGGTGCTCAGCAGTGTATTCAATTATGGGATTCGCCAGGAATGGGTGGATGTCAATCCCGTGAGCCGAATCTCCGTACCGCGCGTGATGGAAAAACAAGTGCTGCCGCTGACCCCGGCAGAAGTGGAACGCCTGAAGGAGACTGCCCGCCGCCCGGAGTTCCGGGATATGCGCTTCTCGCTCAGTCTGTTGCTCTACGGCGGCATTCGCCCCACTGAAGTGAGCCGCCTGCAAGCCGGGGATATCAACTGGGATGATGAGCAGGTGATTATTCGTCCCCGCACCAGCAAGACGGGCGGTGGACGTGCTGTTCCCCTGCGCGGAGTGCGCGGCATTCGCAAGCGAGACCGCTGCATACCGCGCAACTGGAAGCGCAGGTGGCAGGCCTTGCGCCGTGCCGCCGGGTTCCGCCACTGGGTGCCGGATGTCTGCCGCCATACCTTCGCAACGTACCATGCTGCCATGTACCGGAATCTCCCGGAGCTTCAGCTGGAAATGGGGCACCGGGATACCTCACTGCTGCGTTCGCGTTACATGATACCGGCCAGCAGGAAGGTGGCGGAGTTGTTCTGGAAAGGTTGCACGTGATAAAAGGGCTTGTTTGTGTCGGCTGCCTCCTTTTCCTTAACCAAAAAGCGAGTTGTGAGTTGACAGGTCAGGGGCTGATGCAGTATAACCGGTAATGTCAGGAGTATGAATCAGATGAAGACGATTATAGGGAAGATGCTGCGCGCCGTGCTGTTGGCCTCGGCTGTGTGCTGCGGTGTGGCCGCCGGGGCGGATTGTGCGGCTTATCTGCGCTTTTATGGGGTGCTGGATGGGCGCGTGGAATTGCGCGTCAGCGAGGATACGAACCATTACGATGACTACGGTCGCTATCTCGGTAAGACCGAGGTAGAGGGGCGGGGTGAGCGGCGATTTTATGATGACTATGGCCGCTACCTGGGAAAATCCGAAACGGAGGGGCGCCGCACGCGCTTTTACGATGATTATGGGCGTTATCTGGGGCAGATGGAGGCCGAGGAGCGTGGGCGCACAAGCTATTCTGACGATTATGGGCGGAGCCTGGGGTACTCCGAGCGCGAAGGTCGCGGCGAAATCCGTTACTACGACCCGATGGGCCGCTTGCGCGGCAAGTCCGTACGCGATGGTGGCAAGGTGAAATTCTACGATGATTACGGCCGCTACCTCGGCTATTCGGAGGCTCGCTAAGCTGCGAATGAACTGAGTTTCATCGTGTTTGCAAGCAAAATCCCTCCCCCGTTCAGCGAACCTACAGGGGAGGGGGCTTGCTTTATCTCAATGGCTCCTTATGTGTGGGAGCGGAAGAGTGCTGGTTGCTTTTTATTCGGGAGTCCCGGGGATGATTTGGAAGTGCACGCCGGCGTATTGCCAGAAGACACCTTCGCCTTCACCCTTTGCTACAGCTGTGCCGCTGGTTGGGGTATCGAAGAGCAAGACGTATGTGCAGAAGGATTCCCATGCTTCCAATGTCAGCTTGGCTTCATGGTTGCTTGTTTTCTGGTAGCTCCATTTCTCGGCTTCATCATCGCCCGGGCCGCGCGAGGTGTCGACCTGATTGTTCGCTCCGAAAACAGGAATGACTTTTTGAGGCGTATCGCTGCGCCCCCATTTACCCCACTGAATAGGGCGGCCGTCTTCGCCTTCGCGGTAGTCTGCCTGGCTGTAATCCAGCACGATGCGTTTTCCCGCAACAGAGTCCGGGCAATTGGTGATTACGATGGCCTCTGGCATCTCGGGGATTTTATTCTTAGCCGTGTCGTCGGTGGTGCAGCCGGTCATTACACACATCGCCGCAGCCATCACCGCAAAGGGAGTCATGTAAGTGTTTTTCATCATCTCTTTCAGTTGTTCTGCCCCTATTCTATCTGATAACGCCCGCGTTGACAACTCATTTTTGCCGAGAGTGACTATTGCCATTTGAATGTTGCGCCTGCGCTTGTTGTCGTGCCATTTTTCCATATGCGAGCTGGCAAGAAAATCCCTCCCCGGTCGGAGAACCGACAGGGGAGGGGGTGCTCGCATTATCTCAATGGCTCCTTATGTGTGGGAGCGGAAGAGCTCGGATTGGTCCTGCAACAGGGCGAATGAGTGGCGCACCATGGCGCGGGTTTCATTGAGCAGGTTCAGGTACAGGATGCCGTTGCGCATGTCGACTTCGTCTTCCTCCGCGCGGATGAGGTGGGAGCGGATGCACTGGGCAAACTCGCTCTTGAGGTCGCCGGACTGAGCCATCATGGCTTCGATGCCGGAGCCGCCATCGCTCTGCAGCTTGAGTGCCAGGCCGGGGAAACATGCCGAAATGCGGTCGCTCATGGAGAGGAGGTCGCGCCCTTGGTCGGCAGTGAGGCCTACGTGGTTGTTGTCGATGTGCTTGTAGCAGGCTTTGACGATGGTGAGC
>JAFOZZ010000018.1 GCA_017390945.1 Akkermansia sp.
TACTCCTGGTACATGGCGGAGTACTACTTGTGGCAGGCCGCATATCATGCGGCGCATGCGCGAGCTGTTGTCTTTTGCGGGGTGTGGAGCTATGTGTTTGGCTCGGCGCTGGTGGTGAGCCTGGTTGCCTGGGTTGTGTGCCTGGTTTCGCTGTGGCGCAAGAAATCCCTTGGCTGGCTTTGCACTGTGTATCTGAGCTTGTGGGCTTTGCTGGTGGGTGGTGGTTTGTTGTGGATAAAATACTTACTGCCAGATAAAATGTGAGATTTTGCTTGCATTTTAAGCGTTTTTAGGGCATAACGCTGCGCAGTTATGACGGACGAACGCGCGCGCAAACCCTCCTGGCTGAAGGTAAAGCTGCCTAAGGGGCAGGCCTTTAAGCATGTAAATGATTTGGTGAAGGGGAACTCTCTGGTGACTGTGTGTGAGGAGGCTATGTGCCCGAACCGCGGTGAGTGCTGGAGCCACGGCACGGCTACCTTCATGGCTTGCGGCGATGTCTGTACCCGCGCCTGCGGCTTCTGCGCCACGCGTACCGCCAAGCCCAAGCCCCTCGACCCCGAGGAACCTGCGAAGATTGCCGATGCTGTGAGCCGCATGAATCTGTCCCACACGGTGGTGACGATGGTGACGCGCGACGACCTGAAGGATGGCGCAGCTGCTCACATGGCTGCCATTATCCGCGAAATCCGCAAGTCCAGCCCGCAGACGGTTATCGAGGTACTGACATCCGACTTTAATGGCAACGAGGATGCTCTGGCCATGGTGATGGATGCTCGTCCTCACATTTTCAATCACAACCTGGAGACTGTGGAGCGTCTGTCGCCCATCGTGCGATTCCGCGCCCGCTACCGCACTTCGCTGCACATGTTGCATCGTGCGCTGGAGATGGCTCCCGGCATGGTCGTGACCAAGAGTGGTATCATGCTCGGCCTGGGCGAAACCCGCGAGGAAATTGAACAGACCATGGATGACCTGCGTGCTCATGGTGTTACCGTGCTGACGATGGGGCAGTACCTGCGCCCCTCTGCTCGCCACTTACCGGTAATTGATTACATTCGTCCGGAGGTGTTTGACGAGCTGCGCGAAGTGGCTCTGTCCAAGGGCTTCCGCCACGTGGCAAGCGGCCCGCTTATTCGTTCATCGCACCACGATGCGAATTTCCGTCCGGAGATGGACATCATGGACGCCATCACGGCCGACCTCCGCGCACGCGGCGAATTAAGCTGAATGCGCTTGACACCGCGCACGAAAGCAGATAAAATCACCTCAACACGCATCTTTTCCTAACCTCATTTTATGGCAACAGAGACAATGACCGACGCCGAGGCCGCACTCAACGCCCTGTATGGCTGCGATACCTTCGGGATTAAAACAATGGAGAAATACCTCTCCAAGAGCGCGTTCAAAAAGATGATGCTCACCGTGCAAAAGGGCGGTAAGCTCGACATCAGCATTGCCGATGAGGTTGCCCAGGCCATGAAAGTGTGGGCTCTGAGCAAGGGTGCCACGCACTACACACACTGGTTCCAGCCGCTGACTGATGCCACGGCTGAGAAGCACGACTCCTTCGTGGAGCCCGATGGTAAGGGTGGCATGATTTGCGAGTTCACGGGTAAGAATCTCATTCAGGCAGAGCCGGATGCTTCTAGCTTCCCCAGCGGTGGTATTCGCGCCACCTTCGAGGCACGTGGTTACACCGCCTGGGACCCCACCAGCCCGGCATTCATTAAGCGCACGGAGAATACGGTGACGCTTTGCATCCCCACGGCTTTCTGCAGCTACACCGGTGAGGCACTCGACAAGAAGACCCCGCTGCTGCGCTCCATGGCTGCTGTGGCTCAGCAGACGGTGCGCGTGCTGCATTGCTTCGGCATAGAGCCCAGCTATGTGGTGAGCAACCTCGGTGCAGAGCAGGAGTACTTCCTGATTGACCGCGACCTCTACCTGAAGCGCCCGGACCTCATCGAGACGGGGCGTACGCTGTTCGGCTGTCTGCCGCCCAAGCACCAGCAGATGGAGGACCACTACTTTGGCTCTATTAAGGAGCGCGTGCTGGAGTTCATGATGAGCGTAGACCGCGCTCTGTGGGCTCTTGGTGTACCGGCCAAGACTCGTCACAACGAAGCTGCTCCCGGTCAGTTTGAGATTTGCCCCCTCTTCGAGCCCTGCAATGTGGCAGTGGACCATAACGTGATGATTATGGACATCCTGCAGCGTCAGGCTCTGAAGTACAACCTGGTATGCCTCCTGCACGAGAAGCCCTATGCCAGCGTGAACGGCTCCGGTAAGCACAACAACTGGTCGCTGTCCACCCCCGAGCTGGGCTCTCTGTTCTCCCCGGGTAAGACCCCGCACAGCAACCTGCTGTTCCTGACCTTCCTGGCCGCCGTGCTGATGGGTGTGGATAAGCATGCTGACCTGCTGCGTGCCTCCATTGCCAAGGCTGGTAATGACCACCGCTTGGGTGCCGCTGAGGCTCCGCCCGCTATTATTTCTATCTTCCTGGGTGACCAGCTCACAGACATTATCGAGCAGATTAAAGCCGGTGGTGCTAAGTCCTCCGCCGCTAAGACGACGATGGAGCTGGGCGTGGACGTGCTGCCCGAGCTGCCCAAGGATACGACCGATCGCAACCGTACCTCTCCTTTCGCTTTCACCGGCAACAAGTTCGAGTTCCGCGCCGTGGGTTCTTCGCAGACCTGCGCCTGGCCGATGGCTGTGCTCAACACCATCATGGCCGAGGCTCTCGATATCGTGGCGACACGCCTGGAGCCCGTTGCTGGTACACCTGAGTTTAAGGATGCCGTTCGCGAGCTTATTAAAGAGCTTGTCACCCGTCACGACCGCGTGGTGTTCAATGGTAATGGCTACTCTGAGGAGTGGGTGGAGGAAGCTGAGAAGCGCGGCCTTCCCCACATCAAGACGACACCCGAGGCTCTCGACGTGCTGGCTCGTCCCGATACCATTTCTCTCATGGAGAAGTACGGCGTGCTGAACCGCTCGGAGCTGCTGGCTCGTCGCGAGATTCAGATTGAGAACTTCGAGAAGCTCATTGACATCGAGGCTAAGACATGCCTTAACATGCTGCGCACCATCTACCTGCCTGCCGTGGCTCGTCAGATGACGGAAATCTGCACGACTGTCAGCACGATTGCAGCCGCTGGTATTCCTGCCGGTGCTAAGGCTGCTCGTGCCCAGGCTGCCCAGCTGGGTTCCCTCTACGATGAGCTGGTACCCCGCGTGGATGCTCTGGAGGACGCCATTAACTGTGGTGAGCCCCTGACCATGCGTAAGGCGATGGAGGATGCACGCCTGACGGTGGATGCGCTGGAGGCTATTGTGGCCGCCGACATGTGGCCGGTACCCACTTATGCCCAGATGCTGAATATCCACAGCCGTTGAGCTCACTGAATTATCCCCTTCTGAAGTCGGTTTCACTCAGTGGTGAAACCGACTTTATAGTAAACTTTTCTTAAAAGTGTGTCATACGGGGTTGACGTAAATTGATAATGGTATAAAATGCACACGCGTTTTGTCAAACACTTGACAAAATTCGTAAAGGGTGGAGTATTGCTCAATATCTACGTCACAATATGGCTATAGCAAAAAAGAAAACGGAATCAGGCGCATCCAAATCAACTAAGGCAAAGGCTGATAAGGCAGAGGAGACAAAGACTGCCAAGCCCGCCGCCAAGCCGGCAGCTAAAAAGCCCGCTGCCAAGGCTCCGGCCAAGAAGCCGGAGGCTAAGAAGGCACCCGCCGCCAAGGCTGAAGTAAAAGCTCCGGCTGAAAAGAAGGCTACCAAGCCGGCTGCTAAGGCTCCGGCTGCCAAGGCTGCTGCCGAGAAACCCGCCGCTAAGCCGGCTGCTGAGAAGCCTGCTGCCAAACCGGCAGCCAAACCGGCAGCCAAATCCGCAGCTAAACTGGCTGCTAAACCGGCTGCCAAATCCGCTGCTAAACCGGCTGCTAAACCGGCTGCTAAACCCGCAGCTAAGAAGCCTGCTGCCAAGAAGCCCGCGGCCGCTGAGACTGAGAAGCCTGTAGCCGAAAAGGCTCCCGCCGCCAAGCCCGCTAAGAAGCCTGCCACCAAGGAGAAGGCTCCCAAGGCTGAGAGCAAGAAGAAGCCTGCCAAGGTTGTTGAGCCCGAGCTGGAGGAGGACGAGCTGGACGAAGATGATGAGTTCGACGCCGCCGATGATTTCGCAGATGACTTTGTGGAGGATGAGCCTGCTGATGACGACGAAGCAGAGCAGCCCAAGAAGAAGTCTTCTTCCCGCCGCAAGAATGGTTACAATCCGCCCCGCATTACGGCTAAGGAGTTGCAGGATTTCTTCCCCGATGACATCACCCTGAAGACCGCTTTCAAGAATCTGCTGGGTATTGCCCGCAAGAATGGTGGTTATGTAACGGACGACGATATTTTCTCCTCGCTTCCCATGGATGGCTATGAGGAGCAGGATACGGAGCGCCTTTTCGAGCGTCTGCACTCCATTGGCGTGGAGGTGCGCGACGAATCCGCCACGATTGCTCCCATTTCCCTTGCTGACCTCAAGAGCCCCAAGGGCAAGAATGTGCGCCTGGTGGACTCCCCTGTGGTACAGGAGAAGGTGCGCGAGCTGATTGTGCTGGCGACGGAGCAGGGGTATCTGACGTACGACGACATCAACGATGTGCTGCCGAACGACATGATTAACCCCGCCGACCATGAGGAGCTCATGGAGCGCCTGCGTGGTATGAATTTCGACATCATTGACGCCTCCGATGTGGATAACTACAGCGAGCGTCAGCGCCTGGTTGAATCCGGTGAAGAGGATGAGACTGAGAAGATGGAGGCCAAGCTCGATATTCTCGATGACCCGGTGCGCATGTACCTGAAGCAGATGGGGCAGAAAGATCTGCTGAAGCGTGAGCAGGAGGTAAGCCTCTCCATCCGCATCGACCACGCAGAGACCGATTTGCAGAACCGCCTGCACAAGTTTGGTGTGGTAGCCGACTTCTATCTGGATACGGCTGTGCGCATCATGCAGAACAAGGAGCGTTTTGACCGCGTGGTGGCTGATAAGAATATCGACCATCGCGACCAGTACTTCAAGGAGCTGCAGCAGGTTATCAACAAGACGATGGATGCCCGCTCTGATGGTCAGAATGCATACAACACCCTGCGTCGCGCTCGTCGCCGCAACAAGGGGACGGAGGCCGCTCAGAAGGAGTTTGACAGCATCCTCGAAACGCTTGATGTTCTTTACCGCAAGTTCAGCTTCAAGGGTAAGGTGTATGAGGACTTCGTGACCCGCATGCGCGAGATTCGCCAGCGCGTGATGAAGCTGCGCCGCCAGTACGATGGTGATTTCGAGAACAAGGAGTACACCGACCGAATCTCTGAGATTGAGGCCACGCTCTGGATGCCCATTGATGACTTCCTGGTCAATTACCAGTCCATGAAGGAGTCGATGAAGGAGGCCAAGGCTGCCAAGAAGGAAATGATTGAGGCTAACCTGCGCCTTGTGATTTCCATTGCCAAGAAGTACACGAACCGTGGTCTTGCTTTCCTCGACCTGATTCAGGAGGGTAACATGGGGCTGATGAAGGCCGTGGAGAAGTTCGAGTACCGCCGCGGTTACAAGTTCTCCACCTACGCCACATGGTGGATTCGCCAGGCCATTACGCGCTCCATTGCGGATCAGGCTCGTACCATTCGTATTCCGGTGCACATGATTGAGACGATTAACAAGCTCATGCGTGTGCAGAAGAAGCTGGTGCAGGACCTTGGTCGTGAACCCACGCCGGAGGAAATCGCTTTCGAGAGCGGTATGCAGGTGGAGCGTGTGCGCAGCGTACTGAAGATGGCTCAGCAGCCTATCTCCATGCAGCAGCCTGTGGGTGACTCTGACGACACCTCTTTCGGTGACTTCCTGGAGGATAAGAGTGCTGAGAACCCCATGGACGGTGCCGCATTCAATTCCCTGCGTGAGAAACTTTCCGGCGTGCTCAATACGCTTAATGAGCGTGAGCGTGCCGTTATCGAGCAGCGCTTCGGTCTGAAGGATGGCAACCCCCGCACGCTTGAGGAGGTGGGTCGTCAGTTCAACGTGACCCGTGAGCGTATCCGTCAGATTGAGGCTAAAGCCCTTCGCAAGCTGCGTCACCCCACGCGTATCGGCTGCATTAAGGGCTTCCTGGATTCCTCCGTATCCTGATGCGGTTATCTCGGTAAGTCTGTTTTCCACAGCGCATATGCCCATGCCGGGTGTGTGCGCTGTTTTTTATTCGTTTTTTTTTGTTTGGTGGCACATTTTATGAGTGACTTCGGGTGGAGTATCTGATAAGATAAATGTACTTACCATGATGAGACCGTTTTCTCGTACTGCAATTTTCTCTCTTATCGCCATGGGGTCGCTCTCTCTGGCGCCCTATGCTGGTGCACTGGAGACCGCCGGTTCTCCCGAAGCTGCTCGCCGTGAGATGGCTTCGCGCGATGCTCGCCAGTTGGTGCAGGAAGCTCGTAATGCTTACAAAGCAGGGCGTTACACTCAGGCTGTGGAATACTACCGCAGCGCTCTGCTGACTCTGCCCAAGAATGATACCCCTAACGGTAAGCGCTTTGAGCAATTCGTGAAGCAGAGCCTTTCGGATGCCCTCATTGCCAGAGCAATTGATTACCGCACGGTTGGTCGTTATGATGAGGCTGTATCCTTCTTGCAGGAGGCCCTGAAGCTGGCTCCCGAGAACAAGCGTGCTGAGGTGGAGCTGCTCCATACCTCTGACCCTACGCGCCATAATCCGGCCTTGTCCCCTCAGCATGTGGGTGATGTGGAGGAGGTGCAGCGTTTGCTGAGCCTCGGCTATGCTCAGATTGACCTTGGTAAGTATGATGAAGCGGAGGATTCCTTCCGCGCGGTGCTGAAGATAGACCCTTACAACTCTGCTGCCCGCCGTGGGCAGGAGGTGGCTCGCCGCCACCGCATGACCTACTACGAGCAGGCCCGCGCAGCTACCCGCGCCAAGATGCTTTCCGATGTTGATAAGCAGTGGGAAGAGTCCGTAACGGATGGCGCTCCTGTAGACCGCCAGAGCGATGGCGATTTCGCGGCGGGTGTGGATAATGAGCTTCAGGATTCCTTTGCACAACGCCTCAGCGAAATGGTGATTCCGCATATTGCGTTTGATGAGGCCTCTATCACGGATGTGGTGGACGTGTTGCAGAACCAGATTAAGCGCTTCGAGAATAGCTCCCAGGGGCGCCACATCAACGTGACAACCAATTTCGGCAAGCCGGATTCCGAGGCTTACAAGCGCCTTATGGCTCAGACTGTGCGCCTGACGCTCTCGCAGGTGTCTGTAAAGGAAGTGCTCGATTTGCTGGTGAATCAGCTGGGTATCAGCTACTACTTCACCCCGTCCGGTGTGGAGCTTTCCTACTCCGGTCGTGATTTCGGCCCCTTGATTGACCGCACTTTCAATGTGCCGCCTCACTTCTTCGACCCCGCTAAATCAGAGGGTGATGATGAGGAAGAAGAGGAGGATGATGGCTTTGGCGATGACACTGGCAGCGGCCGCATGGCTGTGCGCCGTGTGAATCCGGTGCAGGTGCTCAAAGAGCTCGGCGTTTCGTTCCCGGAGGGCGCAACAGCTCGCTACTCCGCCTCCACGCGCCGCCTTGCTGTGCGTAACACGGCTCACAACCTTTCTGAGATTGAGGAGCTGCTCAATATCCCCATGGAGGAGGAGCGCCAGGTGGTGCTCAATGTCATTGCGATGGAGGTGTCTGAGGACGACCTCGAGCAGTTAGGCTTCGACTGGCTGCTCAATGTCAGCATCAATGGCCAGATTCACCTTGCCGGTGGCCAGGGGGCGGATGCATTCCCCGCAGGTGCCACCTATTTCAATGGCGAAGAACGCGTGCAGGGCGGGCAGAGCGGCTCACTCATGACGGGTGGTCTTCGCAGTGGTAAGCAAGTGTTCTCCGCCGGCGCTACCTCGCTCGATAACCTTATCAATACCGGCTCTGTAGCAACTTTCCGTGGTGCAGAATCCGCCGTTTCTCCCGGTATCTTCGGTATTCGTGGTGTGTGGAATACGGTAGACGTCAGCATGATTATGCGCGGTCTGTCCCAGAGCAAGGGCGCAGATATTCTGCAGAATCCCCGCATGGTGTTCAGCCCGGGGGCCGAGGAGCAGGTGGTGTTCGCCAATGTGCGCGAGATTTTCTTCCCCGAGACCTGGGAGGCTCCGCAGGTTGTTTCCCTTAACGCCAATAACTGGAATAATAACAACAACGACAACAATAACAATAATAACAA
>JAFOZZ010000217.1 GCA_017390945.1 Akkermansia sp.
ACTTTTTAAAAGCTTATTTAGGCTTGACGGTCACAGACATGGGGTGTAGAGTAGCTACGTAACCTCGTCACTAGCAGTTATGATACGTTTTGCCTCGACTGATTGCCGCCGTGAGACCGGCAACATTAAATGGGATTTGCAAGGGCCTCTGCCTTTCGGCATCGCCGACATGGACATCGAAAGCCCGCCCTGCGTGGTGGATGCCCTGCAGGCGCGACTGAATCACCGTTTCTACGGCTATGCCTTCATGACTGATGAACTGCGTGCAGCCATTACCGCCTATCTGGTAAACAAACACGGCGTGACGAACGCCGCCCCCGAATGGCTGCATGAGCTGCCGGGCTGCGTGCCGGCCTTCACCTTGGTAGCTCGCACGGTATGCCCTGAGCCTCAGCACGAGGTGATGGTATGCGCCCCCACGTATCCACCCATGCTGCACTGCCACGAGGACGCTCGTTGCAGCCTGCTGAGCGTACCCTTCAAGTACACAGGCGAGCGCTGGGAGTTCGACTGGGAGGCTATGGAGGCTGCGGTCACGCCGAACACCAGGCTCTTCCTGCTCTGCAACCCGCACAACCCGCTGGGTCGCGCCTGGAGCCGCGAGGAAATGGAGCGCGTGGCCGACTTCTGCGAGCGCCACGACCTCATCCTCTGCTCAGACGAAATTCACTGCGACCTCGTGCTCGATGAGGACAAGAAGCACGTGTGCGCCCTCACCCTGCCGGAAAGCATGCAGCAGCGCACCGTCATGCTGAGCGCACCGAGCAAGACCTTCAACATCGCCGGCATCTGCTTCACCTACATGGCTGTACCGAATGCCGAGCTGCGTGCCGCGATTCGCAAGACACAGGGGCACAGCCTGCCTACGCTCAACGTGTTCGCCTACGCAGCCTCCCTGGCCGCCTACACCAGCGGCTGGGAATGGCATGAGCAGCTGCTCAAGACCCTGCGTAAGAACCGCCAGTTTGTTATCGACTACATCGCCCGCGAGCTCCCCATGCTGCGTACCCGCCACCAGGAGGCGACCTACCTGGCATGGATTGACTGCTCTGCCCTCGGCGTGGAAAGCCCCCATGCTTTCTTCCGCGAGCAGGCCGGAGTCTACCTCGACAACGGCGCCAACTTCGGCGACCCGCAGTGCGTGCGCCTGAACTTTGCGACCTCGCCGGAAATGCTGCGCACCGGTCTGGATGCTATGCGCGATGCCGTATTGAAGCTCAAAGGCTAAAATACATCAGAACAGATTCCCGGGGCAAGGAGAAATCCTTGCCCTGTTTTTTATTCACTCACCGGAGCTTAAAAGAACCCGCTCATGACTTCGTTTGAGCTTGCCATACGCGCGCGTAAGCGGTAGTATAAGTACAGAACATGTACGACCAATATCTGCACATTTACGAAAAACTTCCGCTCGGCGTTGCCGGGCTGCTCATGGGATTGGCTCTCATTGCCATGCACAGCATTGCCCTGCTGAAGCCCGAGGCCACCAAAGCCGCCCTGAGCAAAGCGGCCGAGAATGACAAAGCCGGCAGAGTACTGCTCACGGTCGATTTCATCTGGATATTCCTGCTGCTGTTGGATGTGAGCTGGAATCCGCTGCGCATGAACCTGTTCGACTTCAACTCCTTCCGCGGTATACTGCTGATTGCCTGCCCCATTATCTGGTTTATCCTGTATGGCGAGAAAAAGAACCTGCTTTTCCCGCGTGCTCTGGGGCTTTTCCTGCTGCTGATGGCCATTGTGCCGCTGACCGCCGCCTTCCTGAAAGAGCCGGTCACGCGCCTGCTCATCCCCATCTGGTGGTACCCGGTGCTGACGGTGGCCATGTTCTGGGTCGGTAAGCCCTACCTGCTGCGCGACTGGGCAGCCTGGTATGTGCAGAAGCCGCAACTCTACCGCTACAGCAATCTGATTGGTCTGGGCTACGGCGCCCTGCTCCTGGTTTGTTCTTTCTTCTGGTTCTGATACCCCCATACGGCTATGCTCAACGCTAACACCTGCGACTCCCTTTACACCGCCGCCTGGGTCGTTACCCAGAACGATGCCCGCGACATCATTGAAAATGGCGCCATTGCCGTAAGCGGCAACCGCATCATCTGCGTAGGACACGCCGATGTGCTGGAGATTCTTTATCCGGATGCCCGCCGTGTGGACCTCGGCAACGCCGTCCTCATGCCCGGCCTTATCAATGCCCACACACATGTCCCCATGAGCCTGCTGCGCGGCTATTCCGATGACAAGGCACTCATGGACTGGCTCACGCTGGACATTTTCCCGCAGGAGGCCAAGCTCAACGCCGAGCTGGTGGAGCTGGGCGCTCGCTTCAGCCTGGCAGAGATGATTCGCAGCGGCACCACCGCCTTCTACGACATGTACATGATGGAGGATGCCGTCTTCAAGGCGGCAGACGCCATGGGCATGCGTGCTGTACTGGGTGAGAGCGTCACGCAATTCTTCCCCAGCCTTTCCTGCAAGGATAAGGAGGCCTACTTCGACCTGGTACGCGCTCAGGCAGATGCCTGGCGCAATCACCCGCGCATTCGTCAGGCGATTCTGCCCCACGCCCCCTACACCACGAATCCTGAGCTGCTGAAGGAATGCTACGCACTGGCGGAGGAGAACGGTGCACTCTTCGGCATGCACCTGGCAGAGACAGAGGCCGAAACGCAAACCTGCCTGAAGGAGTTTGGCATGCGCCCGATTCCCTACTGCCAGAGCCTTGGCCTGCTGCAACCGGGCAGCACATTCTTCCACGTTGTCCATGCTGACGAGTCGGATATGGAGCTCCTGGCCGAGGGGCACTGCACCGTGGTGCACAACCCGGCCTCCAACATGAAGCTGGCCAGCGGCGTCGCCCCCATCGAGAAGATGCAGAACTACCGCATCCCCGTAGCACTGGGAACCGACGGCCCCGCCAGCAACAACGCCCAGAACATGCTGCGCGAAATGTACCTGGCCAGCCTGCTGCACAAGGTAACCCGCCTGGAGCCCACCGCCTGCCCGGCACAGCTCGCGCTCGACCTCGCCACGCGTGGTGGCTCCGCCGCCCTGCACGATCCGCATATCGGCACACTGGAGCCCGGTATGAAGGCCGACTTCATCGCCCTCGACCTCAGTGCCCCCAACATGCAGCCTGTGCACAACATCGTGTCCAACATCGTCTACGCCGCCACCGGTGCCGAGAACAAGCTCACCGTGGTGGATGGTAAGGAGCTCTACCGCGATGGCAAGTTCCTCACCTGCGACTTCGATGCACTGTCTGCCGAAATCCGGAAAGCACGCGCATGGGTTCGCAGCTGATGGATTGCCCGCTGGCGCAGCTGCCCCTGGCCGCCATTGATTTTGAGTCCGCCGGGGCTGCCCCCGGCGAGACAGACCAGCCCGTACAGGTAGGAATTGTGCGGGTGAACAGCCTGTTCGGCGAGGAGGAAATCTTTACCTCCTACATCGCCTGCAACCGCCCTGTGC
>JAFOZZ010000218.1 GCA_017390945.1 Akkermansia sp.
ATCGAACCCGCATGATCAGCTTGGAAGGCTGGAGCTTTACCATTAAGCTATACCCGCGCTGTGTACCTGCGCCTATTCTACCCATTTTCTTGCATAGTTCAAGTAAAATTTGCGAAAAATCATTATTTTTTATTTTCCGCTTGACTTTACACCCCTGCGGACGTATACTCGCGGCACCGCAATGCGGGCGTCGTTCAATGGTAGGACGCGTGCTTCCCAAGCATGAGACACGGGTTCGATTCCCGTCGCCCGTATACCGAGCCTCAGATTACCAAAGCCGTAATCTGGGGCTTTTTGTTTCATCAAAGTTAATTATTTTGTCAGAAAACATGATATTCTCTTGACAATCACTCGAATTTTGTTTAACTTTTCCTTACAAAATCAGCGACACATAGGGAGTATTATGCCTGCATTGGACACCAGATCTCAGCAACCATACCGCCAGATGGAGCTCAATCCTCACGCGGCGGATGATGCTATGCACTCACCCGAGCGAGTGCGCGAGCAGGTGGAAAAACTACGCATGCAGGCCGAGCTCTTTGAGCAGCAACGCCTCCAATCAGAATCCCAAAGCCGCGAGCTTGAGCAAAGCACCATGCGCAAAGCGCACTTCAATGCCGACCTCAACGAGTTGGGACAAAAGATTCACAATGCAGTACGACGCATCGAACGCGAGCTCGAATCCATGAGCAACGAACAGCAGGAACTCGAGCACGTATGCGATTGCTTCAAGCGCCACTTGCAAATTCTCTCTGCTCTTCAGCCCCAGATGTGGCCGCCAGAGGGTGTCTCAGACCGCCTGCGCGAGGCTATACCCAAGCTCGACCGCGCCGAAAACGATTTTCTGGAAGCCTACGCCATGGGGCGCAAGTACCGCCACACCGATGTGATGGTACATAAGCCCGGCGAAGTGAAAGAGCGCAAACTCACTTGGCGCAAGCTGAGGGAGGAAATGGCCAAGGGCTTCTTCTTCCATCTTCCGTTATTCCTGCTGATTCTTATCAGCTGGGCGACATATATACTGATAACCAACTGATCATACCTACACCACATGGCAACAGACCCGAGAAACCGCCGCAGAGAGTTCGAGCTGATGGAGCAGGAAGCCCGCTACCGTCAGGAGCAGGAGCTCCGTCGCCACAAGGAATACTACGAAGATCAGTGGGCACGCCCCAACAACACACTTGGCCCCGATGAAGAAGTCATCGCCAAGCGTCGTCGTCATCGC
This sequence comes from Akkermansia sp., assembly GCA_017390945.1. Taxonomy (GTDB): domain Bacteria; phylum Verrucomicrobiota; class Verrucomicrobiia; order Verrucomicrobiales; family Akkermansiaceae; genus Akkermansia. The sequence continues at coordinate 1,229 of JAFOZZ010000218.1, forward strand.
CGCAAGCATGTCGTCATCCAGGCAGGCAGCCCTCACACACGCAACGTCCTGGGCGAAAACCTCATTCTCCTGGCTGCGCTTGTCGCCTCCATTTACGGCATTTACTGCCTTTGCATTCACATTCTCAACAACTAAGCACCAACATGGAGCAACCTCTCATCGATGTAGCTTACATTGCCAAGCTGGCTAAGCTCAACCTCACTTCGGAGGAAACAGAAAGCTTCTCCGCCGACCTCAATCAGGTACTCGCCCACGTTGCCCAGCTGGAGCAGTGGGATACCCCCCAGGTGGAGCCCATGTATCACCCTCTGCCCGTATTCGATGCCGTACGCGAGGACATCCCCGGCACCAGCCTGAGCAATGATGCCGCCATCGCCAACGCCCCCGCAGCTGAAGATGGCCAGTTCCGCGTTCCCAAGGTCGTAGAGTCCGCACACTAATTTCCAGACATATCACGCCATGCTTACTGGTTCCATTTCTCACTGGCGCAAGCAACTCACCACCGGCGCCATCACCCCCACCGAACTCGTTCAGGAGGTAGCACGCAGCATCGAGGAGCGCAACCCCGCTATCAACGCTTACATCTCTTGGGACAAAGATGCCGCCCTGGCCGCCGCGGCCAAAGCCGACCTCTCCCTCCCCCTCGGCGGTATCCCCATCGCCATCAAAGATAACATCTGCATCGAAGGCGAGCCCACCCGCTGCGCCTCACGCATTCTCGACACCTTCCGTTCCCCATACGACGCCACTGCTATTACGCGCCTGCGCGCAGCCGGAGCCATCCCTTTCGGGCGCGCCAACATGGACGAATTCGCCATGGGTTCCTTCGGTAAGAACTCCGCATACGGTGTTACCGACAACCCCGCGGCTCCCGGTCACGCTCCCGGCGGCTCCTCCAGCGGCTCCGCTGCCGCCGTGGCTGGAGGCATGGCCATCGCAGCCCTGGGGTCAGATACCGGTGGCTCCATTCGCCAGCCGGCCTCTCACTGTGGCATCGTAGGCCTCAAACCTACCTATGGTCGCGTATCTCGCTATGGCCTGGTGGCATTCGCCTCCTCCCTCGACCAGATTGGCCCGCTCACTCAGAATGTCGAGGACGCCGCCCTGCTCCTCAACGCCCTCTGCGGCCACGATAAGAAGGATTCCACATCCTCCACCGAGCCCGCCACCGACTTCACAGCCCATCTCGGCCAGAGCATCAAAGGTGTACGCATCGGCTTACCCAAGGAATACCTCTCCGAAGGCAACGACCCTGCCGTTTCCGCAGCCGTCCAGACCGCTGTGCAAAAACTTACGGAACTCGGTGCCGAAATCGTCGAAATATCCCTGCCCCATGCAGAAGCCGTGGTAGCAGCCTATTACATCATTGCCTGCGCCGAGGCCTCTTCCAACCTCTCTCGTTTCGATGGCATCCGCTACGGCCACCGCGCCGAATCCACCAATGGTCTGGACGACCTCTACAGTCGTTCCCGAGCAGAAGGTTTTGGGCCGGAGGTAAAGCGCCGCATTATTCTGGGCACCTACGTGCTCTCCAGCGGTTTCTACGATGCCTACTACGCCAAAGCACAGAAAGTGCGAGCTCTCGTTGCGCAAGACTTTGCAGCAGCTTTCGAGCAGGTAGACTTCATCCTCGGCCCCGTAGCCCCCACCCCGGCCCCCGCTCTGGAGGGCACGGATATGACGCCGCTGCAAGTCTATCTTGCCGACATCTACACCATCCCGGCCAACCTGGCAGGCCTTCCCGGCATTTCTGTTCCCTGCCCCCAGCCCGCAGGCGCCCGCCCCGTTGGCGTCCAGCTGCTCGGCAAACACTTTGCCGAGGCCGACCTGCTGCGCGTAGCTTCAGCTCTTGAAAGCGCCCTGGCATGAGCACCCCCGTATACCTCAGCATCGCAGGTTCCGATTGCTCCGCTGGCGCCGGCATCCAAGCCGACCTCAAGGCTGGCTTTGCCTTAGGTTGCTACCCCCTTACCGCTATCACTTGCGTTGTAAGTGAAGTACCGGGCAAAGTTGAAGGCATCGTTCCCATGGAGCCCAGCTTTGTGGCAGACCAGGTACGCATATGCCTGCAACACTTCCCTGTAGCAGCCATCAAAACGGGCATGCTCTACAGCCCTGAAATTGTACGCGCCGTCACTCAGGAGCTTCAGGGCTTCACAGGTCCCATTGTGGTAGACCCCGTCATGATAGCCACTGCTGGCGAGCCCCTTATCCTGCAAGCAGCCATCAGCGTGTATGAGCAAAGCCTCATGCCGCGCACCACACTCCTCACCCCCAATCTCGATGAACTCGAGCGCCTGCTCGGTACCGAGGAGCCCATCCGCACAGCAGATGACCTCCAACAAGCAGCCGCCGTACTGGCTCAGCGCTACAACTGCGCCGTGCTTGCCAAGGGTGGACATCTGGGCGGCGACACCTGCACCGACATCCTTGTAATGAAGGACTCCACAGCCCACCGATGGAGCCACCCTCGTACAATAGGCATCTCCACCCACGGCACCGGCTGCACCCTTTCCAGCGCCGTAGCGGCTCACCTTGCTCGCGGCCACGAACTCGTACCCGCCGTAGAATTATCGCTTCAATACATCGCGCAAGCCATCGCTAACTCCCACAAGCTCGGCGACCTCTGGGCTGTCAACCACCACAACCAGCCCCAAGGCTAAAATAAGCAATCTTTCCATTCAATGAAAAAGCGGTTACCCATCAGGGCAACCGCTTTTTTATGTATTGCACACTCTAATAACAGAATTCCTCAAACCATCTACCAACTAAAAGAGGGTAAAAGTCTGCTACTTTCAGAGGTCGAGGCGAATTAGCTGTACAACGAGCTCCAAAAGTAGTATAGTAGGCGAGTAGTCCAGTATAAATTTGGCTGTGCAGCGCCTAAAATAACAGAACAACATGAAGAAAAAGAACCGCGAAATAACAGTATTCTCGATTTCTGCGCTGGATTTGTTTTGTTCAGCGATGGGTGTGTTTATGATTTTGTGTTTCATTCTTTTCCCGTCTTACAACAAAACCGCTAATTCTCAGCCACAGCAACCACCCCTCCCCAATCCAACAAAACCCAAAGTAATTCCCAGCTTAACAGTTACGCTGCACTGGGAGCATCATTTGCAGGAATTAGGCGGAACACCATACTGGAGCAGCACCTCAAGTGACGATATTGATTTAATTGTACTAGCTCCATCTGAATCCAATCCTAATAAAACCTTACGCTACGATAGAGAACAGAAATCACACCCAGAATCGCAAGCGATATTCTTAGTAGATAGCTTGAGAGGCGGCGGAGAAGCATGGCTTCACCCCAAAGTAACACCAGGCCAATACAAAGTCCTCTACACCATTGCAAGAAAAGATAGCGAACGGCTAATGACTTTCAACGGAAAGTACGGCACAGGCTCTTCTTTCTATAAGCTTAAAGCGATTCGTATAATTGTCACCGTAGTATCGCACGATGGCATTATAGGGGGCACCGACGACAAAAACGGCAAACTTCAACCCATTGTTATTCCCATTGACGACTTTAAAGCAGACAAAAATAAATCTGAGCTTATTGCAACCATCACTGTATCGGAAGATGGTAGCATAACCGTCAACTGACCAAAATCTCACTTACATTAACCGCCAACCGTACACTCTCCATGTTATCTAGAACCATCACCGTAGGACAATCCCCCATGGCCGACGTGCAACTTACGCACGTTGGCATCAGTAAATTTCACATAGAATTATCCCCCACCGAAAAGCCAGATAGGTACATCGTAACTGATCTGCAGAGCACAAACGGCACCCGCATTATTACAGCCGAACGCACTCTCATCAAAATTACGCAGCCCATGATTGTGAGTGGACAAACTACTCTCCTCCTTGGCAACTATGAAACAACGCCTTCAGCCATCATCAGAAAGTTCCACACTAACAAAATGGGGCAAACCGTAAGCAGAAACCCCATTACCGGAGAAATCATCAACGGTTAACAAACTAAAACTCTCACCTAATCAATCAAATGCAAAAAGAATTCCAAGTTTTCCGTTATGTGACCTGCGGCCTATCGGTCATAGTGGCCATTTTCATCATTGTACTTTGTAATTTATTACCCACGGGATCAATGGCAGCCAGCTTTTTGGTTAATAAGATTAAGGGTGTAGACTACATTGCGCCGCAGAACTTCATGTGGATTGCCTTTTTCTGGGCTCTTGCAGAATTGTTTGTTCGCGCTCACATGCTAATCTTACAGAAACACGAACTACAGCTGCACTTACTGCCGGAAAGAGACGACGAACTACTCACATCTTCTCGAATGCCCACAATACATAGCAATGTTTTGCGACTTAATGCTAATGGCCAATTAGGCTGCATGGTTAAGTTGCTGGCATCCCAATTCCAGATTTCGCGTTCAGTCAGTATGTGCAGCGCAGTCCTGAAATCTGAAACCGAGCTCCTCGAAAACCGAATCGAGCTAGGGTACAATATCGTTCGCTATATCACATGGATGATACCCACCTTGGGCTTTATCGGCACGGTTCAGGGTATTTTAATGGCACTCAATGTGGCTTCCAAAACACCAATGAACGATCCAACCCTACTGTCCAAAGTCATAACCGATATGAGCACCGCGTTCTGGACTACATTGCTAGCTCTTATCTTGTCGTGCATTATCATGTGGGTCATGCATCTAGTTCAAGGACGAGAGGAAACCTATCTGAACGATTGCGCCAATTACTGCCTGAAAAACTTTATCAACAAAATCTACGTCAAGTAATCTCCTTTCTTTGCACTTTCAACAAACAAACAATTCAAACCTCTCTCATATGAAGCCGTATCAACACCATTCCAGCATAGTAGCAGCACTCTGTCTTCTGAGCTTCGGTATCGACCAAGCCGCTGCAGCCCCCGTCTCCCTTCCCTCTGCTGGAGTAAACGCAGAAGGGTTACGAACTAATGCTCTCAAGCTCAACTACGACCCTTCCGACCGCAAAATTAGCTTCAGTGCTGTCAGCACGAACGACTACGCTGATATATCATCCTGCGAAGCATATTTCAAAAAGGACAATACCACAACTCTACTGCCGGTGGAAAACTGGAAGTTTGACCGCAATACTCCCGCTATAGACTTGCATGTAGTTATTGACGAATCAAACTCCATGCGCATGCACCACAATAAGCGCGTCTATTTCAGTGAGGCCATCAATGTTGTCACTGAACTCGTCAAAACATGCGGGCCGAATGATAAGGTCTACGTACACTTGGTATCCTCTGAAATGACGCTACTGGGCGACTCTTCGGATCTCGAACAGCTCAATAACAAGCTGAAGCAGTTAGCCAATGGTGCAGCTCCTCGTAAGAACCACACCCACCAACGCACAGCTATTTTCCACCACAGCTGCAAACTTATCAATTCCCTGCCCCAGAAATCAGCCGACCGCAGTCGTAAGCTTTTGCTGCTGACGGATGGCGAAGACGACGCCAGTGCACCTGGCGAAAGCGAAGACTTAATTGCTGCGGCGAGTGATGCTAAGAAGCAGATTCCGATTAGCTGCATCACCTTTTTCCAGGCTCACGCCCCTCGCAATACGCAGGTTAATACCTTTGAACGCCTTTGTACCAAAACGCAGGGCTTTTTCGTCTTCCAGAATAGCGCATGCAGTAACACCACTGCAGCCGCAATTGCAAACACTCTGACTCGCAATTTCCAAGCACCAGGTTGCAGCTTTACACTGAACCAGCCGGAAAAAATGGAAGGTTCGGAGTTGCAGTTAAAATTTAATCTGCCCAACAACAAACAAGCTCATCTGAGCCTCACAGACAAGGCGCTAAAAGATGCTTTCCAGGCCTCTATCAACAAAGAGGCTGACATCTTATTGGAAGCTATCCTCACGCGCGTAAGTGCAGCAACCGGGTCCTTATCCACTTTAGCAGAAGCGGAGAAAAAATCGCCCATCAACCAGGAAGAAATTGCCGCCAGCATAAACGCAATTACTCAACAAGCGGAAGCAGTATTGAGCGATTGCCAGAATCTCAAAAAACTCCCCATCGACACGGTATGCCAATCCATCGATGAAGCGAAAAAACGCCAGGGATTAACTGAAGCTGAAAAAAATGCACTCACTTATCTACTTAATCTTCAAAAGAACGATAAGCTGAAGGCAACTCAGCTCACCGGCACTCATATGGTGCAACTCCTTGGCCGCACCACACCAATGCCGCACCCCGGAGTTGATAATATTCATCAGCTCCTGGCAAGCATCCAGTCTGCTGCAGCCCGCCTCGAAGCCCTTACCCAAACCGAGCAAGCCGAGGCTCCGGATTTGCTGACCGTTAGCCGCGATGCCTGCGCCTTGCGCCAGGTGACAGAAAGCATGCTCCAGACAGTCAAGCAACTGAAAAACAGCAAACGCGAAACGCTTGAGCGCGCCATGGGAGCCTTCCTGCATCGAACAGGAATCCCGGGAAATGAGCAAATTGCCCTCAGCAGACTGCAAGACCTACTCAGCGATACATCACTAAAGGCAAGTGCTCTCACTACCGAGCATATGCTTCAACTGATAGGCAGAGACACGCCGCTTCCGAATCCTGAAGCAGATACCATCAAAACGCTGCAAGAACTCATCAACAGCGGCACTCTGAAGGCAGCCGAGTTCACAAAGCTCGAAATCGATAGCCCAGGTGACATTGAACAGATGGAGCAAGTGCTTACAGAGTTAAAGAGCATCGTAGCAAGCATGAAAGAGCCTGCTACCTTGCTTAAACAGTTGCCTGCTGAAACTGTAGTTCAGACACTACAGATTGAGTTGGCTAATCCGAATACATCTGAAACAGAAAAAGAGGTTCTTAATCTCATTCTCAGCTACTGCAACAACAGTGATATAACAGCTGATAATGTAGACGATGCACAGCTGCTGCTCCTACTTGGCCGCACCACTCCCTTGCCCGAGCAGCCATTGGAAGCACCTATGCCGGTATGGGCATACATCACCATTGGCATCAGCGTTCTGTTGCTTCTTCTGGTCTCCATTTGGCTCTACATTCGTCACATTCGTCGTCGCAGAAATAAACAAAATACGCAGCAGAATGCCGGGCTACCGCCCTTACCGCTGCAGTCCGAAAGCCCCGTTAAACCGGCTGCAGTCGTTGAAGCTGACACACCTGGCATCTCTCCTGATAGTGTACTTGCCATACTGGATGACCCCGACAGCGACAGACAATGGTGGATTATTGAACCACTCGTCAACGTAGGACGCGATTCCAATAACGACCTTGTTCTCAACCCGAGCGACCGAACCGTATCTTCCCGCCACTGCACCATCAAGCGCGAACGTGACGGAAGCTGGTCCATGTACGATCTCGGCACCCCCAACAAAATCTATTACAACAACGAAGTTCTCTCTCACGTTATTCTCACCCAGGGCATTATTGTCGAGCTTGGCTCCGTCAAGCTCCGCTTCCATGCCACTAACAACAACGGCAACACACCTCTCTACTAAAGCCCATGTCTACGCGTCTCATTAATCGAAACGGCGATAATTCCCCTAATCAAAACCCCATACGAGTCGCCGCTATCGACATCCCGGTAGCTCCACAGGCTCAGCCAACGGGTGACACAGAAGGTCCGACTGTACCTCTGCACCGTAATATTCGCCAGCAAAGCAGCAATAATCAGGACGGACATACCGTCCTGATTAAAAACGCAGCAACCGCAACCAACCAGGCAAATCCCCTCCAGCCTCTTAATCCGGAGCAATGGATTCATGGTTGGCTTGTGCCAATTTGCGGCCCGATGAAAGGTCGTTCATTCCCTATTCTCTTCGGCAACAATACCGCCGGTCGTAGCAGCTCCAGCACCATCTGCTTACCGGATGACGACAAAATCTCAAGAGCTCAGTTTAGCATTCGTTACATACAGAGCAAAAATACTTATATGGTTGCTCCCATCAATACGGCATCTCAGGTAACCTACCTTGGTGATGGTGAGGAGCTAATCTTCCCTGAGCCGCTGAATGAACGCGACACACTGCGACTCTCACCGGACACATCGGTAATTTTCGTCCCCTTCTGCGATACTAACTACCAGTGGGACTACACCGATGTTCCCCCGGCTCCGGAGCCTGCCCCGCAGCCCGCGCCCCAACCAATGCCCAAGCCTGTGCAGCAGACGACTCCCCGCCCGGCTCCGCAGCCGGCTACGCCGCCTGTGCCTCCCTTTAATCTCCCCCCCATTCCCATGGGGCGAAATAGTAGCACGGTACGCATCAACACCACGGAAATCGGCTTAAAGCATACACCGTCTGCCAGAGGACAATCCACCGTACGCATCAATACCAGGGCAATCGGGCTGCAGTCTGAATCAGCCTCTGCTCCGCAAACTACAGTGCGCATCAATCGCGGCAATATAGCAAATGCGCCCCAAACAACAAACAAGTCGGGTGACGATGAACACACGCGCCTTTTCCGCTCACCAGCGGCACAAAACAGCGTCTACAATGATCCAGCCTGCCATCCCTCCGAGCGCTGGGAACAAGGCTGGCTTGTTGCCATCAGCGGCCCCATGAAGGGCATGTACTTCCCGATTACGGTAGGCATCAACCAGGCTGGCCGCAGTAATACCTGCCGCATCAATCTTGCGGGTGACCCGGGTATTTCCTCGGTACAGTTTGTCATTCGCTATATCAAAAATAAGAAACAGTTTTTTGTTTCAAATGTCGAGACCGCTTCTCAGTTCACATACCTGAATGGAGAAGAGCTGACAGGGTATGAGCCTATCAACAAAGGCGACATTCTGCGAGTTTCAGAGCAGACTAGCCTGCGCTTCATTCCCCTCTGCAATGAAACATTCTTCTGGGATTACCCTGAAAACATCTGAAATTCGCTCCCACAATGATAACGAGAGTCACCTCATTCAGTAACTTTCAGGTTTCTGCCGCCACTCTCCAGTGGATAGGTGGGCGAGAACAGCAGGAAGACGCCTGCACTCTACACCCCGCTGAAGCGAGCAATACCATCGGAAGCTTCATGGCCGTTCTTGCAGACGGCATGGGCGGTGTAGCCGATGGAGAAAAAGCCAGCAACCACCTGGTTGATAGCTTTCTTTGCGCCTACGCCGGTCAATGCGGTGGGAATGCCGCCGACGTTGACACCCTGGCGCATTGCCTCAGCTATGCCAACCAGTCACTTGCCGCGCAGAAGCAAGAAGGTCGGATTGATGAGGAAGCTGGCGCCACCTTTATTGCCCTCAGCATCAGCGACGACCAAGTCAACTGGCTCAATGTTGGTGATTCTCTCCTCTACTTGCAACAAGGCACCACTATCACAAAAATCAACACCGCCCACACCTGGCAATGGGAACTCGACCGCCGTGTCAGCTGCGGCGAAATGACACCGGCAGAAGCTGCAGCTGAGCCAGGGCCACGGCATGCCCTTTACTCAGCTGTGTGTGGCGATGATTACGTGGAAGCCGAGCTCACCGCCGACCCGCCTTGCCGGGTTGGCGACCGCTACATCATCGCCTCCGATGGTCTGATGCCGCTCATTAAATCCGGTTGGGAATCATTGCTCAACACCCCAGAGGTACGCTTGGCTACCCCTGAGAAAGCCTGCTCAATCCTCATGAACAAGCTCGTGCAGCTACATGTTCCCAATCAGGACAACACCAGTATCATCATCATCGATATTCTGCCTACCGAGCAATACTCCGCACACCATGCCCAGGTATCACTCATTGGCGACCGCGATTCACAGCAAGACAATGAAGCTGTATGGGAATCCCCCAACGCGATGCTGGCTGTTGTAGCTGATGGAGCAGGTGGCCATTCCGGTGGCGAGCGCGCCTCATTCACCGCAGTATCCTCCCTTTACAACACATGGAATGAACGTCTTGCTGCTGGCGTAGCCCCTGACATGGCCGCCGAAATCCTCCGCGAAGCTCTTTTAATCGCGCACCATGAAGTCATAGAACAAGCTGGCGGCAACGCAAAGTTCAGCGGCAAATGCGCTATTGTTGCCGTTTATCTTTGCCGTGGTGTCTACACAGTGGCCAATGTGGGCGATTGCCGAGCCTACCTGGCGCACAAAAACACCTGGCAGCAGCTCACGATCGATGATTCGCTACTTCGCATTCTCGTAGAACGTGGCGAAGTCACCCCGGAGGAAGCCCAAAATCACCCGGATCAGAGCGTGCTCACGCAAGCACTGGGTGCCACAGGCAATGTCAAGCCGCACATCCATTCAGGAACATATGCAGCAGCAGATAAATTCCTACTCTGCTGCGATGGCCTGTGGAATCAGCTGCCCGAGCCTCTGTGGAATATGTTTACCTGGCGAGCTACTACTCCAGCTACGCATAATGCAATGCTCCTCAATCATGCCCAGCAGGCAGTACTACATGCTGCTGGCAAGTCCGATAATGTGTCAGCCATTTGGATTCACACCCCCCCGCCACCACCTTCCAGCTTTGGCTTTATCAAATACATCGTTATTGGCATAGCAGCAATCCTGCTGCTTGGCATATGTTTCGGCGCGCTCAAATGTTTTGAGCACCTGAAGCACGAAGAAGCCAAACTGGCTCAGACTGCTATGCTTGCGCAGGCAAATAAGAATAAGCCGTCTCAAACGCCAGCCAAGGCAGAGGCGGTGGAGCCAGCAAAAGAGGCTCCTGCTGTTCTTCCAGACACAGCAGAACAGCCTTGCGGGACTGAACAAACAAACGAGGAAGAGCATGTCGGCACATCTAAGCAAGAGGTAGGGCTAGAACCGACTGCCAAGCCCGAGCAATCCGCAACGCCCGAGCAACCTGTAGAACCCAAACAGCCAAGTACATCCGAACAGCCCACCGCCCCCAAGTTGGAACCGCCCTCTGTACAGACTAATATAAATGAGCAGTGCCAGAAACTAGCCTACCAAATCGATCAGTTTTGTACTGAAGTATATGCACTGGCAAAAGATTTCAACCCCACGCATGCAAGCGAATGTCAGCATATCGAGTTTTATGCAAAACTCGAAGGACCGCAACAGCTGGCGCTGGAACTAAAAAATCTGGTATTAAAAATGCCGGATAACCATATCCGATTGGCATTCGACCGAACTCATGCAGAATCACAACGGCTTAAGAATAACCTGTATCATTTCTTTGATACACCTCATTTTCAAACAGGCAAAATTACCACCAATGACATCTTCAATTTAATCGATTGGAATGAAATCAGAGAGCTCTACCCTTCTACTGCAGATGAATACGCAGAAGAGGTTCCGCCCGAGGAGATGGACAACGCCCCTCACTTACACCCCGATGTTCCACTTCCTCATGAGGGGCAAGAATATCCGGCTCCTCATTTTCTGATAGAAGAAAACCAATGAATATGGCTAAGTCAACTAACCTTATCCATATTAATAAAAAACAACAGGTGCACTACCACTTACTCCTTCCATCGACATGAACACGAATCACTTTGCCTTACCTGCCAATGTAGAGCTGGGGAATTACCGTATCCTCCGCACATTGGGACAGGGCGGATTTGGCATCACCTACCTGGCCGAAGATATCAATGACGGAAAACAGGTAGTGATTAAGGAAAACCTGCCTACATTCTGTGCTTACCGCAATACAACCAGCCTTCTGGTAGCTTCAGCCAATCCCAATGATGAGGCGGAAGAATACCGCAAGTTGCTCACCCGATTTGTGGATGAGGCTCGACTCCTCGCCAGCCTCAACCACCCCAACATTGTGAAGGTGTATACCGCCTTCGAGGCGCTTGGCACAGCATACTACGTAATGCCCTGGGTGGGCGGACAAGAACTGCAAAAGGTAGCTCCTGCACCGCAAGAGATTACAGAAGCATGGCTTCTTCCTATCCTGCGCAAGCTGCTGGAGGCTCTGGAGTACCTGCACAGCCAGAATATCTACCACCGCGATATTAAGCCGGCCAACATTCTGCTGGAAAACGAAACCACGCCCGTCATCATCGACTTCGGCACGGCTCGTTCCATCATCAGCGATCGCTCTGCCACCATGGTGGGCTCCCCCGGCTACTCTCCCATCGAGCAGATTACCGCCCGAGGACAGCGTGGACCGTGGACTGATGTATACTCTCTGGGTGCAACGTGCTACCGACTTATCACCGGCAGCCCGCCCCCCGAAGCCAATGAACGACTGGCTGATGATGAAGATCCGCTCCGACCGCTGATAAACCAAGCCGAGCTGCGAGGGCGTTTCAGCCTCGAGTTCCTGGCAACTATCGATAAGGCTCTGGCTCTGCGAGCCAAGAACCGCTGGCAAACAGCAGGAGAGTGGCTGGCATCTCTGCCCATGGTCAGTTCCCCGCTCATAGCGGTCAATACCTCACTGCCCGCCAGTGCACTACCGAAAATCGTCAACACGCGCCCCATTAATGTAGCCCAATCAACAAGCAAGAAAAAACTACTTCTTTTTATACCGCTGTTGGTACTTCTCATAGGCGGACTTTCGGCAGGTAGATACATGATTGTCCTGAAAATGCGAGAAAATCGCGAACGGCAACAACTCGAGGCGGCCGCTCAACAGCAAGCCGAAATTAACGAACACTACCAAAAAGGCGAAGGGTATTATTACGGCCGCGACGGTCACGAGCAGAACTACGAGACCGCCGCTCATCACTTACGCATAGCCGCTATGGCTGGACACGCTGAGGCGCAATACAGCTTTGGTGTCTGCTATGAAAACGGCCAGGGTGTTTCAAAAAATCTCAACGAAGCCGTAAATTGGTACCAAAAAGCAGCAGAACAAGGCCTCGCCGCCGCACAGTGTGCCTTGGGCTCATGCTATGAAAACGGCCGTGGCATCATACAAGATACCAACGAAGCCACCAACTGGTACCGAAAAGCTGCTGAGCAAGGCCATGCAGAAGCACAATTCAACTTAGCCCTCAGCTATGACAGCGGCAACGGAATCACACAAAATTCCAAAGAGGCTGCCAACTGGTTCCGCAAAGCGGCAGAACAAGGTCACGCAAAAGCGCAAAATCATCTTGCCGTTTGCTATTTGACAGGTAGCGGCGTAACAAAAGACACCAGCGAAGCCGCCCAATGGTTCCGCAAAGCTGCTGAACAGGGGCACGCCGAAGCCCAATGTAGTTTAGGCACCCTCTATGCAAACGGCCATGGTGTCACAGAGGATTACAGCGAAGCCGTCACTTGGTTCCGCAAAGCTGCAGAACAGGGGCTCCCGCAGGCGCAATGCAGCTTAGGTTTCTGCTACGGCAAAGCTCGCGGAGTCACGCTAAACTACTACAAAGCCATTGATTGGCACAAAAAAGCTGCAAACCAGGGGTATGCTACAGCACAATGCACAGTAGGCTTGTGCTATGCATACGGCCATGGTGTCACTCAGGATTACAGCGAAGCCATGAACTGGTTCCGCAAAGCAGCCAACCAAGGACATAAGGTAGCACAATATTGCCTGGGAGTATGCTATGCTAACGGCCACGGAGTCTCACGGGATTACAGCGAAGCCGTCACCTGGTTCCGCAAAGCTGCCAACCAAGGGCATGCAGAAGCACAATATAACTTAGGCCTCTGCTATGAAAGCGGCAAAGGCGTGTCACAGGACGACAACGAAGCCGCTAGCTGGTTCCAAAAAGCCGCTGACCAAGGCCACGAAGCAGCCAAACTACACTAAGGCATATTAAGCGCCCCCTTTATCGAATAAACTCCGCCACATCTTATTCTCTTCAGTCGAAGCTATGAGTACGAACCACTTCACATTACCTGCTAATGTAGAGCTGGGGGAATACCGTATTCTTCGCACGCTGGGTCAAGGAGGATTCGGTATCACCTACCTGGCTGAGGCGATTGCCGATGGCAAACGGGTCGTTATTAAAGAAAACCTGCCGGCGTTCTGCGCATTCCGCAATACAACCAACTTGTACGTTGCGCCTACCAATCCTAATGATCCAGAAAAGGAATACCACAAACTGCTCACCCGATTTGTAGAGGAAGCGCGCCTCCTTGCCCGCCTCAATCATCCCAACATCGTGAAGGTGTACAAGGCCTTCGAGGCGCTCGGAACAGCCTATTACGTGATGCCGTGGATAGGAGGAACCGAGCTCCACAAAGCAGCACCGCCCCCACATGAAATTACCGAGGCATGGCTACGTCCTATCTTGCTAAAACTACTGGAATCTCTGGCGTACTTGCACAGCCGGAAGGTCTACCATCGCGATATCAAGCCGGCTAATATTCTACTGAAAAACAAGTTCACCCCAGTCATCATCGACTTCGGCACAGCTCGTTCCATCGGTGGCGAGCGCTCTGCCACCATGGTGGGCTCCCCCGGCTACTCACCCATCGAACAGATTACCACCCATGGAGAGCAAGGACCATGGACGGATATCTACTCACTGGGAGCAACTTGCTACCGCATCATCACCGGAAGCCCACCCCCAGATGCCTCCGAACGCCTGGCAACGGAAATAGATACACTCCGCCCGCTATCTCAGCAGCCTAATCTGCGAGGACGCTTCAGCGTAAACTTGTTATCAACCATCGACAAAGCCTTGGCTATCCGAGCCAAGCATCGCTGGCAGACAGCAGATGAATGGCTGGAGACCTTGATTACCGGGCGAGCGCCAACATCATCGGCCAACACAGCCGTTCCCATTAATGCGCGCCCTATCGGTGCCCCCCCAATCAATTCAGCCCCCCTCATTGCACAACCTCGTCATATATCGGCGCCTAAATTATCTAGTCCCAAGCGCCAGGTTCTGCTCATACTGTTGCTAGTGATACTCGCTGGCAGTCTTGCCATATGTGGCCATATTGCCGTCCATGTTATTAGGCTAACGCTTGTCCCGCATCTACGCGTAGAAGCGGCAAAACAACAGTGGCAGCTATTCGACTTGAGTAAACAAGAGTCCGAATCTGAAAAAAACTGGTCGGATTGTACCGATGAAGCGCCCCCGCAACAGGCTGAGATTCTTCAGCTCTTTCAAATGGGAGAAAACTATTATTACGGTCGTAACGGCTATACACAAGACTATGAGAATGCGGCAAGGTACTTCCGCAGTGCGGCAGAAGAAGGATACGCAGAAGCTCAATATAAATTAGGAGAATGCTATGAGAAAGGCCGTGGTGTTACAACAAATTACAGAGAAGCAACAGCCTGGTACTTAAAAGCGGCAGCGCAAGGAAATGAGGATGCGATTATCGCCCTCAGAAACCTGAAATAATTTCATACTTTCTCTTCAGCACCATCCCACCATCGCCATGAATATGAATCACTTTGCATTACCTGCCAATGTAGAATTAGGAGATTACCGTATCCTTCGCACGTTGGGACAAGGCGGGTTTGGCATCACTTACTTGGCCGAAAATATAACCGACGGTAAAAAGGTTGTTATAAAAGAAAACTTACCTACTTTCTGTGCCTATCGTAACACAACCAGCCTGATTGTTGCATCGGCCAAAGCAAACGATGAAGAGGAAGAGTACCACAAATTACTCACTCGCTTTGTAGAAGAAGCCCGGCTTCTCGCCAGCCTCGACCATCCCAACATAGTGAAGGTATACCAAGCCTTCGAAGCACTGGGAACCGCCTACTACGTCATGCCTTGGGTGGGTGGACAAGAACTGCACAAGGCGGCACCTGCACCCCAGGATATCACAGAAGCCTGGCTTCTTCCTATCCTGCGCAAGCTGCTGGAGGCTTTGGAGTACCTGCACAGTCAGAACATCTACCATCGCGACATCAAACCGGCCAATATTCTGCTACAAAACGACACCACTCCTGTCATTATCGACTTCGGCACTGCACGTTCTATCATCAGTGAACGCTCCGCTACTATGGTAGGCTCCCCCGGTTATTCACCCATCGAGCAAGTTACCGCCCGTGGCAAACGTGGGCCGTGGACAGACATCTACTCACTGGGTGCAACATGCTATCGACTTATCACCGGCAGTCCGCCACCTGAGTCAACAGAGCGCCTGGCTGACGATGAAGATCCGCACCGCCCACTCGTCAACCGCGCCGACCTGCGCGGACGCTTCAGTGTCGATTTTCTAGCCACCATTGATAAAGCGCTGGAACTACGAGCTAAAAATCGCTGGCAAACAGCTGAAGAATGGCTTAGCGCCATGGCCTTCTGCGACTCTCAACCATTATCCATCGGGCAATCAAAAACCATACAAACCCGCCTGATTAATGTTAACAAATCAGTAAGTACTAAGAAATTGCTTCTGATTGCGCCTCTGCTACTGCTTATCGTCAGTGGGCTTGCCGCAAGCTGCTACATGCTCATTAACAGAGAACAACAGGCTCCGAAACAAAGCCAACAGGAGGAAAACGCCCAGCAAGAAGAGGAACAAAAGCGACTGGCGCAAGAGCAACGCCAGAGAGAAGAAGAAGCTAAGCGTCTAGAAGAAGTTAAACGGCAAGAAGAAATTAAACGGCAAGAAGAAGAAGAACAAAAGCGACTGGCACAGGAGGCGCGCCAACGAGAAGAAGAAGCCAAGAAAATGGCAGAAATAAGAAACCAATACGAAAAAGGAGCAAACTATTTTTATGGGCGAAATGGTCATGAACAAAGCTATGCAAACGCCATACAGCATTTCCGAACAGCCGCTATTGCAGGACACGCAGAAGCACAATTCTACCTTGGTGCATGCTACGCCCACTTCCATGATTACAGAGAAGCTGCTCAATGGTTCCAAAAATCGGCCAATCAGGGGATTGCGAATGCACAATGTAGCTTGGGTATATGTTATGAAAACGGACAAGGAGTCTCACAAAATTACAATGAAGCTATAAATTGGTACCAAAAAGCGGCCGAGCAAGGAAACGCAGAGGCTCAATTCCAGATAGGGTTCTGCTATTACAAGGGCAAAGGTGTTCACCAAGACTACAGAGAATCCTTTTATTGGTTCAGCAAAGCAGCAGAACAAGGACATGACAAAGCGCAGTTCCACTTAGGAGCCAGCTATTACAATGGAGAAGGAGTGGAGCGAAATGATTACGAAGCCACATATTGGTTCCGCGAAGCCGCAAACAGAGGAAATGCAACAGCCCAGTTTTCTATGGGTAACTGTCACCTTGTCGGACGAGGTGTTGCTCAAGACTACAACGAAATGATTAAATGGTACAAAAAATCGGCCGAGCAAGGAAACGCAGATGCCCAGTTTTCCTTGGGCAACTGCTACTATGCAGGACGAGGAGTGGCGAAAAACGCATATGAGGCGGCTCAATGGTACAGAAGAGCGGCAGAACAAGGCAATGCTAATGCACAATATGCCATAGGTAACTGTTACTATGTTGGGCGCGGTGTAACCAAAAATCACGATAAAGCCGCCTACTGGTACCGCAAAGCGGCTGAACAGGGAAATGCCAATGCTATAAAAGCGCTCAAGTGAATATAATAACGAGGAATCACATACAAACAACGATGCATGAACACAAACCAACTTGCCTTACCAGCCAATGTAGAGCTAGGAGATTATCGTATCCTCCGCACGCTGGGACAAGGCGGATTTGGCATTACCTATTTGGCCGAAAGCATTGCTGATGGCAAACAAGTGGTAATCAAAGAAAATCTTCCGACTTTCTGTGCCTATCGCAATACAACCAGCCTGATTGTAGCATCAGCCAAAGCTGGTGATGAAGCAGAGGAATACCATAAACAGCTCACTCGATTTGTAGAAGAAGCACGACTTCTTGCCAGACTCAACCACCCCAACATCGTCAAAGTAAATAAGGCCTTCGAAGCTTTAGGGACTGCCTATTACGTAATGCCTTGGGTAGGAGGACAAGAGTTGCACAAGGCCGCGCCTGCGCCGCAGGATATCACAGAGGCGGGGCTCCGTCCCATCTTGCGTAAGCTACTGGAAGCCTTAAATTACCTGCACAGTCAGAACATTTACCACCGCGACATCAAGCCGGCTAATATTCTATTAAAAAACAAAAAGGTTCCCGTTATTATCGACTTCGGCACAGCCCGTTCTATCATCAGCGAGCGCTCTGCCACCATGGTTGGCTCCCCCGGCTACTCACCCATCGAGCAAATCACGACTCGAGGTAAACGTGGACCGTGGACGGATTTATACTCCCTTGGAGCAACGTGCTACCGCCTCATCACAGGAAGCGCGCCACCTGAAGCCAATGAACGACTAGCCAACGATGAGGATCCATTACGCCCGCTTGCAAACCGTGCAGAGTTACGCGGACGTTTTAGCGTTTATTTTTTAACTACTATCGATAAGGCATTAGCACTGCGTGCGAAGAATCGCTGGCAGACAGCAGGTGAATGGCTTAACGCCCTGTCTGCTATCCTCGCGCCTAAATTATCAGTCAAGAGCGCACAATCCATCAATACTCCAATCAAAATTCTTCCCACTCACCCCCTTAATGTTACTCAATCAACCAAACAAAAAAAATCACGACTTCTCATTCCACTGTCGATAATTCTCATCGGTGTTTTTTCAGCAGGAGGCTATCTCTTCTTCCATGCTCACGGAGAAAAAAAATCACCTCCCACGGTGCTGAGCCAACAAGATGGAGAAGAAAGGAGAAAAGCTGAAGCAAGAGAACATTATCAACAGGGTGAAAATTATTTATATGGTCTCAATGACCATGAACAAAGCTATCAGAAAGCTATTCAACACTTCCGAATCGCCGCTAATGAAGGCAATAAGGAAGCGCTTCATATCCTTGGAGTCAGTTATGAACTAGGTCATGGAGTTCCACAAGATTACACCGAAGCAATTAACTGGTACAGAAAGGCAGCGGAGCTAGGCCATGCTGAAGCACAATATAAACTTGGCTCATGCTATGAATACGGCAGAAGTGTCACACAAAACTATAGCGAAGCCTTTGAATGGTACAAAAAATCAGCAGAGCAAGGAAACCCAGAAGCCCAATTCAACCTAGGCTTCTGCTATGAAAAAGGAAGTGGTACAACAAAAGACCTCAATAAAGCTGAATACTGGTACAGCAAAGCAGCGGAACAAGGTCACAAATATGCACAAAATGCACTCAATAAGCTGAAATAGCTTTTCCTACTCAGAGGATAAAAATCAGCATATTAAAGAAGCATCGTCTAAACACGAATCGACAAAATGGATTTTTTAAGCTCCATCCACTTTGCGTATAACCAGCTTTCCGAGGGTTTCATCTTTACGCCCGCGAATGTAGGTACGCGCAAGCGCTTCATCTGAGCGGCGGGGCTTAGAGCGATAGCGGCGAAATACCTCACCCGTGTCGCAGTGGCACAGCACATAGCCCGAGGCTCGACGCTTGGAGGCAGGCGCAAAATCATCACACTTGCAGCTGGATTTTTCGCCCGGTATACCAAGCTGTTCACAATAGTGTACCCACCACCCACGGTGCCCCGTCTGGCGGTGGCGAGTCATAGCCAACGCATGTGCCAGCTCGTGCAGCACAGTGCGGCGAATCATTTCGGTATCGCGCGACAAATAGTACTCCACAAAATATCGAGAAAGCGAAATCCGCCGCTTCAGCCAATCACAGCATCCCAGGCGGCGCAATGCACGATCCCAGGCAAAGTGCCAGCGTTCCAGCCCTACGACCGCTATACAGGCGCTGGCGTAGGCCGCCACGTCTTCAGGACATGTCCACGCATCTACCAGAGGCAATTCCACTCGTTCCATTGCAGTTCCCGGCATGCCAAAGCAGCTTCTTACCACTGCGCCCCATAGTCCTGTAATACCCGAATAATAGCTGCACGATTATCATTGCCCACGCAACGAAGCGGCACCATACCATTATTATCACGAGCATTAGGGTTAGCACCATGTTCCAGCAACCATCTGGTAATGCTGAGGCTCCCAATACCGCAAGAATAATGCAACGCCGTGCGGCCATTTGTATTAGGCAACACAAGATTCACGGACTCCCCCTGTCGAATACGAGGCAACAGCTCTAGCAAATGCCGCTGCTGCTCAGCCGAAATAGCATATTTACA
>JAFOZZ010000019.1 GCA_017390945.1 Akkermansia sp.
GAAATCCTGAGCCAGGGCAAGCACGATAACCTCTCGTTCTTCGCCTTTACCGCCACGCCGAAGGATACCACCCTGCAGCAATTCTGCGAACAGGGACCGGACGGCAAGTGGCACCCCTTCCACGTGTACAGTATGCGTCAGGCCATTGAGGAGGGATTCATCCTCGACGTGCTGCAGAACTACACCACGTACAAGACCTGCTGGAAGCTCATCCGCACGGCCGAGGAGAATGAGGAAATGGCCAGCAGCAAGGCCGCACGCCTCATACGCCAATATGCCACGCTGCACCCGGAAAATATCCGGCAGAAATCGGAAATCATCGTGGAGACCTTCCTTGAAACCACGCGCCACAAAATCGGCGGCAAGGGTAAGATGATGGTGGTAGCATCCTCCCGCCTGGCAGCGGTGCTGTATTTCCGTGCGGTGAAGGCCTATGCCGCCGAGCAAGGTTATGCCGACGTGAAACCCATGGTGGCATTCTCCGGCAAAGTGGAGCTGGAGGATGGGGAGGAGCTGACCGAGAGCAAGCTTAACGTGCGTGCGGACGGCACGCATATCTCAGAGGCTCAGACGAAGGAGGAATTCCACAACAACTTCAACATCCTCATCGTGGCAGAGAAGTATCAGACCGGCTTTGATGAAAAGCTGCTGCACACCATGATTGTGGACAAAAAGCTGCGCTCTGTAAAGTGCGTGCAGACCCTCTCTCGCCTGAACCGTACCATCTACGGCAAGGAGGATACCTACGTGCTCGACTTCATGAACGAGCACGAGGAAATCAAGGAGGCATTCCAGCCCTTCTATCAGGAAACACTGCTGGAGGGCGACCTGAGCTATGACCTCATTTATCAGACCAAGCGTGACCTGCGCCAGTTTGAGGTCTACCACGATGACGACGTGGAGAAGGTTGCGGAGGAATACACGCGCCACAGCGAGCAGCAGGAAGCCGAATGTGCCGCGGCCATCACGAACCTGCTCATACCGGTTATTGCCGACTACACTCAAAAATTAAGCAAGGATAGCCAGTACGAGTTCCGCCGTAAGTTGAGAGCCCTGTGCAAGTGGTATGCCCACATCGGGCAGATAACGCGCCTGAATGACTTAGCGCTGCACAAGGAATATGTGTTTGCCCGCTACCTCATCAAGGTACTGCCCACGGATTCCACACCGGTGGTGGACATCGAAGGCAAAATTGAGATGGAGTATTATATGCTGGAGGAAACCGGTAACGGTAGTATTCAGCTGGCCGGTACGGACGGCATCCTGGAACCGGGCACGGCCACCGCAGGCGGTGGTGCTACGGATAAAAAGGAGCCGCTCGATGAACTGCTGAACCGCATCAATGAAGCCATGGGCGGCAACTTCACCGAGGCCAACAAGGTGGCGGCCCGCACCATCATGGCCGTACTGAAGGAAAATACCTCGCTGGCAGCATCGGCCCGCAGCTCGAACATGAAGGTGTTCATGGATACCATTTTCAAGGATATCTTTGAAAATGCCGCTATGGATTGCTACGTCAAGAGCATGGAGGGCTTCGAGGACCTGATGCAAGATGACTACAAGCGCAACCAGCTCCGCGAGAAGCTGGCCCACGAGCTCTACCGTCAATTCCGTAGCGAATACCCAGCCTATGAGGAGCCCGTGTTACTCGCCGCAGAGGATGAGAAATAAATAATGCCCCAGCCCAGATAGAACTGAGGGAATCACTAAAAACGCCAAAAGAGGATTAGGCGGTCTTACGTCTTCGCCCTGCGGGCTTCCGTCTTCGCTAAAGCTACGCCGAGACAAGTCGCCGAGACAGGTAGCCCGCAGAAATCTTCATTACCGCCAGTCGGCGGTAATTTAACCAGCCAACAAGGCTGATTTCTCCTTGCCGACCGGCACGATTTAACCCGAGTAACTAGCGAGTATTTCACTTGCGCCGACAAGGCGCAACAATTCCACAATCATTCTCTCAGCTCTCCTGCTCCCAGATGCGGCGGGTGAGCGCATCGGCGGCAGCGGCGACTTGGGCGCGGTGTTTGCTGGAGGCTTCGGCTTCGCCAACGACCTGGTCGTGCCAGATGGCTTTGGCATGGAAGGGGCCTGCGGGTTTGGATTCATCCACAGGGACGACGAGGTAATCCGGGCCGGTGCCATCGATGGCCTGGAGGGTTTCGAGGAGCTTGCCCTTGTGATTGACCTCCAGATAGTTCTCGACATTTGCGAGGCTGTCGGCCATAAGGTGGAGGGACACTTTGCGCACGGCGTTGTAGTTGGAATCCATCATGACGGCGCCGACGACACTCTCGAAAGTATTGGCAAGAACCGAGATAGCTTCGCGGCCACCGTTTTTTTCCAGCTGCGGGGACATGAGAATGTGCTCGCCCCAGCCGAGGCGGGCGGCGATGCCGGCAAGGTGCTGACGGCTGACGATGCCGGAGCGCAGTTTGGTGAGGGTGCCTTCATCCGCCTTGGGGAACATGCTGAAAAGCTCGCGGCTGACGACCAGCTCAAGCACGGCGTCGCCGAGGAATTCGAGACGTTCGTAATTGAGGTTGGTCTTCTTCTTCTGGTCGGAGCTGGGGTGGCTGAGCGCCTGCTTGAGCCAGGTGGTATCGGTGAACTTGTAGTCCAGGGTCTGTTCTATTGCCTCAAACTGCATGGAGGTATCATATCACATAGCGAGGCATTTGGCGAGTGCGCGGGGCGTCATGACATGCTTTTGGCGCTTTATGTCTTGAAATGTCGTTTAACTTTCGCGCGCGATGAAGTAAAATGGGCAAAAATCACCTCGAAGCAAATGGCTGACCCGAACCAGAACAAAAACGGACTTCCGCCCACTCCGGGCAATTCCCCCAACTGGGGGCTGTGGATCCTCATGACAGTGATAGCGGGCATTCTGCTGCTGGCGTTTACGTCCGACGGCAGCATGGGCAGTGCCGCCCGCACGCTGACACTGGAAGAGTTCCGCAAGGATTATCGCGATGGTAAGGTGGTGCTGACGGATGCGGAGCATTACCCCATCGAGGTGGTGAGCAGTGACCACTCCAGCAATGGCACCATCAATGCCTATGTGTACAAGCAGGCGCCGCAGTTCACCTACGCCCCCTTCTACATGCCCTTCACCGAGAGTGAGGAGCTGAAGACGCTGTTCAACCGCTACGGCATTACCCGCACCGGCACGGAGGCCGACATCACATCGGCCCAGGTGGCTGGCAAGCTGGGCGACAAGGTTATCTCCACCGAGTATTTCCGCAAGCTCGGCGAGGAGGGTCGCATTCTCGATACCAAGGAGAAGCAGCCTGTCATCTGCTACACCAATGAGGCTCATACCGAGGGTGTGGTGATGGGTGAGTACCGCAAGAACCCGGAGGGTGTGGTGAACCGCAAGGACTTGGAGTTCGTGACGGTGAGCTTCAGCCGCACGTTCCAGGGCGACCAGGTGCGCGACATGCTGGGTACCCATGCGGTGTATAAGGTGGAGAGCAACACGTGGCAGATGATTCTCATCAACTGCCTGCCGGTGCTTCTGCTGATTGTCATCTTCGTGTTCCTGTTCCGTGCTCAGGGTGGTGGTCCCAGCGGTGCAATGAAGTTTGCCCGCAGCCGAGCCCGCCTGCTCGACCCCAGCCAGAACAAGATTACCTTTAAGGACGTGGCCGGTATTTCTGA
>JAFOZZ010000219.1 GCA_017390945.1 Akkermansia sp.
GGGATGGAGACGGCCTGCGCCACCTGATACACCATCCGCACCGCCACGGGGAAGATGGCGGGGCCGGAGAAGCCGCCCATGGTGTTGGCGATGACAGGCTTGCGGGTGCGCAGGTTGATGCGCATGCCGAGCAGGGTGTTGATCAGGCTGATGCCGTCAGCGCCGGCCTCTTCGCAGGCCTTTGCGATGGAAACAATGTCGGTGGAATGAGTGACGCTCTAGTAGGAGTAATAGCTGTTGGTTTAATTCCGAGTTGCTCAGCAATATCGGAACTTTTACAGGGCTCTGGGCAAGTTGCCATAGCATGCATGAAGCGCTTTTCCGCGTCGGTGAGTCTATCGTAACGTACACGGAAGAAGTTGGTATCCAATCTATCTTGAACTTGTTTATGCGCATCACTTACGTCAATTTCAGTCATGTAGGGGGTATTTGCCACTTTCCAGACCTGATATCCCCATTCTTGTAAGAAATAAGGGTAGCCATGTGAGTGAGCAAAGATAGCGGTAAGAGCTTCAGGACTGAAATCTGCGTGTTCCATAGCAGCAGGTGTTTGTAGAGCCTTATTGCATTCATCTTGGTTGAGTGTACCAATGATGGGATATGAGAAAAGTCTCTCGGCATATGATTTTGCATCCCCGGCTAGCCGTGGGAGTGTGGGGAGCCCTGCTGCTATCAGGACAAAGGGAGCCTGTTTTTGCTGTAGTTTATGCATGGCCATAATAAGCCCGCCTAATTCTTCATTACTCAAGAGCTGAATTTCGTCAATGAGTAGAGCCACGCCGGTCTCTTTGGCTCTTGCGGCTTCAGCTACCGCTAAAAATAAATCAGGAAGATCGATTTCCGGATTCCCAGTGTCTGCAATGCCCGGGAGAGGGTCTAATTCAACTCCAAATTCGCCGTAATTGAGTTTGAGCGAACCGATGAAGTTTCTCAATATCATCAACCCTCGCTTAATTTTATCCTTGTTACCAGCGAGACGATCCAGTTCAAAAAATAAATTGCGAAGCGCGGGAATGAGTTTTAAGCCTAGTGTTTGATTTTCTGTTACTTCAAACGATATAGTTTTATAGCCTTGTGCTTCAGCTTCATGTTCGATGGCGTTGAGTAGCACTGTTTTACCAACACCTCTTAGACCTGTCAGTAACATGCTTTTCTCGGGCTTTCGGCGCAATGTGCGTCCCAGTAGGATTCGTGCTTCCTCGAGAACTGTTTCTCGACCAACTAGCTGATGTGGTGGGCAACCGGCTCCGGGGGTAAAAGGATTTTTTATGGGGTCCATACTTTTTATAGAAAAATATAGTAAAATATAAAGAAAGTCAAGAATATAGTTGTATATATGCGTATATTTACTTATGCTTTCCTATTATGGCTGCGCATTTTTAGATTATGGAGTTAGATTTTGGCTCGACAGGTGAGGGGTGGATAGGGTAGAATGTGGGGCATGTTGAAAAGTTTACTGATGACAGTAGTGGCTCTGGCTATGCCGGTAGCGATGGCGGCGGCACCTCAGAAGGCACCTAAGGAATTGCCGGGGGGCTGGGTGTACGAGTGGGGTGACGAGTTTAACGGCAGCAAGCTGAATACGAAGAAGTGGGCGTACGAGCTGGGTGTGGTGCGCAATCCCGGTGCCTCCCAAGCATATACCAAAGACTGTGTGAAGGTGCGCAATGGCAAGCTGGTGCTGACTTCCCGTGCCAAGAAGACCCCGAACTGCAACTACAAGGCTGGCTCCGAGTACTGGGCTGAAAAGATTAAAACGCAGCCCTTTGCCAGCGGCTCCGTGACCACGAAGGATGTGAAGCACTTTGAGGCGCCCGGTCGCCTGGAGTTCCGCGCACGCATACCCAAGGGCAAGGGCGTATGGCCTGCTATCTGGACCATGCATGTGAACAAGTATGGTTGGCCTGCCAATGGTGAGATTGACATTCTGGAGCACATCTCCCAGGAGCCGAATACCTGCTATTCCATCTTCCGCTGGGGTCGCAATGGTGGTAATGAGGAGCAGAAGGTGATACGTACCCGCCAGTTCCAAGATTACAGCAAGAAGTTCCACACCTATGTGCTGGAATGGGATGAGAATGTGATGCGCATTCTGATTGATGATGAGGAGGTAGGGCGCGTGAATATCGCAGATGCCAATTATCCCAACGGCGATAACCCGCTGAAGACGCCCTGCTACATCATCATGAATACCGCAATCGGTGGACAGGGTACCTGGCCGGAGCAGGCTGACCCCAAGGATTATCCCGTCAATTTCGAGATTGACTACGTGCGCTACTATACCAAGAAGTAAGGGGTTATCCCTTGCGCAGTAAATTGATTTTATCGCGGAGAACGGCTGCCACCTCGAAGTCGAGGCGTGCAGCCGCTTCTTTCATCTCTTTTTCCAGGCGGCGGATGGTGTCTGCTACGTTTTCTTCATCTTCGGCAGCCATGAGTAGCTCGCCCTCGTCTTCCTCATCATCGGGGGTGTAGAGTCGCAGGGTGCTCTGGTCGGCGCGGGCTACGGTGTGGGGCGTGATGCCGTGTGCTTCATTGTACGCCTGCTGGATGGCGCGGCGGCGGTCGCTCTCTTCCACCAGGCGGCGGATGGAGTCGGTAATGACATCGCAGAAGAGCACGCACTCGCCGTGCACGTGGCGGGCAGCGCGGCCTGCGGTCTGTACCAGACTGGTTTCGTTGCGCAGGAATCCCTCTTTATCGGCATCCAGAATGCAGACAAGCGATACTTCCGGCAGGTCGAGGCCTTCGCGCAGCAGGTTGATACCTACCAGGATATCAACGGTGCCGCTGCGCAGCTTTCGCAGGATTTCCACGCGCTCGATGGCATCCACATCGGCATGGATGTATTCCACGCGCAGGCCGATATTACGCAGGTAGTCGGTCAAATCCTCCGCCGTGCGCTTGGTGAGCGTGGTGACGAGCACACGCTCGCGCACGCTCACACGGGCGTGGCAGAGCTCGATAGTCTTGTCGATTTGTCCCTCCAGCGGCAGCAGCGTAATCTTGGGCTCCAGCAGACCGGTGGGGCGAATGACCTGCTCCACGATGAGGGGCTGCCCCAGGCCTCGCGGGTTGAATTTTTCCACCGGGGCTGAGGACGGGTGCGGCGGTACGCGCAGCTCCTCCAAGCGGTGGAAGAAGACGCCGCGGAAGTCTTCCGGCGCTTTGGTGATAGCCTGGCTGGCTTTCTCGCTGCGGGCGTGGGTGTTGCCACGCTTGGCCTTGAGGACGGGGATGTAGTTCGCATTGCCGGGTACGCAATTGACGTACTCGAAGGGGCCGGGTGTGGCACTCACATACACCAGCTGCGCCTGGCGTGCCATGAACTCATCGAATCGCAGGGGGCGATTGTCCAGGGCGGAGGGCAGGCGGAAGCCGTGGTCAATGAGCACTTGTTTGCGCGAGCGGTCGCCCTCGTACATGCCGCCTATCTGGGGTACGGTGGCGTGCGATTCGTCAATGATGGTGAGGTGGTCCGCCGGGAAATAATCCTGCAATGTGGAGGGCGTGGAGCCCGGGGCTCGCCCTGCGAGGTGGCGCGAGTAGTTCTCGATACCCTTGCAGAAGCCTATTTCGTTGATGAGCTCCAGGTCGTAGTCTGTGCGCATCTTGAGGCGCTGTGCTTCGATGAGCTTGCTCTGTTTCTCAAACCAATCGACTCGCTCGGCAAGTTCCTTGCGGATGGAAAGAATGGCAGGATGGCGCTTTTCCGGGGAGGAGACGTATTGCTTGACCGGGAAGAAAAGGTAGCTTTGCATGCGCTCGCGCGTGCGACCAGTGGTGGCATCAATGAGCGTGATAGCATCGATTTCCTCGCCGAAGAATTCCACGCGTATCGCCTCGCCATCGCTTTGTGCCGGGTAGATTTCCACCACATCGCCTCGTACACGGAAGGTGCCGCGGCGGAAATCATAGTCGCTGCGCTCGAACAAAAGCTCCGTCAGGCAGGCCAGCATGGCATCGCGGTCCAGCTCTTGCCCCACGTGGATGGAGAGCGTCAGCTCGCGGTAGTCTTCCGGCGAGCCCAGACCATAGATGCAGCTTACGCTGGCCACCACGATGACGTCCTTGCGCAGCAGCAGGGAACGCATGGCATTGAGGCACAGACGGTCAATTTCCTCGTTGATGGCGCTGTCCTTTTCGATGTAGGTATCCGTACTGGCGATGTAGGCCTCCGGTTGGTAGTAATCGAAGTAGGAGACGAAGTACTCGACCGCGTTGTGCGGGAAGAAGCTCTTGAGCTCGGAGTACAGCTGCGCAGCAAGGGTTTTGTTGTGCGAGAGCACGAGCACGGGCCTGTCCTGCGCGGCAATGATGTTGGCCATAGTGAAGGTCTTACCACTGCCCGTCACACCCAGCAGGCACTGGTGCTTATTACCGGCCTGCAAGGACTTGAGGAGCTTGCCAATGGCTTGCTCCTGGTCGCCCGAGGGCTTGTAATCTGTTACCAGCTGAAAGATGGACATAGTGCGCTGCCGCCATTGTACCTTTTCCGTGCCTGCTATGCAAGCGTTTTTCGGAAGGCGTAAATCGACTCTGTTTTTTGCTTAAAGCGCAGAAATCGGGAATGCGTAGCATCCGCGACCGAGTGAGAAGAACTCTGGTGAGGTACAAAGAACGATACCTGGTTTTAGCTCGGCTAAGCCAGACGGAATATCCCAGGCTGCTCTCAGGTCGCTGAGGGTAGGACTGCTGCTGCGCTTTACTTCCA
The DNA here is from genome assembly GCA_017390945.1 of Akkermansia sp. Lineage (GTDB taxonomy): Bacteria > Verrucomicrobiota > Verrucomicrobiia > Verrucomicrobiales > Akkermansiaceae > Akkermansia. The sequence continues at coordinate 4,715 of JAFOZZ010000219.1, forward strand.
GCGGGTAAATACAGCCATTTTGTTCTATCAGAAAGTCAATTTCTGCACCGCTGCCGGTACGATAATAGGAGAGCCGTAGCGATTTGCCGGCATTCTGGAATCCGCGAACAAGTTGTCCATAAACCCATGTTTCGAGCATTGCTCCGGCCATAGCCCCATTTTGCAAAACATCGGGACTGTTCCAGCCTCCCAGCCAACAGGCTAAGCCTGTATCCATAAAATACAGTTTAGGGCTTTTAGCAAGTCTCTTGGTGGTATTTACATGGTAGGGCTGCAAAAGGTGTACAATGCCGCATGTTTCTAAAATGGATATCCATTGGCGAGCAGTATTGACTGATATTCCGGCATCTCTGGCAATGTCGCTGTACACAATTTGTTGTCCTGTACGGGCGGCAGCTGATTGCATGAGCATGTGGAAGGCCGAAAGGTTTCCTACTTGCGATAGAGCCGCTACGTCTCGTTCCAGGTATGTTTGCAAGTATGAGGGGAAATAAGTATCCGGTGTCATGTGTTTGCGGCCTAGCAGGGCGGGATAACCGCCCAGCCAAATGCGGCGGTACAGAGTGGGAAGGGTGCACACAGGCGCCGTTTCTACTCTGCTGCGCATGGCTACCACATCCGGTGAGAATGGGGCAACTCCTGTGCCTATGCCCATGGCTTCGTATTGGGAATAGGTGCTTAAATCCAGTATTCCCACGCGGCCTGCTAAGCTTTCAGTTACTCCTTTCATCATGTGGAATCTCTGGCTACCCGTAAGCCAGTATAGCCCCATGTCTTCCGGGCGCTCGTCTACTTTTAGCTTGATGGCTCGCAGGAGCTCCGGGGCATACTGTATTTCATCAATGCATAAGGGAGTACCGTGATTTTCCAGAAATCCAATGGGGTCCTGTTTGGCTTCTGTTACGGCGCGGTAGTCATCCAGATTGATGTAGTTCATCCCTTGAGGCATCAGGCTGCGCAGAAGGGTGGATTTGCCCACTTGACGTGCTCCTGTCAGCATGACGCAAGGGAAGCAGAGGCTTAACTCCTGCACCTGGTTGGCAATTGTTCTGGGGGTGATTGTATGCATGAACCTTGTAATCTTGCAGTATTATTGCAAAATTACAAGGTTTATGCAAGCTAAAATTGTGAAAAATGAAGAAAAACTATTGATTGTTAGCGCAATGTGATTTGTTTATCTTGTGATGAGAAGAAGCGCGAACCTTGCAATTTTGCAGTGCGACTGCAAAATTGCAAGGTTAAATGGTGAAAAATGGTGGAAAAAGCCGCTGAAGAACTGTTAGGGAGAGGTGATTTTTCGGGTGATGGTGGTGGGCTGATTTGATTGGAGCTTGACAAGGCGGGGCTGTTCAGGCATGATGGCATGCGAACTTATGTACATACCGACTCAGGAGGAAAGATATAGCAAGGTGGCCAAATTAACACTGTTCATGTGTGTGGTCGTGCCTAGTGGCGTAGTAGCCTGGGCCTATGGTAATGTAGATGACTTGCTGGCATGCTCCTGTGCATTCCTGGAGCCGCCGGCATTCCTGTTGAAAGCGAGTGGCTGTAACAGCGCACTAGCGTTCAGCCTGTCGGCTGTGTTTCAGTGCCTGTGCTTTTTCCTGATTGCCCGCAGCAAAAAGCTGACCGCCAAGGGGAAACTCACGGTAGCCGTGACCTGGGGCATGCTTTTTGCTCTGCTGTTGCGCCTGTTGATTGCCTGGCAGTTCTGGGTGGCAGCAGGTGGTAGTGCCGCTACGGCTGGCTAATCACATGCCGCGGTGGTTCAGGTAGAAGTGCAGCGCAAGCTTGAGGGCTGATGTGCGGTCGATGCCGCGAGCCTGAGCGAAGCGTTCCAAACGTGCCAGCAGTTCGGCGCGACAGCGGAAGCTAATCATATGTAAGCTGTTCATACTGACAATATGCCAGCAAACTTCCTGCCTGGCAAGGAATGTTGGGCGTGTGCTGTATAACTCTTTAGCGGGGGCGCAAATCCTCCATCCACTCGCTTACATTCTTGTAGCGATGTTCGATGTTGGGGCTGAGCGCCTTGTCGATACTGGCCAGCAGCTGCGGGTGGTAGATCGCCGTCAGCTTGGGAATAGAGGCCAGCGGGTCGAGCGTGTCGTACAGGCTGCGTTGAGCACCGGCAGGCGGGGCTGTCTTGGTGAGCAGGTAGTACAGCGTGGCCGCAAAGCCGTACAGGTCTGTCCAGGGGCCGAGGTCGCTGAGCTGTGAGGCGCATTGCTCGGGCGGGCTGAAGCCTACGGATTCCACCACGCCGTTGCAGGCATCGGCGTGGCGTTCGCGAGCAGCTCCCATATCGATGATGATGGGGCGACCATCGCGCGTCACCAGAATGTTGTCGGGCTTAATATCCAGGTGCAGGATGTCGCGGCTGTGCAGATAGTCCAGCGCATCCAGCACTCGCACCATGAGCGAATAGAGGTCATCCTGGGGCAGGTAGCCCAGGTGCTTGCGGTAGTCGGACACCACATCGGCCAGGCACATGCCATCGATGTATTCGGTGACATAGTATGCCGTCTTGTGTCTTTCAAAGAAGGTGTAGATTTTGACGATGTTGGGGTGGTCGAGCTTAGCCAGCAGGCGAACTTCGCGCAGAAAGTTAATCATGGCGTTCTCGCATTCCTCTGCCTGAGCGCCCATTTGCGGCACGACGTCGAGCGTGCCTGCCTGGCGCTCACAGAGCGTGTGCGGGAAACTTTCCTTCAATACGACCAAGCGGTTAAGCAATACATCCTCAGCCAGATATGTCACGCCGAATCCGCCTTCGCCCAGGGGCTTAATGAGGCGGTAATTCTTCATGATATAGTTGGGCGGCAGCTCCTTGGGTGCCGGCATGCCCGGAATCTCGCTCAGGTTGGTATTCGTCGGCGTGTCTGTCTCATCCGTGATTTGCTGGATGATGCTGTCCATCATGTCCATGAACTCCTGGCCGGAGTCTGGCTCGATGGGCGGGTTCGCGAGGTTGCTGGATTCGGACATGGCGGGCAGATGGGAAAAATTGTTATTAGTGAACAGGAGCCTGCGAGGGGTCGATACCCAGCTGGCCACATACCCCGTAGTAGCACATGGGATAATTCAGCTTGCCATTGGGCAGCACAGGGATGGCGGGTACAGGAATGATGCGATCCGGAGCCCAGCTGGCCGGATAGCGAGCATTGAGCAGGGCGTAGCGTGCGGTGATGAGGTCCTGCGGCACCACAGTGGTGTGCAGCGTGGAGAGCAGAACCAGAATCTCGCCGCCACCGCCGCGCGGATTCGGTACGCCTACGATAGCCAGGCGGCAGGTGCCATCCGGCTCCGGGGCTCCCAGTACACGCGCCAGTGCTTCCTCCGCAGCTACGTGCGATACCAGGTCATCGCCAATCTTGCTGAAACGCGCCTTGCGGCCACAGATGGTCAGCAGGCCATCGGCATCCATCTTGCCTACATCTCCCGTGCAGAACCACTTACCACGCATGCAGGTGGTGGATTCCGGCTTATCCTTCAGATAACCCGGCAGGACGGTGTTGCCTTTAATCCAGATAAGTCCTGTTGCTGTGGAGGGGAGCGTTTTCTCTGGTTTGTTGAGGTCGCTGATACGCACGGCAGTACCGGGCAGGGGAGCCCCTACGCAGCCGGCATAGCCAGCGGGGATGATGTGTGAAGTACCGGGTGCAGAGGGGGGCGGGGGAGCGCAGATAGCCACAGGGGCGGTCGCCTCGCTGAGGCAGTAGCATTCCTGGAGCATGAGCTTAAACTCATTGATGGCGCGGTGTGCCAGACTGGTGGGCAGTTTCTCGCCAGTTACCAGGAAGTAGCGCAGCGTGGAGAAGTGTTCGGGGCGCCCGGCATCGAGCAGCTCGTGAATCTGCGCCGGGGTAAAGGCTGTGAGTACCGTGCTGTAGTTGTGAGCCAGCTCGCACAGGCGGCGCGGCGTGCGGGTGTCCGGGTAGGTAACGATGTCCATACCCAGCATCAGGGGCAGCAGGATGCCGCAGAGCAGTCCCATGGGCTGGCTGAGTGGCAGGGCGCTCAGTACGCGCTGCCCTCGGCTGATGGTCAGGCGGCAGCTCATCTGCATGATGGCTGTCTGCGCAGCGCAGTTGCTCATGGGTACGCCCTTTACCATGCCACCGGTACCGCTGGTGAAGAACAGCAGGGCTTCATCCGTGGGGCGCAGCTGCTGGCGGCGCATATGGCGCGTGTAGAGCTCGGCCTTGTCGAAACGGATAGCCAGGTCGCGCAGATGCAGGGAGGAGGGGCTTACTTCGGCCAGCTCGCGGTCGATGTAAATGAGGTCGCGCTGGCTGGGCCAGGCAAACTGCTGCTGCTTGTGAATGAAGCGGTTTTCCGTGATGAATCGATCCACACCGGATTGCTCGACCTGGTGGTGGAACGCCGATGCCGAGAGGTCGTAGTTGAAATTGACCGGTACGATGCCGGCCAGAATACAGGCTACATTGGCAATCGTGGCGAGCTTGCCGGGCGGCAGGAGGATGCCCAGGCGCTTGTTTGTGACATTGGCGCGCAGCTTGTCGCACACAATCATGGCGTAGGTCAGCAGGCGGCGGTAGGTCAGCTGGCTGTCGTCCACGCCATCAATAATCATGGCATTGGGGTTAGCTATCAGGCTGGCCATCAGTGCATCGCGCAGAGAGCCCTGTAACGCGGGGTGGGAGGCCAGCTGTTCGGCCTCGGCTTCCATCCAGGCGCTGCGTACAGCTGCGCCCAGGTTTGGCCCCGGTCTTACCTCCTGCAGAATCTGCACGACCTCGCGGTCCCACGGAGCAGACGAGGTAATACCCTCAGTGAGGGAATTTTTGTACATGCCCACATAGACCGGCAGGGCGGACAGTTTGCTGCCATCGGCTATGCTCAGCAACTTGCCGGGTACATCGGCCAGGGTAGCGGGTTGCTGTCCGGGGTGGCCGCACAGCAGCACGACATGGCGCCCCTGTACCAGACGCTCACGAATCATGTTGACCAGGTTCTCCTTCGAGGTCTGATCAATGGCACACAGGAACCCCGGGGACGGATTCTGCTCAAAGTAACGCAGAATATCGGCGCTCGGGCGCAGCGTGTTTTCCACCATCCATGCTACACGCTCATTGCCGCCGAGCGCCTCTTTGAGCGCGCGCAGGGCGGGCAGGTCAAGCCTGTTCGGGATGACCAGTGTCGGGCTTGCGGGGATGTTGCCGCTGCCTTCTATGGTGGGGGTGTTCGTCATGTGTTTCCGGCCGAGTATAGCATAACTTACCCATGCATGCAATACCGTTGTGTTGCAGTCTGGCGTCTGTCTTAAATTTTGTTCAGATAATCCACGTAGGCGTCGCGAGCCTGCTGGGGTGTATAGACATTGGGCGTGCTGTCTTCCTTATCTGTCTGAGGCGTGCTTGGGGGGATGGGCGGTTCAGTCTTTGGCTCTGGCAGAGCGGTAGCCTGCGTGGGACGATTGATGTTACCCAGTCGAGGAAAGACGAGGTTGGGCTGTTGGTTGCTCTCCTGCACGTGGCGCAGCTTGCCGGCTGTATAATAGCGGGATTTGTTGCCGAGGGTTAAGAAGATGTTGGGGCCTCGCTCAGCGTAGATAACCTTGCCATGCACGGCTTCGTTGATGCGTGCCTGGTCTTTCTTCTGCAATAAGGTGGGTTTGAAGAGGTTGAGCAGGCTGCATGTCTCCTTCTCTAATTCTTTGGAGAACTCCGTCGGGATGGCGTGAATCTTGTCCGCACGCGGAGCACTCAAATCGAGCACGAAGGTGAGCTTTTCATCGTAAAGGGGTAAATCCAGCGTGAGCTTCAGGTGCGAGGCGCTCGTTTGCAGATTGTCGCATATTTTCTTCTTGCTCAGAAGCGTGCGGATAGCAAGCGAATGGTCATTGCCTGTCAGGAATGAGCTGCATACCTTGCCGGGGTATACCAGCAGGCAGCTCTTACCATCGCGGGCGCTGAAGGGGGTAGGTGTCTCCTGCTCGGGGAATAGCGCTGCTATTTTGGCCGCCAGTGCGGGGGCGAGCGCATCCTTGTCGGAGGTAATGAGGAAAGCGCCTACGCCAGTGCCATTCTCCAGCAGAGCCATCACCTGGCAACCCTCGATAAGCCAGCTGTGGAGGTGGTGGCCGGTTGCTGTGCCTACTCCCAGCACCTCGTTTACCTGCTGTATGGTGAGCAGCTCTGCATCGGGATTTTCCAGCTGCAGGTCGGGAGCTTTGGCCTCATCCTTTGTACGCAGGTTTGCAATGCCGCGTGGGTTGACAAAATCCGGGAAAATGTGCAGATTCACCTTGTCTTCCCGGCTGCCGGATGTACTGCGGCGGCGCTCATTGGCCTCGCGCAAGCGCTTGCTGTAGCCTACGCTGTACACATCGTAGCGGGAGCACAGGTAGGTGTCGTTGTCCTTGTTGGCGGAAATCGGGGTGGAGTCACCGAGTTTGTCGGACAACTCGCGCAGTTGCTGGCGGTTGGATGGTACTCCGTAATCGTGGTTGGCCAGGGTGGTGGCTTTGAGCTTGCTTTGTTTGTTCGGCAGGCGTATCTCGGCGTATGGTACGCGTCTTTCGGTGAGGTCGAGCGTTACCTCCGCCAGCACATTGTTGGCCTTCACATCGCGGTAGAGGCGGAAGGCAAAACCGCCATTGTGCCAGCGGTAGGGGAGCCACTCACCCGAGGCGCTGGTGCAGACGTTGTAGACCGCTGTCAGGCGATCCGTCGCTACGATTCCTTTGTTGCCGGAGGCCTGTTTTCTGGCAATCCGGTTGAAGAGAATCAGCGCGGCGTTTTCCTCACGGCCGTAGCGAATCTCATAGCCGGAGCGGATGTCGAGTGCATCAATGATGCCATCGAGCGTCTTGTTTACCTTGTCATCCTGCGTCTTTCCCTGTATGAGAATCGCCCCTATATTGCCCGACCTGTCGGCCAGTACCAGCACCTTACTGCTGTCTGTTAAGAACAAAAGGTCGTCTCTGAATGTGGAAATGGAGGAGCCCAGGTGAGTCTTGAACTCATCAATGGAGGGCGCGGCACAGAGGCTGGCAGGGCTGACCGCAAAGACGGTCAGCCCAAACAGAAGTTGTGTGCCGATATTCCACTGCATGGCCGGAGCCGCTTACTTGTTGCGGTTGTAGGACTTCATCAGGCGGCGGATATACTTTTCCATGCGGGGCAGGTTGCTCTGAATGCTGCGAGCCAGGGCAAACTGGTTGCGGGCGCGGATGAGGTTGTGCTCCGGCTTGTCAATGCGGAAGTATTTATCGCCGTCCAGATAGTCCGTCAGGAAGCGCATACCGATTTCGGCCGTGATGAGCCAGCCTGCAAAGGAAAGCTGCTCAATCTCGTTCTTTGTCAGGAAGCCGTGGGCGGCATCCAGATAGCCCTCTGCCAGGGATTCAAAGAAAGGCATCTGCATGACCACTTTCGACAGGTCTTCTTCGTCCTCGCTGGCTGTGCAGGTAGCCGTGCGTACCATGTCGCCGAAGTCGTAGAGGGCCAGGCCGGGCATCACGGTATCTAGGTCGATGACGCATACGGCTTCATCCGTATCTTCATCGAGCATCACGTTGTTAATCTTGGTATCGTTGTGGGTGATGCGGGTGGGCAGGTCGCCCGCAGCCTGCATGTCGACCAGGCGGTTGAACATGGGGGACCACGTCTTCAGCATGGCCAGCTCGGCTTCGCACTTGCAGGCGCGGCCTTCCACATCGGCCTCCACGCTGCGCAGCAATGCCTCGTAGCGCTTGGGGGTGTGGTGGAAGTCCGGGATGGATTCGCGGATGTCCTCCGGGTTCATGTCCGAGATGAGTTCCTGGAAGGAACCGAAGGCGTTGCCTGCCTGGTAGGCCTGGCGGGTGTTCTCCACCACATCATAGGTGTGGGTGCCCTCAATGTTGTTGTAGCAGCGCCACATGCCGCCTTCCTCGGGCAGGTCGATGTAGTTGCGACCACCGCGGGCGGGATACAGCGTCAGCGGCTGGCCTGCCGTGTTCTTGCGGCGGCGCATGGTCTTCCAGCGAATATGGCGCGTTACCTTTTCCACATTCTTCATCACCATGACAGGGTCTTTGAACACGTAGTCATTGATGCGCTGCAAAATGTAGCGCTCCTGCACGCCGTCCTCCGTCAGGTAGCAGGCGCGGTAGGTGGTGTTGATGTGGCCATTGCACAGCTCTTCGCCGTACTGAAACTCCCCGCTGATGGCAAACTGATCGCCAATGCGGGCGATGCGTGCTGCCACGGGGCCTTCCGACAGTCTTTGCTGGGGCATAATGAGTGAGAGAGGTGTAAGTGGAGTGGGCGTTAGTTGTTGCTCATCTGAATGCTGATGAGCTTGAGCGCATCGCGGTTGCCATCCTTCACAATGACGTTAATCTGCGACTGGCGCTCCGATACGAGGAACTTGCCCATGCGGACATTGGACTCAGTGGTGGTCTTCTTGCCGGTCTGCTTGTCTTGTTTTACCTGGCGGGTGGTGATGCGGAAGGAAACCTGGTCGCCATTCTCGCCGCGGGTGTAGTGCCAGGAGTTGTCGGCGTTGATGCCCTTGCCCTTGTGGTAGGGGCCTACCTTCTCGCCCTTGGCGTTTTCCAGGCTATTGGTCTTGCTGGTATAAACAGTTACCGGAGAGGAGGACAGGTTGATGAGGTGCACGCCCTTGGTGGGGAAGTCGGCCTCATCGATGAAGAAGGTCTTGGCATTGGAGGGCTTGTCGCCGGGGATAACGATGCAGAGGCTCTTGCTGCCGGCATTCTGCGGCACGCTGATGGACAGCGCGGGCGGCGGCAGCTCTACCGGTGCAGCGGCTGCGGGCTTCTTGCCAGCCTCAACAGACGGAGCCGGGGAGGGGTCTTTATCGTAGAAGTTGATTACGCCACCCTCGGGGCGGATGCGGTTGGTGGGAATACGACCGGAGATGGTGACTTTCTTGAAGGTCGGCTTGCCTGCTTTGTCCTTGCCGGCGTTGTAGAAGAGGGGGCTGGGCAGCTTGGCGCCGGAGGCGGAGCAGATAACGAAGCGTACGCCGGTGGCGGGAGCCTGTGCTTCAGCCGGTGCTGTAGCTGCACCGCGGGCAGGGCGGGCGCCACGTGCACCACGGGAGGACTGGGCAAATGCGGGGGTGAGCGCTACGAGCGCAGCCAGAGCAAGGGAAAGAGTCTGATACTTCATGATAATTCGAGCGGATTTTTACTCACTGAATTTACCACCTTGCGCCTACAGACGCAAGCAAAAAAGAGGGGGCTTTTTCAAAATGAAAGCAATTCATGCAAGCTGGGCTTGCATGTTGGAGTGCCGGGGCGGGAAAATGTGCGATTAGTGCGAGTAATCGCGCTTGCCGAAAATGGCGGAACCCACGCGTACAATGGTGGCGCCTTCTTCCACGGCGATGGCGTAGTCATGGCTCATGCCCATGGAGAGCTCCGGCAGGGGCAGGGGGCCGCGGGTACGCAGTTGCTCTGCCAGTTGGCGCAGCGCGGCAAAAGCCGGGCGAGCCCCCTCCGGGTCTTCCGTGGGGGCGGGAATGCACATGAGGCCACGGATGTCGAGGTTCGGCAGGCTGGTCAGGGCGTCCCATTCCTGCTGCAATTCCTCCGGGGTGAAGCCGTGCTTGCTTTCCTCGCCATCGATATTGACTTCCAGCAGGATAGCTGCGGTCATGCCCAGCTCCCCAGCAATGCGACTGATGGCCTCAGCCAGCTTGCGGCTATCCACAGCTTCCAGCAGGGCCACGCCTGCCTCCAGCGCCTTACGAACCTTGTTGCGCTGCAATGGCCCGATGATGTGCCACACACAATCTGCCGGCATGGCCGGTATTTTCTCCTGAGCTTCCTGCAGGCGGTTCTCACCGAAGAGGCGTTGCCCATCATCGTATGCGTGCATGATGTCGCTTACCGGGAAAGTCTTGCTCACGGCCAGCAGTGTAGCACTACCGGGGGCGCGACCTGCGCGTTTTTCCGCGGCGGCGATGTTGGCGCGTATTTCCTGGAGCTGGTCTTCGATGTACATGGCGGTGTGTTAGTTTTTCTTGTTGCTGCGCTCGTTTTTCTTGGTCTTCAGGAGCTGAATCTCGCCGCCACGAGCGCGGATATAACGCGGCTCGGGACGCTTCAGACGCAGTTTGACGCGGTGGCGGTAGCCGCCGGCATTGGTGCGAACGCGCACGGTGGAGAATCGCTTGCGGTCGGTTACGTGACCTTCACCTGCCGAGGATGCCGTGGGCGCCTCCTTGATTTCGATTGCCTGCAAGCGAGCCAGTTCATCCATCAGCTCCTGCTGCTCGGCGGTGTAGGGGGAGCTGGCCGGGGTGGTGGAGTCGCCCTGCTGCTCCGTGGGCTGAGGCTCTTCTGTGGGCTGCTCGCCATCGCCAGGCTGCTGCTCGCCATCGGCGGGCTGGGGTTCCTCCTTGGTGGTGGGCGCAGGCTCGGGCTCAGGTTCAGCGTTGTCCTTGATGATTTGCTGTACCTCCTCATCGTTGGCAC
>JAFOZZ010000220.1 GCA_017390945.1 Akkermansia sp.
CTGCAATCCCCCTGGTTTGCTCCGCATGTTACCACCTACGTGGTGGCCTATGGTCTGCTGGCTGTGTCGGCGGCTCAGGCGGTTCTTTCCTTTTGCAAAGGGTGCACGCATTGCTTGCACGCGGCGGACGAAGTGGCGCGCCTGGCATTCCCCTTCTTGACCTTCGGCCTGTGGAGTGGTGCGCTGTGGGCGGATGCCGCCTGGGCACGCTACTGGGCATGGGATATTAAGGAGGTGTGGGCGCTTATCACCTGGTGTGTATACCTCATCTATTTCCACTTGGGAGCCGCCACCCCGGCTGTGCGCCGAGGTTTGCTGCTGGTGGGTTTTGTGGCGGTGCTCATTACGTTCTTTGTGGTGAATCTCCTGCCCAACATCGTGAGTGTGCACAGCTACGCGCAGTGATGGGAAAGTACAATCTACAAGGTGCGAAGAGCGTTATCTGTCGTCAGACTGGCGTTAAGGGTAGCGCAGGCATCGCTCACCCCGCGGCGCCAGTCTCGGCGTAGCAAGCGAGCGAAGCGAGACGCGAAGACGGATAGCCGCCTAACTCGAACTTTGTAGATTGTAGATACAACGGATTGTTGTAGATTTTTTTCGCTTTGTCACACTTATGGCTTGCCAAAGGTCAGAAATTAGACTACACTCCAGCCGATGCATCAGATCGTTTTCAATGAAATCAGTGCGAGCGAAGTCTCGGCCATTCCTACCCTTGAGCAGTTAGAGCTCATCGCGGGCTTTAAGCTTGATGAGGACTTTCTCGACGGTAAGAAAGAAGACCCCGCCTTCGGCGTTGTAGAACGCGATGGCCGACGCATCTTCCGCTACCGTTCCAAGGATTACCGTATTTACTTCACTCTCGAGGACGGTACCGTGGTAGTACAGCGTGTGCTGCACGCAGATTCGCTGAAGGACTTCATGTTCCGCGCCAACATGGGTGGCAACGAAGACCATGCTCTGGGGCAGAGCCGTTCCTTCTGGAAACTGATTGAAGCGGGCGAGAACGCTCCGCGCCGCTAAGTCGCTCCGCGCAATACCATGGCAGCAATCATTCGCAGCCTTGTTCAGACACCCGCTCGCATTATTGCCGTAGCGGGTGTAACTTTTACGCAGCTGGTACGCATGCGTCTGTTCCTGGTGCTGGCTGTGTTTGGTATCGGTTTCCTGGCATTGCAATTTTTGCCCTACCAGGGACAGCTGGGGGTGGAGTATCGGGGCGTGCACCAGTTGCAGCTTATCAAAGATGTTGCTATCGGCTGCATGCAGCTCTTCGGGCTGATTTTCTGTGTGGGCGCTACGGCGCTGCTGATTCCCCGCGATACGGAAGACCGCATCCTCTACACCATCCTTTGCAAGCCGGTGCCGCGCTTTGATTACCTGGCAGGCAAGGCGGTGGGTGTGCTGGGGCTGCTGCTGGCTATGCTGTTGCTGATGGATGGCCTCATGAGTGCTCTGCTGACGCTGCGCGAGGGGAGCCTGGCGGCCGAGCTGCAAGCCGCGTTGGCTCGCCAAGGGATTGCGGAGGCTGAGATGGCGCCGTATCTGGAGCAAATCTACGCTGCGGGCAATACGGCTGATACGCAGCGCGCCATTTTGGCCATGTTCCTGGGCTATGGGGTGCTGACTACGCTGACGCTGCTCTTCTCCTGCTTCACCAGCGGAACGATTGTCAGCATGATATTTGGCCTCGGTGCTTATTTTGTCGGCATGTTCCAAGGGCAACTCTTCACGGCTGTCACGGCCGGTAGTCAGGATGGTACTAGCCCGCTCATGCAGCACGTGCAGCAGGTGGTCAGTATTCTGCTGCCCGATTTCAGCCTCTTTACCCTCACCGATACCGCTGCTGCCGGCACCCCCCTGGGCTGGGGAATGCTGGGGAGCCTGGCACTCATTGCCGTGGCGTACATGCTGATGCATCTGCTCGTGTCGGCCTGGATTTTTGCCCATAAGGAATTTTAAGCACACCTCTCACCTGTTTCGCCACCATGGACTGGAACCACATCATTGCCTCCGCTGGTACCCTGTTTCTTGTGCTGGACCCTCCCGGCAACGCTCCGCTGGTGCAGAGCCTGCTGCAACAGCTGCCGCCGGAACAGCGCTTCCGTGTGCTCGTGCGAGAGCTCTTCTTTGTGCTCTTCCTCATGCTGTTCTTCTTCTTCCTCGGCAAGGGACTGCTGGGGTGGCTGGGAATCACAGCCAGCTCGCTGAACCTGAGCGGTGGCATCATGCTCTTTATCATTGCCGTGGGGATGGTGTTCCCCACCAAGCGCAGCCCGCACATGAACCTCAGCAACTCCGGCTTGTTCATTGTGCCTGTTACCGTGCCGCTTATCATTGGCCCAGCTGCTATCTCGGTTATCATGATGCAGGCCGCACTCTGCACCTCGTGGGCGGAGAAGCTGGAGGGGCTGACCGCCATCAGCCTTTCCTGGCTGGGAACGGCGATTCTCCTCTGTCTCTCCGGTAAGTTGCTCAATCTGCTGGGCGAGAAAGGCACCACCGCACTCACCCGCCTGATGGGTACGCTGCTTATCCTGCTGGCCGTGCAGATGGTGCTCAATGGCATCACTGTTTATATCACCGAGCTCAGCAAAGGCTAATGCCGTAATTCGCCAACCTAGTCCTTTGTAACTTGTACCTAGTCCTTCCCCATTATGTCTCCGCTCTCACCAGCCGAATGTCTGCAACAGGCTAAGCGCCTGCTGCGTGGGCGTGGCTGTGAACGCAACTACGAGGCCGCCGTCGAGTTGCTCGACCTCGCAGCCCGCGCCGGTGAAGTGGATGCCCTCTACCAGCTCGGCAAGTGCTACCTCAAAGGCATCGGCTGCACCAAAGACCCTTCCGGTGGCGTCTCCTGCCTCGAACGCGCCGCTCTCGCTGGTCACGCTGCCGCCACATACCGCCTCGGCGAGTGTTTTCAGAATGGCACAGGCGCTCCCCGCAGCGCCGAGCTCGCCGCCTACTGGTACCGCAAAGCCGCCGCCCTCAACCACCCCAGCGCCTACAAGGCGCTTATTGCCCTCGCCCGACGATAAACGCAGGGGCTTCTGTATTACTGCTCTGCGTAGCAGAGCAATTTCACTAAGCGCAGCTTAATTTCACTGCGGGCACCGCCCCGCAATTTCACTGTGCTTTAGCTCAATTTCACTGACCGAGCACGCGCGGTCAATTCCCCCTCGCGCCGCAGGCGCCGGACTTCCACATGAAACATCCTCTTCCGCGCGGAGCCTGCTGCACTTAAAAAACACAGGCGCCAATTACGGTTTCAAGGCTGTGAGGGGGAGCACATACACGCCATCTTCGCGCTGATACGCGGCATTGCTCAAAGCGCAAATAACGGCAAGAACAGCAGGGGGCTTGCTTCCCGGCTCAGCAGCTATGCTATTCCTCAATTTTATTAACCCGGCAGCCGCTGCATCAATTTGTCTTGCTCCCAATTTAATTTCAAATGCGCACCATGTGCCATCCGGTAGCTCAATAACTGCATCCGCCTCTCGCTCCTTATAATCTTGATAATGATAAACTCTTGCATTAAAAGAATCTGCATATATCTGCAAATCTCTTATGCACAGGCTCTCAAACAAAATACCCAGAGTGTTTAAATCATTTATTAACATCTCAGGTGTTGCTTTCAGTAGGCTACACGCAAGCGAGGGATCGGTAAAATGGCGTTTTTCGGCCTGTTTTACTCGCACTGAGGATCTGATATTGGAGGAAAACGCCGGCTGATTCTCCAATAAGTACAGCCGTTGGAATATGTCGAGATATGCCGCAATCGTTTTATCATCAATATCTTCACCTGAATCAGTGCGTATATCTGCGCGTAATTTGCTGATGCCGGCAGTCGTTGCCACATTTCGTGCCAGAGAACGCAATAACTGTAACATCTTGTGTGAATTTCGCTGAATCCCGTCCATCCGGTATACATCATCCTCAAGAATAGCTCGCAAGTATTCAGCGGACAAAAGCCCGGCACGATTGGGCTTGCGCAACACCGCCCCCGGCCAACCGCCGCGTACAATGAATTGTACTATATGGTGTAATGCAACCTCTCCCGTCAGTTGCGGAGTAAGCTTGCCCCGGCAAATATCCTGCAATGATACACACCCACAGGACTCGCCTGATTCATATAATGACATGGGGCGCATCCGTAAGCGGGCAATACGTCCGGCTCCGCTGTGCATGATACCCTTGTGTTTAGGGGTTGAAGAACCGGTCAGAATGTATTGCCCTACTTCCCCCCTCTTATCCACCTGGTGTCGCACGGCATCCCAGAGAGGCGGGTATTCCTGCCACTCGTCAATGAGTCGGGGAACTTCGCCCTCTAGGATAGCTTGCGGAGCTAGCTCCGCCAACCGCCTATTCTGAAAATTATTGGCGGGGTCACTCAAATAAATACTGCTGCGACAATGAAATGTAGAAGTCCATGTCTTGCCACACCACTTCGGCCCCTCAATACAAACCGCCCCGAAAGTATCTAGGTACTCTTCTACTTTGCTGTCGATGATGCGTTTTTTGTAATGCTCCCTGTTCATGGTCTTATTTTTGCATATTATCAATCGTTTGTAAAGTCTATTCCGGTAAATTCACGATTTTTATTCCGGTGAATTCTAAGTTGCCATTCCGGTAGATTCGAACTTTTCATTCCGGTAAATTTTGAGGCTAGGGTGAGTGCCGTATTGCATAGCCTGTGGTGAGGTGTGGCGCACCCGCTCGTATATGGTCTGGCGGGGCTGGCTCAGCCGGTGGGTGGTGCTGCCTTTGTGCATGCGGCTCTCAGTCTGTTGCTCCTCTGGCTCCTGCTGTGGTGCCTCTACCGCCACCGCGTCTTCCTGAAGGCCTGAGCAGCCTCTGCCGCTGCTATGCTGAGTGGAGGGTGTGGGCGCGTAGCGCCGGAAATGTGAGAGGTTTGGCTAAAAATTTGGTTGCGGGGTGGGGAGAAAAGTGGTATCATGGGGAGAGGGATAAGGGTATGTACATCAACCGAGAGATATCGTGGCTGGAGTTCAATCAGCGTGTGTTGGCGCAGGCGATGCGCCGCGAGCTGCCGCTGTTGGAGCGTGTGAAGTTTCTGGCGATTACCGCGAGCAATCTGGATGAGTTTTTTCAGGTGCGCGTTGGTGGGTTGATGTTGCTGCAACAGAGCGGCAAGAATCATACTGACCTGACGGGTTTGTCTGCCGGGGAGCAGCTGGAGATGATTCGCCTGCGCGCGGCGCGTATGGTGGCCGACCAGTACATGCTGCTGAACAATGATCTGCTGCCGCTGTTGCAGCGCTCGGGGCTGGCACCGATGAGCCTGGATGAACTGAGCGAGGCGCAGTACAGTGCGCTGGAGGACCACTTCCTGGCCAATGTAGCCCCGCTGCTGACCCCGCTGGCGATGGAGGTGGAGCACCCGCCGGTGCTGCCGAGTCTCAGCATAGTGCTGGGGGTGGAGCTGGCAGATGCGAGCGATGGCAGCACACGCTTTGTGGCGGTGGTGTTGCCGGAGTGCCTGCCGCGCCTGGTGCATGCCGCAACACTGGGGAAGGATGGCTATGTGCTGCTGGAGGATTTGGTGGCGGAGTTCATCGGCCATTTGTTCCCGGGCGAGCGTATTGTGTGCAGCAGTCCGCTGCGTGTGACGCGCAATGGCGACATCGCTGTGGCGGAGCAGGAGGGTAGCAATTTTGCCCGCGAGATGGAGGCCGTGCTGGTGGCACGCAAGTTCTCGGACTGCGTGCGCCTGGAGCTGCCGGCTGCTACCGATATGGAGTTTGCCCGCCAGATTGCAACGCTGGTGGGAGCAGATGAGTTCTCGACTTATCGGGTGCCGGGGCCGCTGCGCCTGGTGGATATGAGCCGCCTGGCGAGTGAGCCGGGGCATGAGTCGCTGAAGGTGGAGACCTGGGCTCCTGCTTTCCCGGCGGGGGTGGACCCGGATCTGACGATGTTTGAGAACATAGCCGAGGGGGATATTCTGATTCATAACCCCTTCGAGAGCTATGAGCCGGTGGTGAAGTTTGTGGAGGAAGCTGCGGTGGACCCCGACGTGCTGGCTATTAAGCAGGTGCTGTACCGTACTGCGAAGAACTCCCGCTTTATTGAGGCGCTGTGTCGTGCGGCGGAGTCGGGCAAGCAAGTGACCGTGCTGGTGGAGTTGAAGGCGCGCTTCGATGAAAGCCACAATATGGTACAGGCCGAGCGCTTGCAGCGTGCCGGTGTGCAGGTGGTGTACGGAGTGAAGGGCTTCAAGACCCACGCCAAGATTACCCTGGTGGTGCGCCGCGAGAATGGTACGCTGCGCCGCTACTGCCATTTTGGTACCGGTAATTATAATGAGGACACCGCTCGCGTGTACAGTGATTTGTCGCTGCTGACCTGCGATGAACACCTGGGGGCAGATGCCTCACAGTTCTTTAATTCCGTGACCGGGCTGACGAAGCTGCGCCACTTCCGCCGCCTGTATCCCAGCCCGGCTAAGATGAAGGAGCACCTGCTGGAGCTCATTGCTGCAGAGGAACGCCGCGCCCGCCGTGGTGAGCGTGCGGAGATTCGTGCCAAGATGAACTCGCTCAACGACCCGGAAATGATGGAGGCGCTGGAGAGTGCATCCGCAGCCGGTGTGAAGATATGGCTGAACATTCGCGGTATATGCTGCTGGGTGCCCAGCACCCCGGCGGGACGGGCGAATACACGCATTGTGAGCATTGTGGATCGCTACCTGGAGCACGCTCGTATCTTCAGCTTTGGCAATGGCGGTAGCCCGCTGGTATTTATAGCGAGTGCGGACTGGATGCGCCGCAACCTGGATCGCCGTGTGGAGCTGATGGTTCCCATTGAGAATCGTGCTCTGGCGGCTCGTGTGCTGGGGATTTTGGACGCCTGCTTCCGCGACAATATGCAGGCTTGTCTCATAGGGGCTGATGGCTCCTCCTCCCCGGTGCTGGTGCAGGGGAATGAGCCCGGCTTTGCCATGCAGCAGTACCTGCATGGGCTGGCTCGTCAAAGCGCCCGTGCTCGCGAACGCGCTGGTCGCCAGACTCTGGAGCCGCATAGACCTAAGTGAAGTACGAGGGACGAAGTGCGAAGGACGAAGTGTGACGTTCAGCGGTTCAATTTGGTAAATAAAGTGCGGGCTGGCGCCGCAGTGTTGCGATGCCAGCCCGCAGAAGGTAAAAGTGGCGAAAGCGTCATCCTAGCGTGAGCTTTCGGCTCGCCAACTATCAGTCTTTCTTCTTGCAGTGGTCCTTCCACTCCAGGACGATGCTGCCGTGGCCGGAGGTGATTACCTTGCCGTTTTTGTCGACGATGGTGGCTGCGGGGATGCCGCTGGCCGGGGTGTAACCGGGCAGGGAGCGGGCGTCCGGGGAGTTGTCGAGCACGCCGGCGAACTTAGCCTTGTAGCTCTTGAGGTAGGCCTTGGCTGCGTCCTCGGTCTTGTCGTGTCCCAGCAGGATAATTTCCACGCCCTTGCGCTTCATCTTCTTGTACTCCTTGATGATTTCAGGCATGAGCGCCTTGCAGGGGCCACACCAGCTGGCGGAGTGCAGGTAAATGTAGTAGTCTGCTTTCTTGCTCGGCTTGGCATTGAAGAACTTGGTCTTGGCAATGGCGGCGTGTACAGCAGGCGTCTTGTCGCTGTCATCGGCGGTGTCTTCGGTCTCCGGTGCTGCGTCCGGGATGGGGGCATCCTTGATGGTATGCTGCTTCCACTGGCGGATGATACCGCCGTGGCCGGAGGTGATATTGTTGCCGTCCGCATCCAGAATGTTAGCCCAGGGGATACCAGGGCCGGGTTTGATATTGGCCAGCTGGGGCATCTTGCCCTTGGGAATGGCCGGGAAGGTGGCGCCAAACTTGTTCATGAAGCCTACGGCATCGCCGGGATTGCTGTCGGCGCTTTGCAGAATCAGCTCCACCTGGCCGCTGCGCTTCATTTCCTCGTAGCATTTCACTACCTCCGGCATTTCGGCATTGCAGGGGCCGCACCAGGAGGCAGAATTGAGGAAAATGTAGAACTTGGCCTTCAGGTTCGGGCGAGTGTTGGTCAGGTATTCAGCACCCTCCAGAGCCTTGGCGACTACGCTAAGCTCGGCTTCAGCCTCAGCCTCCGCCTCAGTTGCGGCTTCTTCGGCCTCTTCTTTAGCCTTCTTGTCTTTCTTCTTTTTGGACTTTTTCTTCTTTTTCTTCGTCTTGGAGACTTCGCCCGAAGTGGTGTCATCTGCCATGGCCTGCTGCGGTAAGGACCAGCAGCAGACGCCCAGTAACATCGCGATGAGAAGCAGGGTGCGTTTCATAACGCGCTCATGCTAGCATATCAGCATTGGCCTGTCAAGCGTACATATTCGCCCGGCTTCGCTACTTTTAAAGAGGAATAAATGAGAATTTGGCAGGCGAAGCCCGCGGTACTTTTGAGCCCGCACTTGTGCGGGCGGCATATGGTAGCCAGGGGCGTAAGCCCTTGGTACCCCCGTACAAACATACCAGAACCCGCGCATGCGCGGGTGGCATAACCGGTTGCTTTATGATGTAACGGTGCAACAACGCTGATTTTGTAGCCAACGATTATGCCGCCCGCACAAGTGCGGGCTCTTATTCCCTTTATTCACAACCAGGGGCTTACGCCCCTGGCTACCATATATCACCCGCACAAGTGCGGGTTCAAATGTTTGGCGGGCATTTGCCCGCGGAACTTTCCACTGCCCGCTGCGCGGGCAATTTAACCAGCCTGCAAGGCTGATTTCACCTTGCCGACCGGCAAGATTTAACCCGAGCGGCTAACGCGAGGATTTCACTTGCGCCTTTGAGGCGCAACAGCTCAACAAATTCCAATTTGTCGGTTATACCGTCCGCAGGACGAAAAAAGCGGAATACCCGCTGTGCAGGTATTCCGCTGTCTGTAAAATGGTGCGAGTAGTCGCTTACTTGCAGATGTTTTTCCAATCGGCGAAGATGGAAGCACCGTTGCCGGCGGTAATCACCTTGCCTTTCTTATCGACCACAATAGCGTAGGGGATGCTGGAGGCGGCTTTATAGCCGGGCAGCTCCTTGTCGGCAGCTTCGCCGGCCATGACTCCGCAGAAGTCGGCCTTGTAGTGTTGCAGGTACTGGCGGCCTTCCTCGATGGTGCGGTCGCAGCTGATAAGGATTACCTCTACTTTCTTCTTCTGCATGGCCTTGTACTGAGCTGCTACCTTGGGCATGAGCGCCTTGCAGGGACCGCACCAGGAGGCGGAGGAAAGGTAGATGTAGAACTTGGCTTTTTTGTTGGGCGTGATTGCGTCCTTCTTCTTTTTATCATCTTCAGCCTCAGCTGCTTCATCAGCTGCAGCAGCCGGCTCTTCGGCCGTGAAGAAGGTTATGTTCTTAAAGGCCTGAGCTACGCTGCGGGGCTTCTTTTCTTTTTTCTTTTTCTTGCCCGTTGTCTCGGTAGACGGCGTGTCGTCAGCCATTGCAACCTGCGGCATGGACCAACAGCAGATACCCAGCAATACGGCGAGGGAAAGGATAATGTGTTTCATAACGAGCGCATACTAGCATATCATGCCTGGCTCGTCAATTCTTAAAAGTCAATATATTGTTGTTTGCGGTGGTTGCGCAGGCTTTGTGAAAGCTGGGGAAAATACCTAACGAAATGAGCGTTGATTTGTAGTATTGTTTCTCTTTTTTGAAAAATTTACAGTTATGAACTATTTTTTGCTTGCATATATCATACAAAAACGGTAGTATAGTTTCGTAACGAGGGAGGCAAGAGTTTGCTCCCCTGCCGTGTACATCAATAATTATCTAACCTGCACATAGACCATGTACAAATCTACTATTATTCTTTTGGCTGCTGCGCTCGGGCTGTCCTCTTGCGCATGGGATGCCAGCTATAACTCCGTTGCCGCCAACAAAATCGGCGTTCCTCAGCAGGTTCTGCCGGCTACTGTAGTTTCCGCTTATGAGGTTCAGGGCGAGACCTCTTCTACCGCTAAGGCGGTGGGTACGGGTATTGGCGCTGCTCTTGGTGCCGGTGCCGGTCAGCTGCTGGGCGGTGGTAAGGGTCGCCTCGCTTCCACCCTGGGCTTTGGCGCAGCCGGTGCACTTGCCGGTCGCTATCTTACGGACTCCATGGGCAACACCCGTTGCCAGCGTGTAACCGTGAAGATTGATGGCAAGAACGGTGCTTCTTACTCCTTTGTACAGCCCGTTTACAAGGAGTACGGTCTCCTCTCTGCCGGCATGCAGGGCTACTATCACCACGGTTCTGATGCTCACTTCGTGCCGCTGGGCTACTAATACGTGAGTTTCGAGGTCGCTCGAAACCATCGTTAAAAGCTTCGCTTTTTCTTAACCGCTCCACCAACATGGAGCGGTTAATTTTTTGCTCAGTTCGCTGCAAGCGGAGGCAAATACCATAAAAACAGAGAAGCGAGGCGACCTTTCGGCGCTTCGCTTCGCTGTTACCAACTATATTATTACATGAAAAAGACAGTCGCTAGCTCTGTTGTTGACATTGCATCTGCGGGCTGTTGAATGTATAGACACCCCCGAGGGCGATTTTGTTCAAAAGAAAATGAAAAAAATTAATTTTCGTCGAATGTGAGGGTCTTGCACCAGCCATCGCGCGGTGTGAAAGTATTCGGGAAGATGGCACGGGCGACATCGCGGAATGCCTTGGGATTGGGCAGGGAGGGGCTGTAGTGCGTGAGCCATAGCTCCTTTACCCCCTCCGCTTGAGCGGCCAGATGCGCCGCCTCCGAGAAGAGCATGTGTTTGTTCTCTTTGGCCTTGGGTAGATTCTCATCCTCGCCATACATACCCTCGCAGATGAAGAGATCTGAGCCCGCTGCGGCAGCTGCTATGGCGGGGGTGGGGCGCGTGTCGGTGCAGTAGGTAAGCTTGAGCCCTCTGCGTGCGGGGCCGAGCACCATATCCGGTGTGAAGGTGAGCCCCTCGTGCTCGATGGTCTCGCCTTTTTGCAGGCGCTTCCAGTATTCGAGCGGGATATGATTCTCGCGTGCGCGCGCGGCGTCGAACTTGCCGGCGCGGGGCAGGGAGATGCTGTAGCCGTAGCAGGGCATGCCATGCTGCACAGCAAAGGCGCGGATGTCGCAGTCCAGGAAATACATGAGCTCCTCCTCGGACTCCAGCTCGCTCACCCGCACCTCGAAGGGGAGGGTGCGGGCGATGCAAAGCAGGCTGTTAACCACGCGCTCCGTACCCACCGGACCAATGATGGAGATGGATTCCGTGCGCCCCATGTTGCCCATGGTGAGCAGCAGCCCCGGCAGGCCGCTGATGTGGTCGGCATGCAGGTGGGTGATGAGTATCTTGTCTACAGGCTTGAGGCTTATGCCGGCTTTCTGTGCAGCTATCTGGGTACCCTCGCCGCAGTCGATGAGGACAGCGTGCCCCTGGTAGCGCACCACAAGCGAGGTGAGCCATCGGTTGATGAGCGGTTGCGTGCCGCCGGTACCTAGCAGACAGACATCGAGCATACTGAAGTGCTGTTACTCGCCCTTAAGGATGGCCAGGCGGGCAGGGTCGAGCTGCTCCCAAGGCAGGTCTGCGCGGGAGAAGTGGCCGTAGTTTGTGGAACCGGCAAAGATGGGGCGGCGCAGGCCGAGTGCGCTCTCCATATCCGCGGGTTTGAAGGAGAATGCCTTGAGCACGCGCTCGATGATGACGTCCTCGCTCACGGTGGAGGTGCCGAAGCTGTCGACGTCCACCATGATGGAGACCGGGCTGGCCTTGCCGATAGCGTAGGCTACCTGGAGCTCGCAGCGCTCGGCCAGACCGGCAGCCACGATGTGCTTGGCCACCCAGCGGCACATGTAAGCGCCGGAGCGGTCTACCTTGCTGCAATCCTTACCGGAGAATGCGCC
>JAFOZZ010000221.1 GCA_017390945.1 Akkermansia sp.
CCTGTGGTGCTGGTGCCGGTGAATAAAAGCCCCGCCAGCAGCGGCGTGAGGAATACGCCCAGCAGACTGGAGACAGAGGCCGAGCAAACAGCTGCCGGTACATTGCCCCCGGCCACGGCGGTGAAGGCAATGCTGCTCTGTACCGTGGAGGGGAGGCTGGCGACATATACCAGCCCCATGAAGAGCGCTCCACCCACCAGCGGCTCGAACATAGGCCGCAGCAGCGGCATGACCAGCGGGAAAAAGACAAAGGTGAAGGCGAAGACGATGAGCTGCAGGCGCCAGTTGAGCAGGCCGGCTATCACGCTCTCCCGCGACAGCTTAACGCCGTACAGGTAGAAGAGCAGCACAATGGCGGCATTCGTCAGCCAGTCAAACCCTACGGCCACGCTGCCGCTGCATGGCAGGCAGATGCCGAGGATAACGCTGATGATGATGCCGATGGTGAACCGGTCGGCGCGGGCAAAGATGCGGAGGACGGGAGACATGCAGAAAACAGAGGGCGGCACAGGCCGCCCTCATGGGGAAATTGGCTTGGGTTACTTGCGCGGCGGGAACTCGTAGGTGATGCGGCCGGTCGAGGGGGTGAAGACCAGGTAGGCATCGAACTTCTTGCCGCTCTTGTGGCTGACGAAGTCCTTGATGAGCTCGGTCTTGCCCTTCGTAAGCAGGCGGCCAATCACCTCGGCGCTCAGCTCGATACCGCACATGACCTTGGGAACTACCATGGGCTTGCGGTTTTTGCCATAGGTCAGGCCATCCACGTGCCAGGCCTCCTCAGTCTCCAGCAGCTCGTATTCGCCCTTGCTCTTAACCTTCAGAATACCATGGCGCGTGGCCTTGGTGAGGTCCTGAGCGGTGGCATCGGCTGCGGTGAACTTCTTGTCTGCGGCGGCTTTTGTGTCCTTCTTACGCGGCTCGCGGGGCGGGAACTCGAAGCCCACGGTGCCCTTGCGAGCATCCAGCACGAGGTAGGCATCGAACGGACGATTGGTGCGCTGGGACACGAACCCGGTGATGAGGTCGCTCTTACCCTCAGCCAGTACCTTGTAGAGCTGCTCGATGTCCATCTGCTTGCCCAGAATGGTGCGCGACATGGTGAAGCCTGCCTTGCTGCCGCTCTGCTTGAAATCCGGCACTGTCCATTGCTTGTCGTTCTCCAGCAGGGAAAGCTCGCCCTGGTCTTTCACCAATACCTTGCCGAGGCTGGTCTGGATGCCCTCGGACGGTGCGGTCTCAGCCTTCTCGTCATCGAAGTAGAACTCGGCTTTCCAGGCACCGCCTTCCTTTTCGGGGGAGAGGAGGCGCAGGCCTGCCTTGAACGGCTTGCCGAATTTGGAGCGGAAGCCCTCCATGACCGGCAGCTCGCGGTTGGTGATGAGCTGGCTCATCAGGTCATCGCCCAGGCACAGGCCGGCGTGTACACGGCGCAGGCGGAACTTACAGGCGGTGCAGGATATGGCATCGATACGGCTGCTGAGCGGGCTGTGGCCGCAGGCCGGACAGGCTACTGTCAGATCCGGATTCTTGCCGTTCTGCATGTAATCGCGCACGCACTCCACGATGTCGGTGGTGTAGGTGCGGATGTCTTTCATGAAGGCATCGCGACCCAGTTTGCCGCTTTCCATGAGCTTGAGGCGGTACTCCCATTCGCCGGTGAGCTCGGGGCTGGAAAGGGTGCTCAGGCCGATTTTGCAGAGCAGGTCGATGAGGTCGATACCGCGGCGTGTGGCGACGAGGTCCTTGCCATCGCGGGCGATGTACTCCTGGGTGAGCAGACCCTCGATGATGGCGGCGCGGGTGGCGGGGGTGCCGAGGCCGCGCTCTTTCATGGCGTAGGCCAGTTCTTCATCCTCCACCAGCTTACCGGCGGTTTCCATGGCGGTGAGCAGGGTGGCTTCCGTGTAGGCGGCCGGAGCCTTGGTGCGGTCTTCCATTGCGGCAGCCTGGGTGGTCTGCACCTGCTCGCCGGGAGCCACGGAGCAGAGCTCATCCTTCTTACGCGCACCGGGAGTGGCGGAGAGGGCTTTCCAGCCGGCCTTGAGCAGCACGCGGCCATGAGTGTAGAAGTGGTCTTTGGCACCCGGGCTGGTAACGATGGTGGTGCGGTCGGTGTCCTCGTACTCGGCATTGGGCATGAAGACGCCGAGGAATCGCTGTACCACGAGGTTGAAAATGCGGGCGGCGTCGCCACTGAGGGGAACGAACTTGCCGGTGGGGATGATGGCGAAGTGGTCGCTTACCTTGCTGCTGTCGAACACGCGCTTGCTGGGACGAATGCGGTGATTGTCCAGAATATCCGTGGTGAAGGGGGTGAGCTCGGGCAGGGACTCGCCAATGGCGGCTACGGTGCGGGTGGCAATCTTCAGGTAATCATCCGGCAGGAACTTGGAGTCAGTACGCGGGTAGGTCAGCACCTTGTGCTTTTCGTAGCATTCCTGCGCAATTTGCAGCGTGCGGCTGGCAGAGAAACCGAAGCGATTGCTGGCTTCCTTCTGCAGGGAGGTCAGGTCGAAAAGCAGGGGGGCGGGGATGGAAACAGGCTTCTTGGTCTCCTTTACCGTGGCAGGGCGGCCTTCGCAGCGGGTGGCAATAGCGGCGGCGGTGGCGGCATCCCACAAACGCTCGCGGGTGCGTTGCGGGGCGGTTTCGTCCTTCTTCCACTCCGGGTCGAACCAGCGGCCCTCATAGCTGCCGGCCTGCGACTTGAAGGAGGCGCGAACCTCGTAGTACGTCTCAGGGATGAAGGA
>JAFOZZ010000222.1 GCA_017390945.1 Akkermansia sp.
CTCTACCAACTGAGCTAAGGAGGCACTTTGTCTGTAAGCACCCGGCACCTGTTACGCCCTCGGGAGGGAGAGCTTAAGCCGCTGGTCAGATTTGAACTGACGACCCACGCATTACGAATGCGTTGCTCTACCCCTGAGCTACAGCGGCAGATGCTGTGTGCGGGGGCAGTTTATCACGAACGAACCGACAATGCAAGCAAATTTTCAAAAAAAGTTAATTTTTTTTGTACTTTTACATTTTAGGGTTGATTTTCAGGGCTCATGGTACTAGAATAACGTTGCTATGACATACGAAGTTTTCGATACACCGCAGGCTGCCGCGAAGAAGCTCGCCGCAGAAGTTGCTGAGCTCATCCGCAGCCGCGCTGCCGAGGGTAAGGGTGTTGTACTTGGTCTTGCCACCGGTGCTACCCCCCTGCCTTTCTATGCAGAGCTTATCCGTCTGCACAAGGAGGAGGGTCTTTCCTTCAAGAACGTAACGACCTTCAACCTGGATGAATACACCGGTCTGCCCCACGACCACGTGGAGTCCTACTGGTACTTCATGCACACCAACCTGTTCAACCACATCGACATCCCCGCCGAGAACATCAACCTGCCCTGCGGCACGCTGGCTCCGGAGGAGATTCCCGCCCACTGCCAGGCCTATGAGGACAAGATCAAGGCTTGCGGCGGTCTGGACCTCCAGATTCTCGGCATCGGCCGTACCGGTCACATTGGTTTCAACGAGCCCGGCTCCGATGACACCACCATCACCCGCCAGGTACACCTCGACGACCTGACCAAGACCGACGCAGCTCCCGCTTTCGGTGGCTTCGAGAACGTACCCTGCACCGCCATCACCATGGGTGTGGCTACCATCATGGCCGCCAAGAAGGTTCGCCTGATGGCCTGGGGCGAGAAGAAGGCCTCCATCGTGAACAAGGCCATCAACGGCCCCGTGACCGTGGACGTTGCTGCTTCCTACCTGCAGAAGCACCCGGACGCCAAGTACTTCCTTGACACCCCCGCTGCTGCTGAGCTGTAAAGCTGAGGGTTGACGAACAACATTTCAAAAACAGGGAGCCGGCGGCGAAAACCCCGGCTCCTTTTTAATAACCCGCTCTTCCCTTGCACCTCTACGTTCACATCCCATTCTGCCTGCGCATCTGCCCCTACTGTGCCTTTTACAAGCACATGCTGGGTCGCAGCGATTTGGAAGGCTTCGTGCGTGCCGTTGCACAGGAAGCAAAGCTGCGCCTGCCGCAGGGCTATGCGCCGCAGACTATCTATTTTGGAGGTGGCACCCCCAGCCTGCTCTCCCCCAAGCACCTCGACATTCTGGTAGAGGGGCTGAAAGAAACGGTGGACTTCTCCCACGTCAAGGAGTGGAGCTTCGAGAGCAACCCCGCGACCTTCACCGCCGCCAAGGCTGAGCAATGGGCACGCCTGGGCATCACACGCGTATCCCTTGGGGCGCAAAGCTTCGAGCCTGAGCTGCTGAAGACACTCGGCCGCACCCACACCCCGCAGCAGATAGAGCAGAGCGTTGCCATGCTCCGCACCGCAGGCATTCCGCAGGTGAATATTGACCTCATGTTCTCCCTGCCGGGGCAAACGCTCAACCAGTGGCGCCACACCCTCGAATGCGCTGTATCCCAATCCCCCGACCACATTTCCACCTACAACCTCACCTACGAGGAAGACACCGCTTTCTTCGAGGCATTCGGCGCCGATGCCAACGACGAGGACACGGACGTTGCCATGTTCACCATGGCAGATGAAATCCTGACGGGCGCCGGCTACCGCCATTACGAAATATCCAATTTCGCCCGCGATGGTAAAATCTCCCACCACAACCTCGCCTGCTGGCGCGGCGAGGATTATTACGGCCTGGGGCCGGGTGCCTATGGCACCATCTGCGGCACACGCTACCGCAATACGGAAGACACCGCCGCCTACACAGCCGCGCTGAAAGCAGGCCGCATGCCGGAGTTCACTCAGGAAACCATCACCCCTGCTGACCGCCGCACCGAGCTGCTCGGCTTGCGCCTGCGTACGGATGAAGGGCTGCCGCCCGAACTCCTGCGCGAGCAGGATGCCGGGCTCGTCGACATGCTCCAACAAGAGGGCCTTGCCACCCTCACCGCCGATGGGCGCCTGCTGCTCACCCTGCAAGGGCGCTTGCTCGCAGACGAAATCGCGGTGCAGTTACTGGCCTGAGCAGAAAGCTCAATCCTTCATCCACAGCGCACCGCACACATCGGTGGGCATGCGCCAATCACCACGCGGCGAGAGCGCAATCGTCCCCACCTTGGGGCCATCCGGCACGCAGGTGCGCTTAAACTGCTGGGTAAAGAAGCGGCGCAGGAAAGTACGCAGCGTCTTTTCCACCAACTCCTCATCATATTCACCGGCAAAGGCATGCAGTGCAAGAGCACGCAGTTTGTCCGGCTCGGCGCCGTATTTGATGAAGTGGTAGAGGAAGAAATCGTGCAGGTCATACGGCCCGAGAATTTCCTCCGTCTTCTGGTCAATCTTACCATCATCGGAGGGCGGCAGCAGCTCAGGGCTCACTGGCGTGGCATTCACATCGCGCAGCACCTCCGCCAGCTCGGGCTCAGCCTTGGTGGCAGCGTACTCAATCAGACAACGGATGAGGGATTTGGGAATGGAGCAGTTCACTCCGTACATGCTCATGTGGTCACCATTGTATGTAGCCCAGCCCAGCGCAATCTCGGAGAGGTCGCCCGTGCCTACGACCATACCGCCAGTCTTGTTGGCCAGGTTCATCAGCAGCTTGGTACGCTCACGCGCCTGTACGTTCTCGTAGGTATTCGTACGCAGTGCCGGGTCGAAATCCAGGTCTTTGAAATGCAGCAGACAGGCCTCCTTAATATTCACCTCCTTAAAGGTACAGCCCAGCAGCTGAATCATCTTCACGGCATTGTTGTACGTGCGTCCCGTTGTTCCGAAGCCCGGCATCGTGATAGCCAGTATACAGTCATTGCTGCGCCCCAGCAGCTTGCAGGCGCGGTCGCACACCAGCAGCGCCAGCGTACTATCCAGACCGCCCGATACACCAATCACCAGCGTCTTGGCATAGGCACACTCAATGCGCTTGGCCAGAGCAGCCGCCTGAATATTAAGAATCTCCTCACAACGCTCCGCAGCCACCTCCGGCGCCGGCACAAACGGACGCGACGGTATGTCTGCATAGCGCCAATCACAAGGCGGCAGCTTCACAAGCATGCTGACGCGCTGGGGAGCCGGGCAATCAGCCGGTAACACATTATCGTTGAAAGAGGTCTCGCTCAGGCGAGCTGCATTCAGGCGCTGTATATCCACATCGGCATACACCACACTGAGCTCGCGGCTGAACGGCTTGTTCTGCGCAGCCAGGCGACCATTTACGGCAATGTAAGCAGCGCCGCCACATACACCATCCTGCGTACTCTCACCCACACCGGCCCCGGCATGCACGTATGCAGCCACGCAGCTGCCGCTGCGGCTTGTCACCAGATTGCGGGTGTAATCGTTTCTGCCAGCCAGCGTCATAGCCGCGGCGGGATTCAGAATAACATTAGCGCCCTGCATCACCAGGCGAGTAGACGGAGGAAGCAGCGCCCCGGCATCATCGCCAATTTCGATACCAAACTGCAACTCATTATTCAGCTTGAAAATCAAGTTCGTGCCGATAGACACACGGAAGGGGAAGCCACTCAGCTCAACGTCCGAGCAAGTCAGCATCGACGCCGGGCTGAACTGGCGGCGCTCATAGCTCTCGCGCTTATTGGGGATAAAGCTCTTAGGCACAAAACCACGCACCACACCACCCTGCACCACAGCAGCCACGTTGAACAGCTTGTTATCCAGCAGCAGGGGCAGGCCGACCACCGACACAATCGGCAGCGTCACCGTCTCACGGATAAATCGGCACAGCGCGTCCTGAGCGGCTTTCAGGAGCGCAGGCTGAAAGAACAAATCAGCACAACTGGCAGACGTGATACACAACTCCGGGAAAACCACCACCGCAGCTCCCTGCTCCGCCGCCTCGCGTGCGGCGGCAATCAGCTCCGTTGTATTGAACTCCACATCGGCCACGCGCACGCGCGGCACAGCTGCTGCCAATCTGAAATAGCCAAATCTGCTCGTGAATGTGCTCATCTCGCGGTCTATTCTGACACATTCCGCCGGAAAGTCAATCAAAACCAATTCCGGTATGGCACAATTCTGCCTTGCAATCGCAGGCATAACGCGTCACAATAGAGCCATGTTCAAGAACATGTTTATGGCCGGGCTGGCAGCCCTTGTGGTGCCGGCATTCGCAGCTGAATGGATGACCGACCTCGATGCAGCCAGAACAAAGGCCGCCGCTGAGAACAAAGCCGTCCTCGTTGACTTCACTGGCTCCGACTGGTGCGGCTACTGCATCCGCCTCAAGAAACAGGTGTTCGATACCCCTGAGTTCGAGGCCTATGCCGCCGACAAGTTCGTGCTGGTGGAAATCGATGTCCCCCGCGATGTAAAGCGCGTTGGTGGCGCCGAGAACTATCAGAAGAATCAGACCATCTGCCAGCAGTACAAGGTAAGCGGCTTCCCCACCATCATGGTACTGAATGCCGACAACAAGGTACTCGGCGGTTTTGTGGGTGGTCAGCCTTCCCTTGCTGCTACCAAGGCTCCGCTCGACGCCGCTCTGGCTAATGGTGAGCGCTTGGCCGCTGCTGCCAAGCTGCAGGGTATCGACCGTGCCAAGCTCCTCATGGAGGTGTACAAGTCCCTGCCCGGTGAAATGCAGCCCCTCGCCGAAGACATGCAGAAGGAAATCGCTGAGCTCGACACCGAGAACGTCACCGGCATTCAGAGCATCGCTCAGGAAGCCGCCGTTATGGCTCAGCTGGAGGCCGACCTGCAGAAGAATGGCCGCGACATGGACAAGATGATGCAGCTTCTCAATGAGGCTCAGCCCAAGGTAACCGGCGCTAACCTCAACAATGTTCTGCAGCTGAGAATGATGATTATCAGCAAAAAAATCCAGAACATCTGCGATACCGCCGACAGCGTAGAAGACGTTGCTGCCATTAAGGCTCTCATGTACGAAATGCTTACCGGTCTTCCCGAAGCACAGCGCAAAGAGGAGCAGGCTCGTATCGACCAGCAGTTCTCCAACCCCGAGGCTATTCTCGAGCAGATTAAAGCAGCCCGCAAACAGAAACGCTAAATCAATATGAAAATCACCCATTTTCTTTCCAGCCTGAGCTTGGCAGCCTTGGTGCTGCCTGCTACAGCACAGGAGCCGGAACAGACTCCCGCCGTCGCTCCCGAAACCGCCACCATCAGCGAGGCACCCGATGCCCCCGATAGCGTCACAGGCTTCGCCGCCGAGGCCATTCAGGAGTGGCAGGCTATCGAAACCGACCTCCGGGCGCTGGAGAATCAGCCCGAGGCTCTCATTGAGCTTCTCAATGCCAATCTGGAGAAAGAGCTGCACGCCGACACCAAGCGCCTTCTGCGCGCGGTAAAGGCTGCTGTCCTCAACGAAATGCTCAATCAGATTTACCTCACCGCTCAGACGGAGGCGGACGTCATGAAGGCCAAGGACATTGCCCTGCAAATGGTTGCCATGATGGATAATGAGGATGACAAGAAGGCTGCCATCGAGGAAATCGAGCAACGCTTCAGCGACCCCGCCGCTCTGCTCCAGCAGGTGCTCGATGCCCGCGCTGAGCAGGAGGCCGCTACCGAAGCCGAGCTCGATGATGAAGAGTCTGAAGCCGCCCCCGCTCTGACGGAGGCCGATTACGCCCGCATCGCCGAAATCCGCAAGGAGCTCGAGCCCATGACCTCCACCGACCAGAAGCTTGAGTACCTGAAAGGCCTGTGCGAAAAAGAAAACGCAGGTGTTCAGAACTGGATTCAGCCCCACATGGTACAGATTCTGCTGGAGGAAATGCAGCAGATTCAGGCCGCCGGCTTCCATACAGTCGAGGACGTTCTGAAGACCAAGACACTCTTCACCAAGCTCATCAACTACTGCTACCCCGAGGCAGAGAAGGCTCAGGCCCTCGAAATCCTCGAGAAGGAGTACGCCGACCCGGAGGCGCTGCTCAAGCGCATTCAGGAAAGCGAGCAGGAGGAGCTGGACACTGAGGAGCCGACGGAGGACACCGAGGAAGGCGACGAGGAAGACTACGAGTCCTACGAGGACGAGGAGGACGAGCCCGTTATCGAAATCTCCTGATTTTCCCCCTCATCTGGCATTTCAAACCGCAGCCGTAAGAAAGCTGCGGTTTTTGCTCATTTTCTTCTTGGCTTGCAGATGAAATACTGCTAATATGACGATATGGTAAGAATACTCGCAGCAACAGATTTTTCGGAAGAAGGCAAACCCGTGCTCGACTTCACTGCCGACATGGTAAAGAAGTGCGGCGGCAAGATGTACTTGCTGCACGCGGTGGAACCCTGCATGATGGATGCCGCCGGCAGCATGGCGGCGGATGACATGCTGGGTGGCTTCTCAGCCATGCCTGTTATGGAGGAAATGGACCAGACCTCCACGGTCGTAACCATGGCAAACAAGCGCGCTCAACTGTTAGCAGAAAGCATCAGCAACGAATGGGGCATCCCCATCTACGGCAAGGCCGAGGAAGCGGACGACATCGTGGAATGCGTGCACGACTTCTGCCGCCGTCATAAGATAGACATTCTTGTCATCGGCAACCGCCACCACTCCCTCATTTCCTCCCTCTTGCTGGGCAACACAGCTGAGAAGCTCGTGCGCGCCGCAAAAATCCCAGTCACGGTTGTTCCCTGCGGCCCCAGAGCGAGCGTATGAGGTTGATTTTCATCGGCGATGTCGTGGGCGAGCCGGGGCGGCTTGCCCTGTACCGCGCTATACCTGAGCTGAGAGCAGAGTACACCCCTGCTCTCATTGTTGTGAATGGCGAAAACGCGGCTGGCGGCCGCGGCATCACCCCGCGCCTGTGCAACGAGTTCTTTGATAATGGGGTGGACGTCATCACCCTGGGCGACCACGTGTGGGATCAGCAAGACCTCGTTGGGTGGATAGACTGCGAGCCCCGCGTTCTGCGCCCCCACAACCTCCAGCCCGACACCCCGGGCAAAGGCAGCATTACCATTGATACCCCGCAGGGCAAAGCCGCCGTGCTCAACCTGCGAGGGCGAACCTTCATGGCACCGGGGCCGGAAAATCCCTTCACCACCGGCATGGAGGAGGCGCAGCGACTGCGTGCGGAAGGAGCACAGGCCGTGCTGGTCGACATGCACGCCGAAACCACCAGCGAGAAAATCGCCATGGCGCATCACCTGGATGGCGTCGTGAGCGCCGTACTGGGCTCCCACACCCATGTGCAGACGGCAGATGCCCGCATCCTCCCCGGCGGCACTGCCGCACTGACGGATGTCGGCATGTGCGGACCGCGAGATGGCATCATTGGCCGCGAACCGGCGGGAGTGCTCTATGGCTGCACCCGTTCCATGCCCTGCAAATTACCCGTAGCTGGCTGGCCGGTGCGCGTCAGCGGTGCCATTGTCGATATCGACCCTGCCACCGGCAAAGCCGTAAGCATACAAGCATTCAACAGAGATTATGATAGATGAGGAACGATTTGGCGGCATTGCCCGCCTGTATGGGTTGAAAGGAGCAGAACGCCTTGCCGCAGCACGCGTGGCTGTGGTCGGCATCGGCGGTGTAGGCTCATGGGCCGCGGAAGCTCTAGCCCGCAGCGGTGTCGGCACCATCATCCTGCAAGATATGGATGACCTGTGCATCACCAACACCAACCGCCAGATTCACGCTGTACAGGGCAACTATGGCCGCATGAAGGTGGAGGCCATGGCCGAGCGACTCCAGCTCATCAATCCCGCCATCCGCGTTGAACCCCTCGTGTCCTTCTACACCGTATCGGCGCCGGAGCGCCTGTTCGACACGCAGCCCGATGTCGTCATCGACGCCATCGACGCCATGCGCCCGAAAACCCACCTCATAGCCGAATGTCACCGCCGCGGCATCCGCCTCGTCACCTGCGGCGGCGCGGGCGGACGCACCGATGCCTCACGCATCGCCATGGCCGACCTCGCTCGCACCTGCGGCGACAACATGCTCTCCCAGCTGCGAAAGAACCTGCGCCGGGACTACGATTTCCCGCTGTACGACCGCTGCCCGGAAATTGGCATCCCCTGCGTGTACTCCTCGGAGCGCCCTGTATTCCCCACCTGCGATGGCGGCGTGAGCTGCGAGCGTCCGGAGGGGCAGAAAGGCGGCATTGGCTGTGCCTCCGGCTTTGGCTCAGCCACCCACATCACCGGCACCTTCGGCTTCATGATGGCCGGCAAAGCCCTCGAAATGCTCTGCAGCGATAGCGGAGTATAACCTTGACATCAGCCCCGGTAAACAGTAGAATTCCGCGACACACGCCACACTCTCAATCCCCCCATGCAGCGCACAGACTACCATACTCACACACCCCTCTGCCAGCACGCCGAGGGCACCCCGCAAGCCTTTGTGCAGCAAGCTCTGGCGCTGGGGCTTACTACCTACGGCGTAGCAGACCACGCCCCCATGCCCCCCGAGCAGGAGCCATACGACGAGTGGCGCATGCTTTGCAGCGACCTGCCGCGCTACTTCGACTGGATTGAGCAGGCGCGTGCCGCCGCCGGCAATCAGCTGCAAATCCTCAGTGGGCTGGAGTGCGACTGGCTGCCCGATATTGCACCGTGGATTACAGAGCTGCGCCGCCGCCACAACTGGGACTACCTCATCGGCTCCGTACACTACATTTTCCGCCACAAGTCGGTGGACGACTCGCTCTACGCCGAAACCAGCATTACCGACAGCGTTGAGGAGGACTGGCACCTCTACTGGCAGGCCATCACCTCTATGGTCAGGAGCGGTCTGTTCGACATCGTGGGCCACATCGACCTCGTGAAAATCTGGGGGCACATCCCGGAGGGCGACCTGATGCGCTTCTATACTCCGGCGCTCGATGCCCTGCAGGAGAGCGGCATGGCCGTGGAAATCAACACTGCCGGCTGGCACAAGCGCTGCGCCGAGCAGTACCCCACCACTCCGCTGCTGCGCGAGCTGCTCCAGCGCCGCATCCCCATCGTTATTGATTCCGACGCCCACTCCCCGGAGCACCTCTCCCGCGGGTGGGAACAAGCCGTAGCCCTCCTTCGTGAGCTCTCCGGCACCCAGCTCAGGCAGTTTGACCACCCTGCCCCCAACAACAGCAACACCATTCTCAAGGCTTATGGACTCCGCTGAAACGCGTTACAAGGAGCTCTGCTCCATCATCAACCACAACAACGAGCTCTACTACGCTCAGGCCACCCCTGAGATTACAGATGCTCAGTACGATGCGCTGTACCGCGAGCTCGAAGAGCTGGAAGCCGCACACCCCGAGTTCATTACCCCCTCCTCCCCCACCCAGCGAGTCGGCAACGACCTGACGGAAGGCTTCCGCAAGGTAACGCACCCGCGCCCCATGCAGAGTATCGACGACATTTTCGAGCACAAGCCCGGCCAGGGGGATACGGATGCCGAGCTCATCGACTTCTACAACCGCCTCAGCCGCAGCCTGGGGCAAGATACCCCGCAGGTCGTCATTGAGCCGAAAATCGATGGCTGCGCCGTCACCCTCATGTACCGCGATGGGCGCCTGGCCTACGCCGCCACGCGAGGCGATGGCACCACGGGCGATGACATCACAGCCAACATTCTGACCATCAAGAGCATCCCGCGCCAGCTCCCGGAGGGCGCACCCAGTGTGCTGGAGGTTCGCGGCGAGGTCTACATGCCCTTTGCCGACTTCAACCGCCTGAACGAACTGCGCGATGCCGAGGGTCTGCCCGCCCTGGCCAACCCGCGCAACGCCACTGCCGGTACCATCAAATTGCTGGATGTGGAAGAAGTAGCTGCCCGACCGCTCGCCTTCCTGGCACACGGCATTGGCGAATACGAGGGCGAGCCCATGCACTCTGCGGATGATTTTGAAGCCCTGCTCCAGCGCATGGGCATTCCGTGCAATGCTCCCATCATTCGCGCCGAGGGGCTTGCAGCTGTGCGACAGGCCGTGCAGGATATCAACACCCTGCGCCACGACCTCGGCTACGGCACCGATGGCGCCGTTATCAAGCTGTCCGACTTCGCGCTGCGCGAATCCCTCGGCTCCACCGCCCGCGCCCCGCGCTGGGCTGCGGCCTTCAAGTATCTGCCGGAGCAGAAGGAGACCATCCTACGCGCCATCACCATCCAGGTAGGCCGCACCGGCGTGCTCACCCCAGTAGCAGAGCTGGAGCCCGTGCCGCTCTCCGGCACCACCGTATCGCGTGCCACCCTGCACAATCAGGACGAAATCGCCCGCAAGGACATCCGCATCGGCGATACCGTGCTCGTCGAAAAATCCGGCGAAATCATCCCCGCTGTCGTCCAGGTCAACAAATCCAAGCGCCCCGCCAATGCCCAGCCCTACAGCCTCTATGATGCCGTGGGCGGCGTCTGCCCCTGCTGCGGCGAGCCCATCTCGCAGGAGGAAGGCCAGGTTGCCTGGCGCTGTACCAACTTCACCTGCACCGCCCAGGCTGCCATGCGCACCACCTATTTCTGCAAGCGTGAGGCGCTGGATGTAGAAAATCTGGGTGGAACAGTAGCAGAGGCATTAGTTCGAAACAACTACATCTCTTCTCCTCTCGACCTCTTCTCCCTCTCGGTCGAGAAACTCGGAGACCTCAACCTCGGCACCGATGACGAGCCACGCCGCTTTGGCGAGAAAAACGCAGCCAAAGCGCTCGACGCCCTCAACCGCGCCCGCACACTCCCCCTCGACCGCTGGCTCACCGCGTTCGGGATACCCTCCATTGGCGTCACCACGGCACAAGCATGGGCAAAGCAGTATGAATCGTTTAGCCTGATGCTGTCGGATTCAAAAATTCAAGCGATGGCAGAATTCATTCCGTGGATAAAAAAATACAACTATCTCAGTCCAAACATCAAGCGTAGAAACATAGATATTGAGAAGTTGCTCTTGCCTGAACAACTGGAAGTCACACGCGAACGCCACGAATTACAAGATAAGTTCTGGGAAATACACGCAAAGCAGTATGCACCTATAGAATACGAGCAATATAAATCTATCGTGTCGTCATTGCCGCAAAATAGTACGATACCCCGCGAGAAAAATAAGGAAATCACAAAACTCAAAGCTACAGTCAAAGCGAACTTTAAGGCATGTAACGCAGAACAATTCGCGGCTTTTGAAGCAGCCGTCAAAAACAATGACGATAAACTCACCCAACTGCAAGCAGAGTTTAGCCCGGCTATTCCCGAAATAGCAGCGAAATGGTCATTCGCCGTCACCAAAAAAGGAAAAGAGCATTATACTCTCACAGAGGGTGCAACCAAAACATCCTATACCCTCAACAACCCATTGGGAGATGAGTCCGTATGCAAGTTCCATAGCTTTTTCTCATCGCGTTCCGGGCAAGAGGTGATAAATAAACTGCAAGAGCTTGGTATTAACCCGAAATCAGCCTCTTACATATCGCCGGAAGAGGCAGCAAAGGCGCCGGCAGGCATTCTGAGCGGGCTTACATTTGTGTTGACCGGTTCTCTGAGCGAGCCTCGCCCCATCATCGCTAAACAGATTGAAGCCGCCGGAGGTAAAGTTACCGGCAGTGTCACCAAAAACACCAGCTATTTAGTAGCAGGCGAAGGAGGCGGAAAGAAACGAAAAGAAGCGGAGAAACACAGCGTTCCTGTCATTGACGAGGAGCAATTGCGCGCCATGATGCAGCCCACTGCAGAACCAAGCGAACAAGAAATAGCCCAACCGGAAGCACTGACATCTCAAGAGCAGCCTCACCATTCTGACGTTTTACCACCTCTAGTTGCAACACAAGCAATACAAGGCGAATTACCCCTTTTCACATGAGCGACAAAGCACTAATCTACGGCACCATTGCCATCGACACTCTGATAACCCCGGCCGGGCGGGCCAACTCCGTACTGGGAGGCAGCGGTATATACGCGGCACTGGCTGCGCGACTGGTGACATCGGACATGGCGCTGGTGGGCGTCGTCGGCACGGATTTCGACAACAAGTACCGCCTGGCGATGGAAGCCCGAGGCGTAAGCATGCGCTATGTCGAGGAACAGGAGGGGCAGACCTTCGCCTGGACCGGACAATATGAGGACGACATGAACAACCGTACCACGGTCAGTACGATTGAAGGCGTGCAGGAACACTGGGAAATGCAGCTTCCGGACGCGCTCCGAAGCTGTACTCTGGCCGTTGCCACGAATGTTACCCCGCCCTTGCAGCACCGCATGCTCACACAGTGCACGGACGCTACTTTCCGCATGGCGGATTTCATGAAGAGCTGGATTATCCGCGAACGCGAGTATACCCACAAACTGCTGGAAACGGTAGACCTGGCACTCATGAATGATGAGGAGGCCCGGGAATACGCCGGAACGGAGGACAGCTTGGAGGCAGGCTACAAAATACTGGAAGCCGGGCCTCGTTACGCCATTGTGAAGCACGGCAGCGCAGGCTCCACCCTGTTCCACCGCACCCCGGAGGGTGACATCAAATTATTCCGCTGTCCGGCCTGGCCGCTGGTCAATCCGGTGGATCCGACAGGAGCGGGCGACTCCTACATGGGAGCTCTGGCTGGCTACCTGACTCACTGCCTCAATGGCGGCAACCCGAGCTGGGAGGACATGAAGCGCGGCGTGGCCATGGCCACAGTAGTCGCAGCGGCGGTGTGCGAAAAGTTCGGCACAGTCTCCCTGTTTGCGCTCACGCGCGAAGAACTAGCTCGCCGCATGGAGACATTCCGCGAGATGACCGCCTGGGATTAAGGCTCCACCGGCTTATCCTGTTGCTGCTTGCAGCGAGCCACCTGTACCATGGCCAGCAAGCGGCGGCGGCGTGCGCTGAGGTAGAACGCAGCGTACAGGAAGATGCCACCCAGCATCAGCAGAATCACAGCACTCCCCAGCGGGTTCACGCCCAGAAGCAAGGGGATGCAGAACGAGGACAGGAAGAACGCCACACAACCTGCCAACACCAGCCACGGACACTTGTAATTTGCCCCATAGTACACAATACTGGCTGCATACACAAAGGCCAGACCAGCGGAGAGCAACGGCAGATTGAGCAGAACAACCAGCGGCACGGCTAATAGCGATAGCCCGCCAAACGCCAGCAAGGCCTGAGAAAAAACGGCGCAATGTTGCTGCCGGGCAAAGCGCATGTGCAAGGGCAACCCCAGCAGCAAGGGCAACACCCACAGAGCCGTCAGACACGCACACTCGGCTATCCCCAGGTGTGAGCTCACCGGCATCAGAATGCCCGGCAAAATAATCAGCGCATAAAAAGCGCCCAGAAACAGAGCAAAGCAAATGGAGCCCAATCGACCAAAACCGGCATAGCCATTGCGCTTCGACAAGCGGCACCACACACCACCTAACGACCAGAGCATCAGCGAAGAAAGCAGACACATCCACACGCCTTCATAGCTCAGTTCAGCGCCCTGTCCGGCGGCAGCCCACCACAAGAGCCCCAGCTCGCCCATACAGCCTACACCCAGCGCCAGCATGGCCGAGCGCCACGGATGCACCAGTGGCAGCACAAGCAGCCCCAGCACGTATAACAAGCCCATCTGCCACAGCGGCAAAGCATATATGCAGCACTGTACCAGCACGAGTACCACCAGCCAGGTCAGGCAGATAAACACCGCCATCACCTCTGCCGAATGAAAGCCGCGGTTCGATGCCACAGCATAGCCAGTCCACAACATGGCCGGCACAAGCAACAGGCTCGTCACCTTCACCGCCATATGCAGCTCGCTCCAGTAGCAGCCTAAGCCTATGCCGACAGCCACCAGGCACATGAGCACAGCCATACCCCCCAAGGCCCATACCAGCACAGCCGGAATCCCCTGCACGTCCGGCTCGGTCGCGGGAGCGCCACTAGCTGCACGCGAGAATGTAGGGAGGGTAGTCGGGGGTAATGATTCCATAAAACTTAGCGGCGACGACGAGCAGCCGGCTTCTTGCCTGCGGCTTTCTTCTTAGGAGCTGCTGCCTTCTTTTTAGGAGCTGCTGCCTTCTTTTTAGATGCAACAGGCTTCTTCTTGCTCACAGCAGTTTTCTTACCACGGCTGACAGTTGCACGACCGCGGGAAACCGTAGTACGGCCACGGCGTGCCACCACTCGGCGGGAGCTGACAGCGCGGCGAGAGGAGGAAGCGGCAGGACGATAACCGGACTCCGACACAGGAGTACGAGCTGTTTCACGAGCCTGCGTAAAGGCCTTGCGCTGGTCGCGGAGCGAATAGCTGGAGCCATGCTGGGAGGCAAAATATCCGCGGTAAGCCGGATCCACCTGATTGATATGTACCACAGAATCAGGATAATCGCGCAGACCGAGGCTCTTGCCGCTCACATAGGTGTACTGGCAGGATGCCAACAACAGGCAACACAGCGCCAGCAGCAGGGAGTAAAAATGACGGCAGCTCATAGTCATTGTCTTACATAACTGAGTTAAAAACCTGAAAAGGCAGCGCGATAATGGACCTCACCGTATTCACCAACATCGAGCAGGAGGTAAGTGCACAAGTTGCCAGAGCCAGCAAAGCCAGCTGACTGCCCGTTTTCAGTACTCTTTTACAGTGTGTTGTCATTATCGTATGGATTCGCTCAGGATTCGGCAAAAAGTTGAGGCTCTTATACCACAATCATGCTTGCTTGCCAACTCTAAATCGTGACAGAGCTTATTTTCCCTTATCACCGCCCTTCATCGGGCGAGCAACCCACAGCATACTGTCCGGGTCGTAGGGCGGATCCACCATCACGCCTTCGTCCTTATACTTAATCTGCTCGTAAACAGCAGCTGCCTCGGGCGCAACAAAGTTCGTGCGGAACAGCTGGAACATGGGCTTGCCATCCTCCGTGGCTTTCATAGCCTTCTCGCTCAGGTCATCCACCAACAAGCAGAAGCCGAAATTACCGCCACCGATTTCGGACACCAGCACCTGCATTTCGTACCACTCGCCTTCCTTCACATCGAAGGGTTCACCCGCGACGAAGCCACCCATCTGCTGATTCCAGAACTCGCAGGAATCATACGCAATAATCTCGCGTCCTGCCAGGGCGGACTCATTGCGCCCCTCATCCCAAGTGAATGCGCCCCAGGAGTTTGCCTTCAGGTCATGCAGACCGCAAGCCAGTACGTTGCGGTTGTTGAAACGTACAGCCATCACCGTATCAGCTACGCCGATAAAGCGGAAACGCCCCGTCTTGGGAGCCTGCACCTGGGCGCGATACAAAGCAACCCAGCGGCTGGGCTTGAGCCCCATCTTGCCCTTGGGGTCGTAGGCATTCGATGCCTCATGGTCCAGACAGCAAGGCAGGTAGAAGCATGACGTATAGAGGCGGGTCTTGGACTCAAAGTAGGAGGAGAACATGCTGGTGTTCCAGTTTCCATTGAAGAACTGGCTCAGCAACCCGAGAACAGCAGTGTTGGACTTAGCATCCTTCATCTTGGAGGCCGCACCAGCGCCCGTCTTCTTCAAATCCCAGAAGCGGCCCACAAATGCATTCTCCGTCTTCTCGCCGGAGCCCATGCCGGGACCACCACCTTCGCCGATACCTTCGCCCAGGCCATCACCCGACAAGCCACCGCCAAGGGCATCGCCATCCACGCTCAGCCCCTCAGTATCAATCTCCACATCCGTCATGAAGGATGTATCCTGAGCCGAGTCAGCCACAATCATGTCGAGCTTGGGAGCGGAGGGCTTTACATTACTGTGCAGCTCTTTCTTCTGAGGGCGTTCCTGTACTTGCTCCTCACCCGGCTTGTACAGAACGAATGCAGGGATTTCCTTATCCGCGATGAATACATTGACACACCAGAAAACCAAGCCCAGGAACAGCACTAACCCAGCTGCCATGGCAATAGCAATCATGCGCTTGCGGCGGTTCTCCTGCTGCAAATATGAACTTACCTCTTGCTGAGTTCTGAATCGGACGGCCATAAAATACTTTCACCATTATAAAAAACAGGCAGAGTATGTCAAGCTTCGACTTTGTGATTGCCTAAGTTTTTTATGCTAAGCTCT
Source organism: Akkermansia sp. (assembly GCA_017390945.1). Taxonomy (GTDB): domain Bacteria; phylum Verrucomicrobiota; class Verrucomicrobiia; order Verrucomicrobiales; family Akkermansiaceae; genus Akkermansia. Next base: position 16,129 of record JAFOZZ010000222.1, read on the forward strand.
GCGCAAAACACTCAAAACGACTCTTGAGTTTTCCATGACTCACCCGAAAAATTGCAAC
>JAFOZZ010000223.1 GCA_017390945.1 Akkermansia sp.
AAATCGTACTCCATGCCGTGGTCGGTGGCAAAGAGGTCAATCTGGGCGGGCAGGTTGGTGCGGGTGTTGATTTCCTTGTACATATCCAGCGCCACGTTCTGGGAGTAGCGCAGGTTGTTCTTGGTGTAGCAATCGTATGCACCGCGGGAGATGTACTCGGCATCGTTGTAGCCGGTCCACACCTGCTGGCCCTTCTTGCCTACGCAGATGGCAGTACCGGTGTCCTGACAGAGGGGCAGCACGCCGAGAGCAGCTACTTCGGCATTGCGCAGCATGGTGAGAGCCACACTCTTGTCGTTCTCCGAGGCCTCGGGGTCGCTGAGAATGCTCTGCACCATCTGCAGGTGCTCCGGGCGCAGGTAGAAGGATACATCGTGCCAAGCGGTCTCTGCCAGCAGACGCAGACCCTCGGGCTCAACCTTCAGCATCGGTTTGCCCTCAAACTCACTTACACTCACGTAGTCCTTGGTGAGCAGACGGTACTTCGTGGTGTCTTCCCCCATGGGGAACATTTCCTGATAGACAAAAGGAGGTGTTGCCATAACGAGACCTTTTATATCATGTTTTACTGTGCAATTCCAGCAAAAAAAGAAGTTAGGCGCTTTCGCTGGCTGAATTTATGCTTGCAACCGGCGGGTGAACATGGGATGATAGGCGCATGTCATGTTTTTCAACGGTGGTCATTACGGGGGCGTCATCGGGATTTGGTGCCGCGTTTGCCCTGCGCACAGCCGAGTATCTGCGCCGGACGTTTGGCGAGCAGAAGCACCGCTTTGTCCTTATTGCGCGCAGTGAGGATAAGTTGCAGTCCCTGGCTACTGAGCTCTCTAACCGTTATGGCTACGAGGTAGATGTGTTGCCCTGCGATCTGGCGGATGGAGCAGCCCGTACTACGTTGCTGAAGAATCTGGCAAACCTGAGGAGTGAGTGGATGATGCTCATCAACAACGCCGGTCTGGGGGATTATGGTGAGTTCTGTTCCTCGGAGCCGGAGCGCAATCGCCGCATGATTGAGGTGAACATGACCGCGCTTGTGGAGCTCACTCGCGCTATGTTGCCGGCTATGCAGGAGGCACACCAGGCTTATGTGCTCAATGTAGCGTCCCTTGCGGCGGAACTGGCTATTCCGGATTTTGCCATGTATGCTGCCAGTAAGGTGTTTGTGACATCTTTCAGCGAGGCGTTGCGTATCGAGCTGGCTCACACTCCGGTACATGTTACGGCGGTTTGTCCCGGGCCGTCCCATACAGGCTTTGGCGATGTGGCACGCCGCACCGGCAAGAGCAAGAAGGAAGTGCCGTTCCGCAAGTGGTTCTATACCTCTGTAGACTGCGTGGTGGACTCCGGCCTGAAGGCTGTGCTGCGCAACAAGCCGCGCTGTTATCCGTCGTTGAAAATCCGTTTGGCTGCATTCCTGGTGCGCAATACCCCGCTGTGCCTGCTGCGCCTTGTCATGAGCTCGCGCCCTCGCCGTGCTGTACCCGCTGAATAAGAACGCGATATGAGTGTAAGGAAGAGTAAGAGAGTTAAGAAAGCACTTACCTGGTTTAAGCTGGGTTTGCTGGCTGTGCTGGCATTGGGCGCGGCCTCCCTGTTTACGCCATATCCGGCGGAGCTGGTGCGAGCACTGAATCCGCCTCCTCCTGCGCCGAATCCTACCACCAAGCCTAAGCCCAAGGCCACGAGCAAGCCAAAGCCCAAGGTGGACAAAGCAACTCAGCGCAAGGCGCAATTCGTGCTGGCGAATCCCAGGCCCTGGTCGCCGGAGTCGGCGTTCTCCATGCCCACAATCAACCTGCCGAACTTCCCGCCCGCGCTGCCGGAATCCGTGGAGCCCGGCAACTATGAGCACGTGAACACTCTGACGCGTGGCCTGAATAATCGCAGCAACGTCAACTTCCGCGCCGGCTCCACAGCAGCCCAGGACCGAGTGAAGAGTGATGCGTACTCGGTTCGCGTATCGCTGGATGTGTTGCTGCCTCGCGCCTCTCAGGGCGAGGAACTGCTGAAGGCTAACCCGGAGTTGTCAAAGGTGCTGCCGCGTTTTGCGGACATCATGGGCGCGGCCAAGGTGTCGCCGTGGTACCACTCGCTCTACCTGCACAAGCAGAACCGCATACGTAAGAACACGGCGATGCTTACTCAGCTGCTTGATCGCCACAATTTCTTTGATACGGATACCATCCTGGAGATAGATGCGCCGGATACCGGTCGCCGTGTGCTGTGGATTCAGGCAGATATGGACGTGGTGTCCGACGGCTCGGATGGCGACCGCTTGCCGACCATGCCGGAAAAAATCTGCAAGAGCGATTACTACCAGCCCACGACCTCCTACCGCTGGAAAAAGCTCACGAAAACCCCCAACCCCATGCTGGCTGGGTGTAAGGAGCGCCAGACTCGCTACCGTAAGCAGGGTAAAAAGGATGAAGCCGCTAATGCCACACGCGTGATTTTCGAGCTGGAGAACTCCAGTTTCCTGCTGGCTGAGTATGATTCCTTTATCGTGGCTCCGCTCACGCTGAAGGAGGGTAAAAATGACACCTATCGTCCATCCCCCGGTGACTATGCTGCTGTGGTGGTGGGCAAGCGCGTGTTCCCGGCCATCGTGGGCGACTTCGGCCCCCGCTTTAAGACAGGTGAGGCTTCGCTGCGACTGTGCAAGGCGGTGAACAGCAAGGCTACCACCTATGCCCGTGCGGTGTCTGACCTGGGCGTGAGTTACATCATTTTCCCCGGTTCCAAGGAGCCCGAGAATGGCCCTATCGATTACGAACGCCTGAATGTGCGTGTGCGCGAACTGCTGGATGAAATGGGCGGTCTCAGCCCCGAGGCTGAGTTTGTGGAGATGAAGGATTTGCTGCCGCAGCCGGGCGCAAAGCAACAAACACAGAAACAGTAATGACCGCTCGTTTGAAGCGTGCATGTGTTTATTATGGATAAATACCTCCACAAAAACAGAGAGCCTCAGCCCAAGCCTACTCCTTGGTTTGGGGCGTTGTTCTTGGTTATCTTTGCCGGTGGCGCATGTTCATTGCTGACCCCGCATCCGTATGATTTTCTGAGCGAATGTATCGCGGCCGTATTCCCGCCTGAGCCGTATGTGGCTCCGCAGCTTCCACAGGTGGCGGAGCCAGTTGCCGCAGACCCTGAACCTGAGCCTGAACCTGAGCCGCTTACCCCTGAAGAGCTTGCTGCTCAAACGCTGGAAGAGCCCCAGCCGTGGTGTCCGGAGTCGCGGCTGCGTATGTCGTCGTTCCGCTTGCCGAATTTTCCGCCTGCGCTTCTGGAAACAGTCGGGGCGCAGTATGAGCCCCACATTAACCGCATGTTGGTGGAGAGTGGCGCCCTGCGCGAGACAAACTTTGCTGCCGGTACTATCGCATCGTACGACCGAACGCTCACGGAGGCATATCGCGTGAACGTGGAGGTGAATGCTCTGCTGCCGTCTGCGGCCAAAGGGGCCGAATTGAAAGCCGCCAATGCGGAGCTGTCGCAGGTGCTGCCCGGGTTCGATGCTCTGATGGAGAGCGCAGCGGTTTCTCCCTGGTACCACTCGCTTTACCTGCACAAGCAGAACCTTGTGCGTAAGGCCGCCGCGATGGTGGAGAAAATGCCGGATAAAAACAGCTTCTATGATACAGACACGATACTGGAGCTTAGCGCGGCACAGGGGCGCCGAGTGTTGTGGTTGCAGGCTGGTATGAAACAGGCTGCCCCGCTGCCTGCTGCCACGGAGGAGCAGGGGGCTACCTTTGATAGTGAGCGCGATTCGTACATTGTGCTGCCATCCGTGCTGTCCGAACGTCGCGAGGGTGAAAATGAGAAGGAAGGCACGGCCTGGCGTCCTGCTGTGGGCGACTGCGTGGCTGTGGTGGTAGGCAAGCGCGTGTTCCCGGCTGTTGTAGGGGGCTATGAGGCTTGCTTTGAAACCGGAATGGCCTCCCAGCGCCTGTGTCAGACCGTGCGGTCGGATGCCTCTGCCAGCACTCCCGCGGTGGCTGAGCTGGGTGTAAGCTACATCGTTTTCCCCGGTACAGCAGAGGGGGCGTCGATTGATTACACTCGCCTCAATGCCCGCGTGCGCGAATTGCTGGGCCAAATCGGCGGCTTGGGGCATGATGTGGAGTTTGTCGAAATGCAGTCGCTTGTGCCGCCGCAGGAGCCCGCTGCCGAAATGTGACAGAAAGACTGCTTGCATTTTGCGCGTAGCGCAGGTAACATGAGGGTATGATTGCTTTTCTCCGTGGAACTGTTGCCGAAGCGTTGCCCCAGTGTCTTGTGCTGGATGTCGGGGGTGTGGGCTATGAAGTTCAGATTCCTCTGTCCACTTTCGACCAGCTCAACCCGATTGAGGGGCAGCAGGTAACGCTCAAAACACATCTGCATATCCGCGAGACTGCTCATGTGCTCTATGGGTTTGCTACAGATGCGGAGCGTGATATTTTCCGCCTGTTAATAGAGCGCGTGAGCGGCATTGGGCCGGCTACGGCTATTTCTATTCTGAGTGGCCTCAATGTAAGTGCTTTCAAGGCCGCTGTGGCCGGTGGCGATGTGCAGGCTATTGCTCGTGCCAAAGGCGTGGGTAAGAAGACTGCCGAGCGTATTGTGTTGGAGCTGAAGGATAAGGTGGGCCTGGCTGCTACGTGGGAGGCTCAGCAACTGGGTACGACAAGCCCCGCTGCGGCGGATGCCGAGCTGGCGCTCGTGGCGCTCGGCTTCAAACAGGTGGAGGCTCGCAAGGCACTCAAGGAGCTGCTGAAGGCCAATCCGCAGGCCGATACGGACGAATTGATACGTGGTGCGCTGCGTCTGATGACTCGCTAATATGTTCTGGAGGTTCCTCTACCCTTATCTTCCGGAGCGTCGGAGGTGGATAGCTCATGTTGCTGCGTTGACCGCGGCTGCATTTATCACGCTGGTGTGTTTCATCCTCGTCGGGCGTCAGTTGAAGGAGCGTGAGACGCTGAAGTATGATACGCAGGTGCATTCGCTGCCTGCGGAGGCGTTTTGCATGGCTCCCTATGCGGCCAATCAACAGGTGCCGACTGAGCAGAGCTCGGGCAAGCCGATTATCCGCCTGCGTGAGATTGCTCCTAATCGCTACGAGCTGCTCTACTGGGGGAACCCTGTGCGCCCTGCGTATTATTTCTCCATCTGGTCGCAGGAGACGGGCGCACCTGTTCTGATGAATGCGGATGGTTCACCCCAGCGCTACCGCGATTTGCCCGTGACGGTGCCGCGCCGGGCGGATGGAAAACTGCCCCTGCAACCTGCCGTGCGTCTGGAGCGACTGCGCGGGCGCAGTGGCGACCTCTTTGCCGCCCGCATTGCCGTGCACGATGCTGCTACGGGCACAGTGCTGGCCTCTGTGCTTTATGTGATGAGCGGTACGGAGTAGGCTGGGCTTAAATCTGCTCCAACCAGGTGTTGAGGATTTCCACCGCAGCAGCCTGGTCAATAATGGGCTTGAAGTTCTTTGCTTTCTTACCGGCCTGGTGGAGTTTCTCCTGTGCCACGGTCGTGGTCAGGAACTCGTCCACGTACACCAATGGGAGCTCGGGGAACTTGGCCGTGAGTTTTTTACCAAAGGCGCGTACTTTTTCGCAGGCTGTACCCTCGGTGCCATCCAGGCGCAGCGGCAGCCCCAGCACCAGCGTGCGAATGCCTTTCTGCGCCACCAGCTCGGCAATACGTGCCAGCGGCTCAGTTTTGTTGAGGTGGATGCTCTCCACCGGGTGAGCCAGAATACCGCAGGGATCCGTCGCCGCAATGCCGATACGTGCCTGGCCGAAATCAATACCAAGAGCTGGGTGCATGGCGTATCAGACGAGGTTTTCCGGCAGCTGTGCCACAATTTTCTTGATGTCGTCTGCGCAGTCCTTGCGAGCAACGAGCAGGGCATCGCCTGTGTCAACGACGATGAGGTCATCCACCCCCACCAGTGCAACGCGCTTACCGCTGTCGCTGAATACGATGTTGCGGGCGGAGTTCAGCGCATTCAGCGGGGCATTCGCGGCATTTTGTGCCTCGTCGGTCGGCAGGTATTTGCCTACGGAAATCCAGGAGCCTACGTCGTCCCAATCGAAGGTGGCCTCGAAGTTGAGCACGCGGTCGGCTTTCTCCAGGAGGGCAAAGTCGATGGAGATGGGCGTGAGGGTCGGGAACTCGGTCGTGATGAAGGCCTGTCTGTCGTCTGCTCGCGTCAGGCGGCAGATGAAATCGACCAGCTCCGGAGCATGGATAGCCAGCTGGGCGCAGGCGTAGGCTACATTCCAGATGAACATGCCGGCATTCCACGTGAAATTACCGCTGGCTAAGTAGCTTTCAGCAGTGGCGGCATCCGGTTTTTCGCGGAAGCGTACTACCTCGTAGCAATCATGCGTCAGGCCTGGGGCGTCCAGTTTATCGGCTCTCTCAATGTAGCCATAACTCGGGCATGGCCAGGTGGGTTTGATGCCAATGGTTATGAGCGCGGCTTCGCGGCCGGCCAGGTTCAGCGCATCTTCTGCCAGGCTGCGGAAGGCGGAATCATCCAATATCAACGAATCGCTGGGGATGATAATCATGTTGGCCAGCGGGTCGCGGGCGACAATAAGGCCGATACCAAGAGCTATCGCCGGAGCAGTGTCGCGGCGTGCAGGTTCGGCCACGATGTTTTTTGCCGGTATCTCGGCTACCTGGCGGCGCACCTCGGCCTCCTGCAAGTGGTTGGTGAGAATAAAGATGTTTTCTGTCGGCACCAGCCCCTCCAGTCGCTTCACGGCCTGGCGCAGCATAGTACCCTTGCCAAACAGGTCAAGCAGCTGTTTGGGTTTTGCGTTGCGCGACAGCGGCCAGAATCGGGTGCCGCTTCCTCCTGCCAGTATCAGTGCATAGTTTGACATCTCGCCCAGCAGTATATAGCCCACACGCGGAAAGGTCAAGGCGTAACTGAATGGGATTGAGCCGAAAATATGCGTAGCCGCCATTTACCGGCAGGGAATGAAGTATGATAATGGGCTTCGCCCAGGTCAATGAGGCTTTGGCTCTCTGTGGCTACTGGCGTATTTTGAGCTTGCATTTTACCCCGGAATAGGGTTCAATAGGTGTCGTATGAATAAGATAGCAATTTGTCTTCTTGGGATTGTTACCACTGTGGTTCTGAGTGCCTGCGGTAATTGCAGCTGCAATTCCTACAGCAGCAGCGCTCTGCGTGATATTCCCCGTTCTTCTTCCCGTAGTTTTTATTGATTAGCCTATGTCGTTCGAAATCCGTGAGAAGGAGAGCGAGTTTGAGCGTGCCCTCCTGGTGGGGCTGGGGTTGCCCGGCGAGTCACGTCGTGAGCGCACGGCGTTGCTGGCTGAGCTGGAGGACCTCGTGAGCAATCTGGGGATTGGCATTGCTGATACAACCCTGGAGTTCACCCGTGAGCTGCATGCCAAGTACCTGTGCGGTGTGGGTAAGGCCGATGAGATTCGCGACCGAGCCGTGGCTCTGGATGCCGATTGCGTGATTTTCGACAACCTGTTGGCTCCCTCCCAGCAGCGCGAGTGGGAAAAACTGCTCGACGTGACGGTCATGGACCGTGAGGAGGTGATTCTGGATATTTTCGCCAGTCGCGCCCGTACCCGCGAAGCCGTGTTGCAGGTGGACCTGGCTCGCATGCAGTATGCGCTGCCCCGCATGACTGGCATGTGGAAGCATCTCGACCGCCAGCGCGGCGGCTCCGGGGGTGGTAAGGGTGGTGGTGCTGCCGCTCGTGGTGAAGGTGAAAAGCAGATTGAGGTGGACCGCCGCCTGGCTCACGAGCGCATTGAGGCGATTCGTGATGAGCTGGAAGTTGTGCGCCGCCAGCGCGGTACCCAGCGCAAGGAGCGCAACCGCCAGGGGATTCCCTCTGCGGCTATTGTAGGCTATACGAATGCCGGTAAATCCTCGCTGCTCAACCTCATTACCGGGGCTGATGTGCTGGCTAAGGATATTCTCTTTGCTACGCTCGATACCACGAGCCGTAAGATTGAGCTGCCGGATGGGCAGCCGCTGGTGCTGACGGATACCGTGGGCTTTATCCGCAACCTGCCGCATCGCTTGGTGGAGGCTTTCAAATCAACGCTGGAGGAGGCTACTCTGGCCGACTTCCTCATTCAGGTGGTGGACGCCAGCGACCGCGAGGCACTGCGCCACTACGAGACCACCTGCGAGGTGCTGGCCGAGCTGGGGGCTGATGACAAGCCCATGGTCGTGGTATGGAACAAGACGGACTTGATACCCGAGGAGGTACGCGAGAGCACGCTTGCGGGGCTTGCCGCTCAGGTATCCTGCCCGAGTGTGGTGGCCAGTGTGCTGAAGGAGCAGGGCATGGAGGCTCTGCTGGCTTCCTGCGTGGAGATGCTCTCCCACCGCGTGACCACGGCTCGCTACCGTATTCCGTTGGCCGAAAGCCGTATCATTGCCATCATGCACCGCGATGGTAAGGTGCTCAATACCGAGTATGAGGGCAACGACGCCATTGTGGAGGCCATTCTGCCGCGCGAGTTTGCCGCACGAATCGAATCTTACAAAGTTTAACCTGCTGCCATTTCTCATATGAAACGCTATCTCTCCCTTGCGTTGCTGCCTCTGCTGGCGGCTTGCCAGAGCCAGAACTCCCTGGAAGAACTGAAGCAAGCCGGTGATGCCCTCGAAGCCGCTACTCGCCATGAGCGCGTGGCTCGTACATTCGAGCAGTTTATTGCCAGCCCCACCTACCGCACCTCGCGCGATTGCTGGTGTGGTGCGGCGCTGGAGCAGTATGCGCCCTCCCGCTCCTATGTGGAGATTCTGCTCAATGAGCAGCGCGGGCGTCTGTACATCAAAGGCCAGATTGCCATGGATTTCCCGGTGTGCTCCGGTCGCGAAGGCGGTTATGAGACCCCGCGTGGTACGTTCCGCATCAGCGAGAAAAAGCGCGAGCACCGCTCCTCTCTCTACGGCTCATTTGTGGATGCCAATGGCGACACCGTGCGCAGCGGTGTTCACTCCGCAACGGCTGCTCCTGCCGGTACCACATTCCGAGGCACGCTGATGCCGTATTGGATGCGCTTCAACGGAGCTATCGGCATGCATACAGGTGTTGTGCAGCGCGATGGCGCTTCCCACGGCTGCGTGCGCGTGCCGGAGGAGGCTTGCAGTGTCCTCTTCGAGAAGCTGTCTGTTGGCTCTAAAGTTATAGTGAAGTAACCGTTATGATAGCGCGTCTTCATTCTGCTGCCGTGAACGGCATCGAGGGCTATGAGGTCATGGTCGAGGTCGATATGCAGCAGGTGAAGGATGTGGGCCGCATGCTCATTGTCGGCTTGCCGGATACCGCCGTGCGCGAAAGCGTGCAGCGTGTGACCTCGGCGCTCCAAAAT
>JAFOZZ010000224.1 GCA_017390945.1 Akkermansia sp.
AGAAGTCCGCAATCTTCCCATACCAAGCGGGATTCGTGAGATTCTGGACTCCAATCCGTATGTCATGAACAATCCTGTATGTTCTACGTCTGGCTCATGTAATTTGATGAGATTTGCCTATAAGGGACTTGAGGTTCTCTTTGAGTGGAATCCTGAGAATAATGGTTTTGCGGTTTATTGTTACATAAAAAATGCAGCAAGAGTTTGCGACCGTGGGAGCTTATTGCAATTTTTAAATTCTTTAAACTATAATGCCGAAGCTTCTCATTTTATTATGGATAATGGTGATGTCGGGGTGATGAAACGAGCTTATTCCCCTCAATATCAATTGAACAAAAGCCTTTTTAATAATATGATGATGGGAGTTTTCTTCAATACGGATATTATTGTAAACGCGATTTTCTCAAATAAATAAGGCAAGTCAGCATCTAACGATAACTCAATTACGATTATGAATAGACGTCTTGTTGAAACACTGACCAATTATGCGTACCACACCAATCTGCCATTGCATCCTATGGCGAATGGTGAATACCTTATACCGCTGGGCGGTTCTTACTCCATTACATGCAAAGTGGTGGATGACTTTGTACGAGTAATCACCTTGTTTGGTTCCAGCGGGATTTATATTCCGGAGCACCGCCGAGCCGCATGCCTGGAATTTATCAATATGTTGAACGTACAGCGCCCTTTGATTTTCTGTATCGAGCCGAACGGGCATTTCAGCATGGTTCTCCCGTGCCGTGCAGATGGATTTGACCTGCCGGAATCGTTGCTGGGTGCGCATCTGCAACAACTGGTAAGATTTATGCAGGACGAAAATATTGAGAATATTCTGCTTAACACGTTTGGCGGTTACAGGCAATAATGCGCATAAGTGCCTCTTACCGTTTTGGTAAAGTCGACATTTGCTATACCCAAAAAAGCACGCTGCTCTGGCGTGCTTTTTTGTGCCTATATCCCGGCAGGGGGATTCGGATTTGACTTCCCGCTCATTGTGTGCGTAATACGCACAAATGGCTTGCAATCCGTTGTGGGCGAGTGTAAGCTGAGCTAACGAATATTTTTAGGGTTTCGATATGCTGGGATTGATTGTATTTATCGTCTGTGCTCTGCTGCTGGTGGCAGGGTATGTGTGGTATGGCCGTCTTGCGGAGAAGGTGTATGGAGTGGATATGGGGAAGGTGATGCCCTGCGAGAGCAAGGCTGATGGGGTGGATTTTGTACCTTTGCCCATGTGGAAGATATTTCTCATTCAGCTGCTGAATATCGCGGGGCTTGGCCCGGTGGTGGGTGCTATATCCGGCTGCCTGTTCGGGCCGGTGGCGTTGCTGTGGGTGGTGCTGGGCTGCGTTTTTGCCGGTGCGATGCACGATTTCCTGTCCGCGGCCATGTCAGCCGACCGCGAGGGTGAGAACCTGCCCGAAATCGTGGGTTCCGAGCTGGGCGAGACGGCGCGCCACGCCATGCGCCTGGTGTGTATTTTCCTGCTGCTCATGGTGGGTGTTGTGTTTACCCTGCTGCCTGCGGGCATGGTGAGCAAGCTGTTCGGCATCATGCCACCGCTGGGGTGGAGCCTGGCCATCCTCGGGTATTATTTCCTGGCTACGGTATTGCCTATCAATGCTATCATTGGCCGCATCTACCCGCTTTTCGGTGCCGTATTCCTGTTCATGGCTGTGGGTATGGCGGTCATGCTGCCTGCCAGCGGGTATGAGGTGCTGCCGAATCTGGATTTCCTGAGCAATCAGCACCCGAAGGGCGTGTCCATCTGGCCGATGCTTTTTGTCACCATTGCGTGTGGCGCTATTTCCGGTTTCCATGCCACGCAGAGCCCCATGATGGTGCGCTGCCTGCGTAAGCCCAGTGAGCTGCGCCGCGTGTTCTACGGGGCTATGGTTGTGGAGGGGCTGGTGGCGCTGGTGTGGTGCGTGGTAGGCCTCAGCCTGCGTGAGGTGGTGCTCTCCGGCAACGAGACGCTTGAGCAGCTCATTCTGCAGAATCCTTCCTCCGCCGTACATGCCGCTTGTACCGATCTGCTGGGGTCCACAGGGGGGCTGGTAGCTGTGCTGGGTGTGGTGGTGCTGGCTATTACGAGTGGCGATACGGCCATGCGCAGCTGCCGCCTCATGCTGGCCGATGTGCTGCACGTCAAACAAGCTCGCATGCTGTCCCGCCTGGCGCTGGCTATACCGCTCTTTGCTGTCGTGGTGCTTGTATCGCAGCTCGATTTTGCGGTCATCTGGCGCTATTTCGGCTGGGGCAATCAGACCCTGGCTTGCTTCACCCTGTGGAGCGTGGCTGTGTGCCTGCGCAGGCGCGGGCGTCGCTGTATCATGGCGGTGCTGCCGGCTCTGTTCATGACCTGCATGTGCACTACGTTCCTGCTGCATGCCCCGGAGTGTGCCATTAACCTGCCGCTGGAGGTCGCGACTCTCGCAGGCTGTGTAGTGGCTGGCGTCTGCCTGTTCTTCTTCACCCGCTGCGTGCGCGCCCGGGCAGAGGAGACCGCCTAATCCGTTCGCTCGCAAACATTTTGCAAAAGAAAGAGGACGCATCCACTTGCATGGATGCGTCCTCCTCTTTTTGTGTTTAAGCTTATTTACTTGGACAGCTTGGCTACGGCGTCCTTCAGGTTCTTACCAACCTTGAACTTGGCAACCATGCGGGCAGGAATCTGCACGTCCTTAGCGGGCTCCTTGGGGTTGCGGCCAACCTTGGCCTTCACTTCCTTGGCGTAGAACGTACCGAAGTTGCGGAATACCACGGTATCGCCGTTGCCCAGAGCCTCGGTGATGGAGTCAATCATCTTCTGGATGATTTCCAATACCTCTACCTGCGTGCAGCCATTGTCGAGCTGAGCGCACACCATGTTTACTAACTCTCTCTTTGTAATAGTAGCCATAATTCGTGGCGCTCATTATAAGCAACTTGCGGTATATGTCAAGATTAACATTCAAAATAAGCCACAATTTCTGCCTTATGCCGCATTTCTTGCCCACTCAGGCACCCTCTCGGCATGTGAACAGGCCGCCGGAAACACGAAAATGTACTCGCAAGCACCGAAAATGCACAAGCCGCGGTGGTGCTGTATCCTTTTGATGTTGCATTGATGGGGGGGGGAATTTTTCCCTGAGGGGATGTTTACATGAAGGTTCCATATATTATAGCATGCTGTTGGTGTTGGGCTGGCTACATTGGTACCGCCGTCGAGTCTGCTGTGCCGGGCTCGCAGACTTATACGGTATGGGCCGATGGCGTTTCCTCGGAGAAGGGCTGGAATGATGTGGATAAAAGCCCGGTGGATAAGCGAGACGATATGATGTGCTATGCGGCCTCCGCCGCAAATCTCGTGGCCTGGTGGCAGGATGGTGCCTACGGTAGCCGCCTTACCTCCTCCGCCCCAACTTTCACTTGTGCGGGCGGCATAAACATGGGTTACAAAAAGAGCGCTATGGCACCGGAGCATCTTGTGGCAGCCGCTTATGCCACCCGCGCAAGCGCGGGTTCTGGTATAATTTCATGTATTTTCCTTGGGCTTCCGTCTTCGCTAAAGCTACGCCGAGACAGGCACGCCCAAGGCTACTTTATACCCGCCCGCAACAAGTGCGGGCTCTGAAATTCCGGGGCGCATGCCCGCCGTGCTCTTCTCTACCGCCATCGGCGGTAATTTAACCAGCCTGAAGGGATGATTTCACCTGGCCGACAGGCCGGATTTAACCCGAGCGCAGCGAGGATTTCACTTGAGCCTGCAAGGGCACAATAACTCCGAGAAAACTTGCGGGCGCATGTTCGCCGTGTATTTGAACCCGCACTTGTGCGGGTGGTATATTGTAGCATGGGGCGTTAGCCCCATGTTGGGAATAAAAAGAAATCTGAGCCCGCACTTGTGCGGGCGGCATAAGCGTTGGCTACAAAAACAGCGTTATAGCACCGTTGCATTATGTTGCGGCCGCTGGCTCGCTGCTCTAAAAAGAAGACCATTCTCTTGGTTATCTAATTGTTCCCACGCTTTATATTATTATAATGAACGCTCGCGCTTACATCTTATGTAAGTTGATGTCGGTATATTGTTGCCGGTATCATATGTTTTTATTTTTGTGATATCCCTTATACAAGGATGATGCATAAATAAAAACACAGCCCGAATGAACGGGCTGTGCTGTGTATGAAAGTTAATATGTTTTTTCTTCTACTTACGCCAGGCTCGTGCGCATGGAAAGCGTGGTGAGCAGGGAAAGGAAGCGGGAGTAGTCGTGCTCGCGGTCGGCGGAGACGAGGGCGAACTGGTATTCGCCCTGGCGAGCGTCCTCGTCAGCGGCGTTGCGCAGGCGCAGCTGGATAACCTCCTCGCTGTCGGTCTGGCGGCCACGCAGGCGAGCCTCCAGCTCAGCGGAGGGTACGTGGATGTAGACGTCTGCGTAGGCGCGGCGGATGATGGCGTCATCGCAGGCGCGGATGGAGGCTGCGCCCTGTACATCGATGTCCATTACGACGTTTTTGCCCTGCTGCAGCAGGTCGATGATATCGGCCTTGAGGGTGCCGTAGGAGTTGCCGTGTACGGTGGCGTGCTCCAGGAACTCGCCGGCCTGAACCTTAGCGGCGAATACCTCGGGGGTAAGGAAGTGGTAGTCTATGCCGTCCTGCTCGCCGGGGCGGGGCTGGCGGGTGGTGCAGGAGATGGAGTAGGCGGTGAGGCCGTCTGCCTCGGCGCGGCGACAAAGGGTGGTTTTGCCGGAGCCGGACGGGCCGGAAACGATGAGGAGTGTACCGAGCATGGTTGGAAGGACTAGTTACAAGTTACGAAGGACTAGGTTATTTATGGATAGACAAGTTACAAGTTACGATAGACAAGTTACGAATTACGAGTTTCGAGTTTCGAGTTATCCGGCTGCTCTGCGATACGCCGAGACGGGCGATGGACGAGGGGCGCGGAGGCGAGCTAGGCGGTTAATCCGCGCCACAAGCGCGGAGCACTAGCCGTAGCGAGGCTTTGCTTAATCCGCGGGCGCAAGCCCGCCTAACTTGCACTTTGTAGATTGTAAATTGTAGATTGTAGATTATTCGATGTTCTGGACTTGTTCGCGGATTTTTTCGAGTTCGGTTTTGGCGGAGACAACGAGCTGGGCGAGCGCGGCATCGTTGGCCTTTGAGCCCGTGGTGTTAAGCTCGCGGAAAATCTCCTGGCACAGGAAGTCGAGCGTACGGCCAACGGCTTCCGGCTTGTCGCAAATCTTCTCGAACTGGTCGAGGTGGGAGAGCAGGCGGGTGGTCTCCTCGCTCACGTCGCAGCGATCGGCAAAGAGGGCGATTTCCTTGATGATGCGGTCGTCGTCTGCCGGGATAGGCAGGCCGCTCTCTTCCAGTCGCTTGAGGAGCTGCTCGCGGTAGCGGGCGGGGACGCCGGCGGCGCGCTCGATAAGCTGCTCGCGGTACTGGCGCAGGGTGCCGATACGGCGCAGGAGGTCGGAGCGCATGTTGGCACCCTCCTGTGCACGCAGAGCGAGGAAGGCCTCCAGCGCTTCGCGCACGGCGGGCTCGGCGGCGACCCAGGCGGCTTCGGGGGTGATGTCGGCCTCCGTCTCCTCGCCAATGATGCCGAGGCGCAGCAGGGCGTCCAGCGTAAGCTCCACGCTCTTGCCGGTGGCGGCGCTTACCTCAGCCGTGCAGGCCTGCAGGGCGGCGAGCTTGGCGGTGTTGACGCTCAGGTTGCCGGAGGCGGCAGTGGCGGCTTGCAGGGAGATGGTGACGTTCACTCGGCCGCGGGAGACGCAGCCGGCGACGATTTCGCGCACGCGGGTTTCGAGCTCGGCCCAGGCGCGGGGCAGGGAGATGGCGATTTCGGTTTGTTTGCGGTTCACGCCGCCGATTTCCACGCGGACGGAGGCGTTGTTGAGGGGGGCAGTAGCAGCCCCGAATCCGGTCATGCTGTTCATAAGGGGGATTTGCCGATGATGTCGAGCAGGCGCGAGTCGAGCGCGAGTGCTTCGTTGACGTTGAAATTGAGGTCGGTACGCAGCGCATCCACCGCGCGCATGCGGCGCAGTAGGTCGGGTACGCTGTGGGCGGTGGCTACGGTGGCAAGCTCCGGCGCCAGGGGCTCTACATCCGGCGCGTGGGAGGCGAGCAGCACGGCTTGCCCCAGGCAGAGGGAGAGTAGCTCGAGCATTTGCGAGCGCTCGCCCAGGTATTCGCTCTCGATGCGAGCGTTGGTTACATCCTTTTGCATGGCCTCCCAGTTGCGGATGTCGGTGCCCTCGGAGACGGCTTTGGCCTCGGCTTTCAGGGCGGAGGTGATGCGCTCGGTGATTTCCTCGCGGCGCTTGGTGAGGAGGTTCTGGAAGTCGGCACGCAGGGCGAGGGCGGCCACATCGTTGCCCAAGCGGGGAAGGGCAGCGCGCACAGTGGGCAGGAAAGCCTGCTGCGCGTTGGTCAGGCGCACGCCGCGGCGGGAGTCGCGCATATCGAGCCGCACGCAGCGGGACAAGATGGTGGGCAGCAGCTTTTGCGGCAGGGCTGTGATGAGGATGATGAGCGTCTGTGGCGGGGGCTCCTCCAGGGTTTTCAGGAAGGCATTGGCGGCTTCGTCGAGCAAGCGGTCGGCCTCATCGATGATGACGAGCTTTGTCTCTCCCTCAGCCGCTCGCAGGGCAAGGAAGGGCTCGACACTGCGAACGGCGTCAATGGATATGGTGCGAATCTTGGAGCCGGGGCGCAGCACGCGGCAGCTCGGGTGGTGCAGGTTCTCCAGGCTGTCAGCTCGGGCGCCATTCAGCTCCGCAGCCAGGGCGAGTGCCAGGCGGTGGGTACCGGCATCGGGGGCGCCGGTGAACAGCAGCGCATGCGGCTGGCGGCCATTTGCTTGTGCGTTGCGCAGCAGTGTGTGCGCCTGTTCGTAGGTAAAGGCCATGGTGGGTTATTGCTCGGGGTAGGAGCCCAGTACTTTGAACTTGGGCGTGCGGTCGTGCAGCACGCTCAGGCAGGTTTTGAGCGGTTCTTCGTCCTCGTGGCCCTCTACATCCATGTAGAACAAGTATTCCCAGGCGGTGTCGCGGTTCGGGCGGGAGTCCATGCAGTAGATGTTGACGCCGTGGTTCTTAAAGATGTTGAGCACCTCTACCAGGCTGCCGGCAGTGTGGGGTACGCCAAAGCAGATGGTGGTGCGATCCTTGCCGCTGGGGGCATTGCGCTGGCGACCAATGACGGCGAAGCGCGTGGTGTTGTCCGCCTTGTCCTGGATGTTGGCGTTGATGAGCTTCAGCCCATAGAGCTCGCCGGAAATCTTGCTGCCGATGGCGGCGGCGCCCTGTTGTGCCTCGTCGGCGGCGCGGCAAGCGGCAGCAGCCGTGGAGGGCGTGGCTACCAGCGCAGCGTTCGGGTAGTGCTGTAGCAGCCACTCGCTGCATTGCCCCAGCGCTTGCGGGTGGGAGTAAATAGTGCGGATGTCGGTGGGCTCGGCATTGCTCATCAGGCAATTAAGCACAGGCTGGTGAACCTGGGCGCAGATACGCAGCCCCTTGGCTCCCAGCAGGTCGAGCGCCTGCGATACCGTGCCGTCCGTGCTGTTCTCTACGGGGACGATGCCGTAGTCTACCTCCTTGCGATCAACGGCGTGGAAAATGTGGTTGAAGCTGGGGAACGGCACCAGCTCTACGCTGTCGCCAAAGCGCCCCTTGGCTGCCTGGTGGCTCCAGGTACCCTCCGGCCCCAGGTAGCCGACCTTCATGCCGCCCTCCAGCGCAAAGCTCATGCTGACAATCTGGCGGTAGACGCTTTGCAGACCTTTCTCGGGCAGGACACCGGCGTTGTTGTTCATCAGCTTGGCAAAAAGCTTGCTCTCTCGCTCGGGGACAAAAATGTGGCTGTTGCTGTCTTTTTTGATTTCACCCACGGCATGCACGCAGCCCATGCGCTGCTTCAGCAGCTCTACAATCTGTGCGTCGATGCGGTCAATCTCCTGTCTCAGCTCGTCCAAGGTCATATGCGTGCGCGTATTCTACCACAAACAACTCCTCGCTGCAATTCCAAAATCTGACCGCCCGCATTTTGAGGTGATGGGAAGAACGGAAATATGACAATTATATCGAGCATGTGATTTCTCTGATTAGAAAAATCAAAATTCAGAAATATGATATGAAAAGGAACTTATATATCTTAATATCCCGATTTTCAAATGTCGAAATGTGCATTTTATACCAAATGTGAAAATATATGATAAATGGCAATTGTTGTGATTGTTGCACGGCGGAGTGAAGGGCAGGGGAGGATGAAAGCATAGTAGATGTGTAGGAAATTTTGTCTCATTAATTCCTGTCTTGGGTAAGGGGATTAAGGCGGTATAATACTCGGAAAAATGCTCGTGGGGCAAGAAAACGAGTCAGTGAGAAGGAGAAAAATGCTTAAAATGCACCCATAAACACAGTAGGAATATTATGGCGATTTTTATTCATGGTCGATATTCTGTGCGTCCGTG
>JAFOZZ010000225.1 GCA_017390945.1 Akkermansia sp.
AATCTGCGCTGTGTTGCAGACGGGCTGGAAGCAAACGTGGCAGATGAAAACTGGCCGCTGCCGAAATACCATGAAATGCTCTTCATCTACTGATTAGCGCTTTATCGACTTATGTCTGACGCCTTAAAACATGAATGTGCCGTGGCCATGGTGCGCCTGAGAAAAGACCTCTCTTACTACAAAAAGAAATATGGTATAGAGAATTACGGTCTCAGCCGCCTCATCCTTCTGCTCGAAAAGCAGCACAATCGCGGTCAGGACGGTGCGGGGATAGCGGCGCTGCATCTCCACCCCGAAGCGGGCCTCCCAGCGTATCAGCTGGTGCGCTCGGCCGCCGATAATCCGCTGGCGGATGCTCTGCGGCAGGTTGGCGACGGGTCTCGATTCCACAGTGAGCTGCTTCTGGGGCACCTGCGCTATGCGACCTTCGGGCGTAACGATGTGAGTTGCTGTTATCCCTTTGTGCATGAATCGACGCAGCTGGGCCGCATGCTCCTGCTGGCCGGGAATTTCAATCTGACGACTAATACAGAAATGTATGAGCGCTTCCTGGCCACCGGGCATCACCCGGCGAGTCATGCAGATGGGTATCTGTTGTTGCAGACCATAGCGCACTACTTGGACCGCGAGGAGTCCCGCACCCCCGGAATGGTCAACCTTTCCGGGGTGCTGCGGGCTGCTCTGCAGCCCTTGGATGGAGCATTCACGCTCTGCGGCATGACCGGCTCTGGAACAGTCTTTGCCATTCGCGATGCGCACGGTATCCGCCCCGGGTATTATTATTTCGATGATGAGGTGTTTGTGGTCGCCAGTGAGCGCCCGGCAATACAGGCGGCCTTCAACTGCACGACCGGGGAGGTGATGGAACTGCCCGCCGGGAAAGCCGTTGTGATGACTGCGGATGGGCAGCTGGAAGTCACCGACTGTCTGCCCGAAGCCGAGCCCCGCGGCTGTGTCTTTGAGCGCATCTATTTCTCGCGCCCGAATGATGCGGACATTCACCGGGAGCGCCGCAATCTGGGGCGCCACCTCATGCCGCAACTGTTGCAGGCTGTCAGGGATGATCTGGCTCATACCTTCTTCAGCTATATCCCCAACTCTGCCAGAGTCGGCTTTTTCGGGCTGCAGGAGGAACTCATGCGCCTGGCTGCCGAGCGTGGCACCTGTATGCGCTCCGGACAGATTGCCGTCAAGGATGCCAAGTTGCGCACCTTCATTGCAGATGCCGCCAGTCGCCGCGATTTGTACCGGCATGTGTATGACCTGACCTACGGCCTGGTGCAACCGGGAGAAGACACGCTGGTGGTATTGGATGATTCCATCGTGCGCGGCAACACCATGCGGGACGCCATCCTCCCCATGCTTGACCGCCTGGACCCGGTTAAAATCATCGTTGCCAGTACGGCGCCCCCCATCAAGTACCCGGATTGCTATGGTATCGACATGTCCACCGCCGGTGAATTGATTGCGTTCCGGGCAGCGGTATCCCTTCTGCGGAAGAAAAATGATACGCAGACGCTCATGCGTGCCTACGACTGCGCCCGTGGGCAATTGCAGCAAAAGCAGAGCTGTATCAATTGCCTGGCTATGGTTTATGCCGCCATTCCGGATGAGGAATTGATTGCAGAGATTGCCCGGCTCCTCACTCCGGAAGAAATGCGGGCCGAGGTGCAGGTGGTGTTTCAGAGCTGCGACGCGCTGCGGGAATGCTGCCCGCACCACAGCGGTGACTGGTACTTTACGGGGCGATATCCCACACCGGGCGGGTACCGGGTAGCCAATCGGGCTCTGGTGAACTTTGTAGAGAATAAGAATGAACGAACCTATTGATATGGAATACAGATGGAAAGAAAAGAGGGAACGGCGTGCCTTCCTGGCTCTGGCAGATGGCACGGTGTTCAGGGGCTACTCCGTGGGTGCCCCGGTGGATTCACCGGGAGAAGTGGTCTTCAACACCGGCATGACCGGCTACCAGGAAATCGCGACCGACCCATCCTATGCCGGGCAGATTGTGACCCTCACTTCACCGGAAATCGGAAATTACGGCTGCGCGGCGCAGGATGCCGAGTCCCGGGGCTGTTTTCTGAACGGGCTCGTCGTGCAGGAACTGAATCCGCCTGCCAACTTCAGGTCAGAAGAAGCGCTGGGAACCTATCTGCTCCGCCATGGTATACCCGCCATTGCCGGGGTGGATACACGCGCTCTTACCCTGCACCTGCGCTCGCACGGCACCCAGCGGGCCTATCTTCATGTCAGCGAAATTCCTATGGATGAAGCCACCGCGATTGAGCATGCTGCGGCCTGGGAAGGACTGGATGGGCAGGATTATGCCTCGCGTGTGACCACTCCGGTCGCATACGAGAGAAACCCGCAGGGAAAATACAGAATTGTGGCGTATGATTTCGGTATCAAATACAATATTCTGCGGAGCATGCAGCGGCAGGATATGCAGGTGCTGGTGGTCCCGGCGCATACTTCTGCGGCTGAGGTCCTGCGCCTGCAGCCGGATGGTGTTTTCCTCTCCAACGGCCCGGCAGATCCCTCTGCCTTGGGCTACGCGCAGCAGACAGTCCGCGAATTGCTGGGCAGGGTACCCCTGATGGGAATCTGCCTAGGGCACCAGCTGCTGGGGCTTGCATGCGGTGCAACGTGCCACAGGCTTACCTTCGGGCACCACGGATGCAATCATCCGGTGCTGAATGTGCAGACCGGTCGCGTGGATATCACCAGTCAGAATCATAATTTTGCCTTGCGGGATTTGCCATCCTCTCTGGAACTCACTCATATCAACCTCAATGATGACAGCATCGAGGGCATACGCCACCGTTCGGAACCGGC
>JAFOZZ010000001.1 GCA_017390945.1 Akkermansia sp.
GCTGTTCTTCGGCCTGCTTTCTATCGCCGCAATCACGAGTGCCATTTCGATTCTGCAGCCTTCCGTGGCATTTATCGAAGAATTCTGGCAGCTGCGCCGCATCCAGAGCGTCACCATCATCGCACTGCTGCTCATCGTTGGTTCTCTCATTGTGGTATGGTTCACGGGTGATGGTCTCATAGCACTGGATACGCTGGATTTCTGGCTGGGCACCATGAGCCTCTACATCAGCTCTGCCTCTTTCCTCATCGTATTCCGCTTCGTGTGGGGCACCAACAAGGGTCTGGCTGAGCTCCGCCGCGGAGCGCGCATGCCCATCCCCCGTTTCATCGGCTTTATTATCAACTGGATAACGCCTGGCATCATGCTCTTCATCTTCGTGGCGTGGCTGTACCAGAATCTGTTTGTGAAGCAGAGCTACCACATCACCAATCTGATGGAAGGCAAAATCGGTGCCATCTGTCCCCTGCTCTGGGTGCTCTTCGTCACCATATTCTTCATCTTTATAGCTCACACCTCCCGTCGTTTCCACCACAAGAACAAGGAGCTCGAGACTCGTTACGACCGCGAGCCGTTCACCTAACCCCTTCACCACCCACACACCAACGTGTCAAAAGAAACCACAAAAACCGAAAATTGGAATACCAACGTAGGCGTGATGCTGGCCGTAGCCGGCAGCGCCGTAGGCTTTGGTAACTTCCTGCGCTTTCCCGGGCTGGCAGCACAGTACGGCGGCGGCGCCTTCATGATTGCCTACTTCTGCGCCTTCCTCCTGCTGGGCATCCCCATCAGCTGGATTGAGTGGGGCGTAGGCCGCAAAGGCGGCACCCTGGGCACACACAGCACGCCGGCTATCTTCTACCGCCTCTCCTCCTCCCCTGCCTGGAAGTACCTGGGCATCATGGGCGTGCTGGCGCCGCTGGCACTGGCCATGTACTACATTTACCTGGAGGCCTGGACTCTCGGCTACGCCTGGCATACTGCCGTGGGTGACCTCAGCCTGGACAATATCGCGGAGTATGGCAACTTCTTTGCCAACTTTGTGGGTCTGCCCGGCGATGGTCACATCTTTAGCGGCAACAGTAGCGCGCTTATCTTCTTTGTCATCGTGGCCGCTGTGAACTTCTACCTCATTTTCCGCGGCGTCAGCAAGGGCATCGAATGGTTCTGCAAATGGAGCATGCCGGTGCTGCTGGTCATCTGCTTCGTCATCCTCGCCCGCGTGCTCACCATGGGAACGCCGGATGCCACCCACCCCGAGCGCAATGTAAGCCAGGGCCTGGGCTACATGTGGAACCCTGATAAGGTTGTGCTGGTGGATACCGTTTCCGGTGCCACGCTCGACATGGTACCCGCCGGCTCCACAGCCGAACAGCAAGCCCAGCTGATTGAAAAAGTACAGAAGGCTAACCCGGAAGCCGTGGTCGCGGCTCGCGACATATCTATTCTGAGCGGCCTGCTCAACCCCGAACTGTGGCTGGCTGCAGCCGGTCAGGTATTCTTCTCGCTCTCCGTGGGCTTCGGTACCGTCTGCACCTACGCCAGCTATGTGCGCAGCCATAAGGACATTGCCCTGAGCTCGCTTTCTGCCAACTCTGCCAATGCTGCGGCCGAGGTAGGCCTGGCTGGCATGATGATTATCCCTGCG
Source organism: Akkermansia sp. (assembly GCA_017390945.1). Lineage (GTDB taxonomy): Bacteria > Verrucomicrobiota > Verrucomicrobiia > Verrucomicrobiales > Akkermansiaceae > Akkermansia. The sequence goes on from JAFOZZ010000001.1 coordinate 1,649, forward strand.
GCTGTAGGCCTGCTGGGTGTAGCAGCTGCTGCTACCACGAGCCTCTTTGGCCTCGGCTTCAACGTGCTGCCGCTGGTATTCCACAACATGCCCGGCGGTCAGCTTTTCGGTACGCTGTTCTTCCTGCTGCTCTTCATTGCCGCAGTGACCAGTGCCATCTCCATGCTGCAGCCCGGCATTGCTTTCCTGGAGGAGTTCTGGGGGCTGCGCCGCATGCAAAGCGTCACCCTGCTGGGGCTTATCCTCACCTGCGGCACGCTGCTGGTAGCTTGGTTCACCACCGACCTGCTGGCTCTTGATACGCTCGACTTCTGGTTCGGCACCATTTCCCTGTACCTTACGACGGGGCTCTACCTCTACCTCTTCAACATCGTATGGGGTACCAAGCAGGGCATGGATGAGCTGCGCCACGGTGCTGCTATGCATGTACCTGGCGTGGTTGGCATCATCGTTAAGTGGGTCACGCCGGTCATCATGGCCGTCATCTTCTGCGCCTGGGTATTCCAGAACATCGTGGACAAGCCCTGTGCCTACATCACCAATATCATCGACATGAAGCCCGGCGCCATTTTCCCCTTGGTATGGGTGCTGCTGGTAGCTGGCTTCTTCGCATTCGTCATTCACACTTCCAACCGCTTCCACAAGCGTAACAAATAACCATTCATCACACTTATGACAGTAGCCGGTATTATCACCATGGTGCTCTCCTGCGGTATCGTATGGGGCATGTTCATTGTCTGCTGCGCCAAGCTCGTAAAGAGCGATAAGCAGGAAGACTAAATCCACTACACACTCATTCTTGCAACAACCGGGTCGAGCCATGCTCCACCCGGTTGTTTTTTACCCAGCCAGAAGAACATTGACAAATAACACATTTTTGTTAAACTGAAAGCATGCTCAGACACCTGTTAGCTCTCCTCGCCCTCGCTGTGCCGCTTCTGGCAGTGGAAAAGCCGCGCGCCATCGTCATCTTTTACACCGATGATCTGGGCTACAACGACACCTCCACCTACGGCTGCGACAAAGTACCCTGCCCGAACCTGGACAAGCTGGCAGCCGAGGGGCTGCGCTTTACAGATGCCCACAGCACCCACTCCGTCTGCACCCCCTCTCGCTACTCCATGCTGACCGGCGAATACGCCTGGCGCCGCAAGGGTACAGGCATCCTGCCCGGCGATGCCAAGCTCATTCTCCCCACCACGACAGAGCGCGCCACCCTGCCCTCGCTCATGCAGCAGGCGGGTTACCGCACCGCCGTCATTGGCAAGTGGCACCTGGGGCTAGGGCGTGGCGATACACCCACCGACTGGAACCGCCCCATCTCCCCCGGCCCGGCAGAGGTAGGCTTCGACCATTCTTTCATCCTAGCCGCTACGGGCGACCGTGTACCCTGCGTCTACCTGCAGAATGGCAGTGTGGTGGGTCTCGACCCGGCAGACCCCATCTACGTGAGCTACAAGACGCCTTTCGCGGGCGAGCCACTGGGCAGCACCCACCCACAGCTCCTCAAGCGACACGCCCGCAGCAATGGCCCGCAGCACAACTGCGCCGTCATTGATGGCATTCCCCGCATCGGTTACATGAAGGGCGGCAAGGCGGCCCTCTGGAAAGACCAGGATATGGCCGACCGCATCACGGACGAAGCCATTCGCTTTATCGCCGAGAGCGCAGCAATGGACAAGCCCATCTTCCTCTATTTTGCCACGAATGACATCCATGTACCCCGTGACCCGCACCAACGCTTCGTGGGCAAGAGCGGCATGGGTATCCGCGGCGATGTCACCCTGCAAATGGATGACTGCCTGGGGCGCCTGCGTGCCGCCCTCACGAAGCACGGCTACAGCGACTGCCTGTTCATCTTCAGCAGCGATAATGGACCGGTAATCAACGACGGCTATTTCGATGGCTCCATACGCGACTGCAAGGGGCACAACCCCGTTGCTCCCATGAATGCCGGCAAGTGGCGCGATGGCAAGCTGACCGGCGGTAAATACGGCATTATGGAGGGCAGCACGCGTGTACCTTTCATCGTCTCCTGGCCCGGCCACACCGGGCGAGGCGATAGCTCAGCGCTCGTCAGCCAGGTGGATCTGGCTCGTTCTCTGGCCACCCTGGCCGGTGCCGATGTACCCGCAGGAGCCCTGCGCGACAGCCGCGACCAGCTCCCCGCCCTGCTGGGGCAGGACGCCGTGGGCGCTCCCCACATCATCGAGAGCAATAACGGCGGCATACTCGCCCTGCGTAGTGGCTCCTACAAGTATTACCGCCAGGGCAAGGTCGAGCACCTCTACGACCTGTCAACCGACCTTCAGGAACGCCGCAATCTCGCCCCGAGCAACCCGCAAAAAGTCGAGCAAATGCGCCAACTGCTCCAGCAACTCCGGCAACAGTAAGGCCGAAAATCGGGAGAGATGTCAACCAAATTCCCGAAATTCGGGAGCCTAGGACTCCCGAATTTCGGGAATCAGAGGCATCTTATTCCCATTTTTCGGGAAAATGGGTGTTTACAGCACTCCGGAGGGGGACAGGATTTCCTGACGAAGAATCACTTTCAATGCTTGCTGACCTGCCACCCATAAGGAGTAGCCCACCTCCTGCTCCGGCGGAACGGGGAAGGCATATCGCGCAGTCATTTCCTCGGGGTGTTCGTAATCAAACTCACCATCAGCATTCACGAAGCGCCTGACAATAGCTACAGCAGCGGACAAGCGAGAATCCCTTACCGTATAGCGTACGTCATATAAACGCGTCGTCGTGCTCACTGCAATTCGATATTCGCTCCATAACCAGCCACACAGGCAGCCAAAAGCGAACAGAACAAAGCAGCCCCCGCTCCCCCTAGCCGAAACCAACGGAAAGATTGAGAAAGCGCCTTCATGCTAAGAAAAATCCCCCGGCGAGCGAGATTGCTGCCGGGGGATGAGTGTAAGAACTTATTAGTACTTGTAGTCCACGTAGAACTGGAACTGGCCGCCACGGTCGATGGCCTCGCCCGTCTTAACCGGGATAGCGTAGTCCACAGCGATGGGACCCATCGGCAGGTTCAGGCGCAGACCAATACCCACGTCGGCGCAGAAGTCGGAGGCACCGAAGTCGAAGGAGTCAGCGTTCACGAAACCGACATCGGCAAAGGCAGCCAGTCGCATAGAATCGGCCAGCGGCACCGTCACCTCGAACTGAGCATAGGCAGAGGACTTACCACCCATCGTCTCATCGCCGGCGAGAGCCTCATCCACAATACCTACGTCGCGGAAGCGGAAGCCGCGCAGGTTGTTCGGGCCACCCAAGTAGCAGCGCTCGAATACAGGCACCTCCTCATCGCTGTTCACGGTGTCAATCGTCTCAACACCGAAGTTGACGCTGAAGATGGAATCCCAGATAGAGTTGTAGTAGTAGGAGCCGTTCAGACCTAGGCTGTAGGTCTCCACCGTGCTGCCGGGACCGGACCAGGAGCCGAACACCTCGAGGTGACCACCCTTGCGCGGGGTAATCTGAGAGTCGCGGGAGTCGTACTCGTATGCCAAGCGGATGTTGCTACGGGTGTAGGAGCCATCCTGAGCAGCGAAGAAGAGCGGCGCATTGGCCAGAGCCTCGATATCGTAGTGCTCCAGGCGATAAACGAGCTTCACGCTGGAGAGGTCGCTGATCGCGCGCTTAAGCGTAAGAGCGTAACCCATGTTCGTCTGCTCGTAGTAATCGCTCATGTAAGTAGAGCTGGAGTAGTAGAGCTCATTACCAAGCGAAATCTTACGGTCGAGGAACCAGGGCTCGAGCAAGTATACAGAAGCGCTCTGCGTGTCGGTACCGATACGACCGGAAATGGAGAGGCGCTGACCACCACCCACAAAGGTACCATTTGTCAGGCCACGCAGGTCGAAGTTGGACTGGGTAACCGTGGCGTAGAGGTAAACATTCTCAATGGAGGAGAAAGCGAGACCTACGCTGAAGCTACCAGTCATCTTCTCCTGCACGTTGACGTTGATATCGCGATAACCGGCAGTACCGGAACCGGCCTGAGTAATCTCAACACCGCTGAAGTAGTTGAGGTTCATCAGACGCTTGCGAGCTGTCTCCAGGTCCACGGAGTTAAGCGGCTGACCGGGCTTAAGCGGCAGCTCGCGCAGAATCACGTGACCCTTGGTCTTGGTGTTGCCAGTCACATTGATGCGGCCTACATTGTAGCGGCCACCCTCTGTCACCACGTAATTGATGTCCACCAGGCGGCGACCCTGAGCATCCACGCCCACCTCGTTAATATCGGGGCGGACATCAGCATCGGCATAGCCCTTGGCACCGTAGTAACGGCGAATCATCGTGGAGTCATCGGACACCTTCTGCAGGGAGTAGATATCGCCACCAATCATGCTCATGCCGGGCATAAGCTGCTGGTCGGTATACACTTTGTTACCGGTGAAGCCCACATTGCGAACCTTGTACCTGGGACCCTCCTCCATCGTGACGCGCATGCTGAGCTTCTGCGGACCCTCAGCCTTGCCATTGTCGAAGTACTCCACCTTGGCCACGCGAGCACGCAGGTAGCCGTAGTTGCGGTACAGCTTCACAATCTTGGAAAGGTCATCCTCCACGCGCTCGCGGTCAACGCGACCGGACTTGGTGAACCAGGTAAAGAGGCCACGCTCCTTCGTATCCATTACCTGGCGCAGCTGCTCATCGTCGAATGCAGAATTGCCCTCAAACTGGATGCTGACCATGCGCACCTCGCGGCCTTCCTTAATATCGAACACCACGTCGCTGTAGCCCTCGCGAGCGGTACGAGAGTGGCGCCAGGTCACCTTGGTGTCGGGGTAGCCAGCCTCGTTGTATGCCTTAATGATAGCATTGCGGGCATCAGCCAGGCGCTGGTCATTGAATGCGGTACCGGAACGCAGCGTCCCTGTCACCTTGCCGTTGGGAGCAGTCGTCTCCAGCAGGATGGAGCGCAGCTTGTTCTCCGTAAAACGCTTATTGCCAGTAAAGCCCACACCGGCCATCACACTGGTGGGACGCACCTCAAAAATCACACGAACACCACCGCTGGTAGGCTCCACTGCCACGCGGGCATCACCATCCACCAGGCCGTTCTTAATCAGACGCTCCAGGTCATCATTGATACGAGAAGAGCGGTACTCCGAGCCGGCGCGGGTCTGCACCACATCCAGCAGTCGGCTATCAGGCAGCACGCGCTTGCCGGCGACGTAGCGGATGCTTACGGACTTCACCTGGCGCCCCTCGTACACCTGTTCGTTCACGAGCACACCCGTGTTGCCGCCGAGCTCACGCTCCATCACTTCAGCCCCCACGCCGGAAAGTTCAGCACCGGGATTCGTCAGACGAGCTTCAGCCACAGGAGTAGCAGACTCCTCAGCAGGCTTAGCAGCAGGAGTAGCCGCAGCCTTCTGAGCCTCAGCTTCTTCGGCAGCCTTCTGGTCATTGAGCATAGCATCCAGGAAGGGGTCGCCCGTGGTGTCCTGCGCCTGTACAGGGAGCGAAATAGACAGAGCCAGCGTCATCAACGTGGCGGTCCAGTTAAGAGAGCGTGCATTCATACACCATTAATTTACCCAACAGCCCCCGCTGCGTCAAGCACAATTTAGGGCATTTATATGCCATTTCTTACATAACAACTTGTCAACACACCATCAAACAGGGTAAATGTTGCGCGTTCACACAAATTTGGCTTGCGTGAACGCCCGAAATAAGGTATGCTAGCGGCAGCAGGGCAGCATGCAAACACCACCCCCTGCAGTGTACACGTTATGGCAAGTGATAATCTTCAGGAACTCGAGCAGAATTATATGTGCGACCCGGATGCCGATGGCGGCTTCCTCTACACCACGGCAGAGGCTGCTATCAACTGGGTACAGCAGCACTCCCTCTGGCCCATGCCGATGGGTACCTCCTGCTGCGCTATTGAGTACATGGCTACTTCCTGCTCCCGCTATGACATCTCCCGCTTCGGCTCCGAGGTGAACCGCTACACCCCCCACCAGGCAGACTTCATGTTCATCTGCGGTACCATCACCTACAAGATGGCTATGCTGGTGCGCCGCATCTGGGACCAGATGCCCGAGCCCAAGTGGTGCATTGCCTGCGGCGCCTGCGCTTGCTCCGGCGGCATGTTCCGCTCCTACTCCGTGCTTCAGGGTGTTGACAAGATTGTACCCGTGGACGTATACATCTCCGGTTGTCCTCCCCGCCCCGAGGCTCTGCTGCAGGGTCTCATGACGCTCAAGGAGAAGATTATGGACACCGAGCACCCGCTCAAGGGCTTCTTCAAGACCCACGAGTCCCGCGTTGCTCAGAACGCCGACACCATCACCGCCAAGATGTCCATCACGGACTAATTGCCCCATCTTTCCATCAACAACGCGAAATACGCAAAGACACCACATACCATGGCAGATCTCACCACACTACAGACCGAAGCAGCCAACCGCCTCTGCGCCCGTTATCCGCAGATTGGCCGCAAGGAGTTTCGCGGCGACATCACTCTGACCATCGCCCCCGCCGACCTGGTGGAGGTAATGACCTATGCTAAGGAGGGCTGCGGCTTCGACATGCTCACCTGCGTATCCTCCGTGGACAACCTGGGCGAGGAGCCCCGCTTCGAGGTGAACTACACCATCACTCAGGCCGAGACCGGCGCTAACCTGCTGGTACGCTGCCCCGTGAGCGAGGCCGACTGCGCCGTACCCAGCATGGTGCCGCTGTGGCGCTCCGCCAACTGGTTGGAGCGTGAGCAGTACGACCTCATGGGCATCGAGTTCGTAGGCCACCCCGACCTGCGCCGCATTATGATGTGGGATGGCTACCCCTACCACCCCCTGCGTAAGGATTTCCCCGTAGCCGGCAAACCGACAGAGCTGCCGGGTGTAGCCTTCACCGAAAAAGCCCCGACTGCGGGCGGCCCCTTCACCACGCGTCCGGGCGTGCTGACAGCGGGCGAGCGCGAGCCCCGCGCACGCGGTTGAGGCGCCAGGCGTCCCTCAGCACACACCGTGAACACGCACAAAACCAGTTTATTTACCAAGGCGGCAGCTGTACTAGCAGCCGCTGCCTTGTTTGTAGGGTGTCAGAGCACCAGTGTCACCCGCATCGACAACACTCAGTTGACCCGCGAGCGCATCGCTCCGCACCTGTTGGAGCTGGGGGCGCGCAACTGGATTGTGGTGGCAGACCCGGCATTCCCCCTGCCCGCCGGAGCAACGGTACAGTGCATCACGGTACCTGCCGACAGCATCGCCACCTTCCGCGAGGTGCTGGACTTGCTGGAGCTCGAGGGCGCTGTAGTCCCCCGCATCTGGACCAGCCATGAGCTGAGCGCCGTACCCGAGACCCGCGCACCGGGCATTAAACGCTACCGCAAGGAGCTCGACAGATTGCTGCTAGGGCGCTTCCATTACGAAGTCAACGCCCGCGTGATTGATATGCAGCTCTGCCAGGCCGCCAAGGAGTTCCGCGTCCTCTACATCCGCACCAGTACCCGCCTGCCATACAGCGCTGTGGCGATTGAGCTCGACTCCGGCTACTGGAACGCCGATGCCGAGGCTGAGGTGCAGGAGCGCCTGCGCCAGCTGATGGCTCCGCCGCCCGCCACAAGCGAGCCGCCTCCACCTACCGACACCCTCACCACCATCACCGCATAATCCTTTTTTCCGCACGATACCATGTCCGCACTGCCTCCCGATCTCGACCCCAAAGTACGCGCCCAGGCCTGGGTGGGCGACGCGATTCTTGCCCTCTACGTCCGCGAGTGGATTCTCTCCTTCCGCGGCCAAATCGATGGCAAGCTCTTCATCGAATTCACCAGCAATGATTTCCTGCGCCTCACCGGCAACGCCACCGGCGTCGAAGCCCAGATTGGCCGCATCTTCAAATCGGAAGGCCTGGAGGCCGCCTACGCATGGATTGAGCACAACCTGCGCCCCAAGATGGAGCAGCGCCTCCGCACGCTGCGTAAGAAGCACTGACAGCCCTCTTATCAACAAACAAGGTCGCAAGCAAATGCTTGCGACCTTTTCCTTAGAAGTAAAGGAATTGAAACCATGTCCCATCTTTATTCGGATATTAACTCCAAAAAGCGGGATTTGAGTTTATCCACATACACAGTAGAGCCGGTTACAGAAAGATGATTACGGTCTCGGAAATAAAGCTTCCCATTCTCGTACGCCCTGAAAGGTTCGCCTGGAGACAATGTTAGTGCGGGCTCTATAATAGATGCAAGACCTTCACTTTCCATCTTTTTCAACATAGCGACAATTTTCCCATGTCGCTTCATATACTTATCATATGAGCATTCAAACGGCTTGTTAGTCACTTCTCCTCCACCTCGTCTATTACACAGTCTGGCGCCACGAGCTGGATTGATGGTAAAATCGGGTGTAGGTGCCACCAAAATCGGCTGCTTGCCGATTGCTTTCAACCTAATAAGAAATTGCCTAAGGCACTCAGCATGCGCCTCTGTGGAACGGTCGGCCGGATTCTTATCCCAATCATATTTAGTATTTTCCATACGTCCAACCCAATACTGAGATATAACAACATATTTCAAATCAGGATGAACCTCTAGCCAATGAAGCAACGCCTCCATCTTAGAACGATTACAATAGTAAGGAGACTTGCTAGACAGAGCTGGAATTTCAATATTCCAGAACGGAGAAATAATAGAGGCAAGA
>JAFOZZ010000020.1 GCA_017390945.1 Akkermansia sp.
CCTTGAGCGGGCCCATGAACATCTCGTACATGCGCAGGGAGTCGGCACCGTATGCCTTCACGATGTCGTCCGGGTTCACCACGTTGCCGCGGCTCTTGGACATCTTCTGGCTGTCTTCGCCCAGGATGAGACCCTGGTTCACGAGCTTGTTGAAGGGCTCGTTGGTGGTGACCAGACCGTAATCGTACAGCACCTTGTGCCAGAAACGGGCATAGAGCAGGTGCAGCACGGCGTGCTCGGTGCCGCCCACGTAGAGATCCACACCGCCGGGGTTGCCACCGCCCATCCAGTACTGCTCCACGGCGGGGTCAACGAAGGCGTTGTCGTTGGTGGGGTCGAGGTAGCGCAGGTAGTACCAGCAGGAGCCGGCCCACTGGGGCATGGTGTTGGTCTCGCGGGTGAAGTCCTCAGAGTACTGAATCCACTCCGTGGCCTTTACAAGCGGGCCGCGGGGGTCACCACTGGGCTTGAAGTCCTCCATCTCGGGCTGCAGCAGGGGCAGCTCGCTCTCCGGAATGGCGTAGTGGTTGCCGTCCTTGGTGTTCCATACGATGGGGAAGGGTTCGCCCCAGTAGCGCTGGCGGCTGAAGAGCCAGTCACGCAGCTTGTAGTTCACCTTGCCGCAGCCGTAGCCCTTCTCCTCCAGCCAGGCAATCATCTGCTTCTTGGCTTCGGGAACGCTCAGGCCATTCAGGTGCTCGGAGTTGACCATGGTGCCATCGTAGCCGCAGAAGTCCTGCCAGGGAGTCTCGGCATTGTCGGGCTGCACCACCTGTACGATGGGCAGGCCGAACTTCACGGCGAACTCATAGTCGCGGCTGTCGTGTGCAGGCACAGCCATGATGGCGCCCGTACCGTAGCCGGTGAGCACGTAGTCGGCAATCCAGATGGGGATTTCCTTGCCGTTGACAGGGTTGATGGCATAGGCACCGGTGAAGACACCAGTCTTGTCCTTGCTCTCTGTACGCTCCAGGTCGCTCTTGGCGGCGCAGGCCGTCTGGTAAGCCTCCACTGCAGCCTTCTGCTCGGCGGTGGTGATTTCGTTCACCAGGTCGTGCTCGGGGGAGAGCACCATGTAGGTGGCGCCGAAGAGGGTATCCGGGCGGGTGGTGTAGACGGTGATAGTCTTGCCATTGCAGGTGAAGTTCACTTCTGCACCCATGGACTTGCCAATCCAGTTGCGCTGCAACAGCTTAATGCTCTCGGGCCAGTCGAGCGGCTCCAGCTCGTCGATAAGGCGCTCGGCGTAGGCGGTGATGCGCAGCATCCACTGGCGCAGCTTGCGGCGCTCGACGATGTGGCCTTTGCTCTTCCACTCTTCGGCCTCCTCGTTAGCCAGCACGGTACCCATGTCCGGGGACCAGTTCACCATACCCTCTGCCACGTAGGCAAGGCGCACGTTGTCAATCTGTTCGCGGGTCCAGCCCTTAGCCTCCAGCTCGCTTACGGGGCAGGCCTTCTTGAGCTCCTCGTTGTAGTAGGAGTTGTACAGGCGCAGGAAAATCCACTGCGTCCAGCGCACATAGGCGGGGTCGGTGGTGGCGATTTCGCGGTCCCAGTCGTAGGAGAAGCCCAGCATCTTGAGCTGGCGGCGGAAGTTGTCAATATTGGCGTAGGTGGTGATGGACGGATGCTGACCCGTCTTGATGGCGTACTGCTCGGCGGGCAGACCGAAAGAGTCCCAGCCCATGGGGTGCAGTACATTGTAGCCAATCATGCGCTTGTAGCGGCTTACAATATCGGTGGCGGTGTAGCCCTCCGGGTGGCCTACGTGCAGACCCGCACCACTCGGGTAGGGGAACATATCCAGCACATAGCACTTGGGTTTGGCGGCATCGAACCCCTCTTCGCCGGGGTTGAGTACCTTGAAAGTCTTCTCTGCGTCCCAGGTGGCTTGCCACTTGGACTCAAATACATCAAAAGGATACGGATTCTTGCGTTCTGACATGTCGCGCGAGACTATAATACAGTCACTCATGAAAATCAAGCCTTTTCGCGTCATTTGCCGGGGTGCTGACGCCAATTCAGGCCGGTGCCGGTGTTATTTTTACCAGTACGTTGTTTTTTTACTGACTTTCCTGCATGATTGCGCTAAACTACAGTATATGAAAAAAGCGGAAATTCTTGCCTCTCGTAATCTGAATAGCCGTGCGGAGCACCATCTGCCGCCTACTGTTATACCTGCCTGCACAGGCAATGCTGTGCTCGATGCGAATCTGTACGATTTGTCGCGCCGTTTTTGTGGTAAGCACGCGCCGGATGTCGTGTTGCAGATGCTTGCCTCCGTGATGAATGCGGCTGGTTCAGAGATTGAGGAACACGATCTGGAAATGATGAACCGCACGCTCAATGAAATGTTTGCGGCGGACAGAATGTTCCATCCCTACCGCAATATCCGCAAGATTACCTGCTTCGGCTCCGCTCGCATTCAGCCGCAGGATGCATCCTACCAGCAGGCGGTTGATTTTGCTCGCCGTGCGGTGGATAACGGCTACATGATTATCACCGGTGGAGGCCCCGGCATTATGCAGGCCTGCAATGAGGGGGCCGGGAAGGAAAACTCCTTCGGCCTCAATATCACGTTACCCTTTGAGCAGCATGCTAATCCCTTTGTGGCAGGTAGCGATAAGATGATGGATTTCTACTACTTCTATACCCGCAAGCTCAATTTCCTGAAGCAGACGGATGCGCTCGTGGCCTTTGAAGGTGGTTTCGGTACGATGGATGAAATCTACGAGACCATTACCCTGATGCAGACAGGTAAGTGCACCATTTTCCCCATTGTGTTGCTCGATGTCCCCGGCGAGACGTTCTGGCACCGCTGGACTCGTTTTATCGAGAAAGAGCTGCTGGATGAAGGTCTGATTTCCCCGGCTGATATGCATTTGCTCTACCTCAGCAAAAGCGCTGAGGACGCGATGGCATATATTGAGCGCTTCTATCGCCGCTTCCATTCCTACTACTTTGAGGGCGAGTATTGTACGATTCGTTTGCTTGAGCCGGTGAGCGATAAGCTCATGGACTGGATTCGCCATGATTACACCGACCTCATGCCCAAGGATGACCTCGTACAGATAGATGATGATACCAAGGACCCTGAGCCTGCGCTCGCGGCGCTTCCTCGCCTGAAGTTCACGCTGAAGCGCGGGGATTATGCCCGCCTGAAGGAACTGCTCGAAGCCGTGAACGATTGAGACCTGATAGGATAGCCGGTGCCGCTGGCTACTCGAGCTCCACATGCTTGCCTGAGCAAGTCTGTGGAGCTTTTTCTTGCCTGAGTGTCCGAGCGTGTTATCGAGTACGAAAAAAGCCGCGCACTCCTGAAGTGCGCGGCTTGGGAAGAGGTTTTAATTCAATCTTACTTCTTCTTGCAGGACTTCTTAGCGCAGCCCTTCTTCTTGGGCTCGATAACAGTCTTGAAGGTGGAAGACGGCTTAAATGCCAGAGTGGAGGAGGCGGCAATCGTCATCTCCTTGCCGGTCTGCGGATTGCGACCGGTACGCTCGGGGCGGGTCTTCATCTCAAAGGTACCAAAGCCAATGAGCTGAACCTTATCGCCACCCTTCACAGCGTCGGTGATGGAGCCGAGTACAGCGGAGAGAGCAGCCTCGGCGCACTTCTTCGTTGCGCCTTCGCCAAGCTTGGCCTGAATGCAGTCTACAAGTTGAGTCTTGTTCATAGGCCTTTATAATAGCATGTGTATCATGCATTTCAAGCGAAAAAGTGAAAAGAAAAGACAAATTGCCCATTTTTCCCGGAAAATCGACTCTCTCTGAGCCGGTTAGAGCCGCTTTCTGGCTGAAAAATGACTTTTTGGGCGATTTGTTTGATTAGATGCAGTGTGGCAGAAAAGCGCGGAGCATAGGCTTTTGCAGCCTATGCTCCGTGTAGCGCATGGGGCGCCAGCCTTTTGCCCCGGACTCTTTACCAGGTGTAGGAGTCGATGGCTTCCTTCATTTCGCGCACGGCGGCGGTGAGGCCGGTAAAGATGGCGCGGGCAATGATGGTGTGGCCGATATTCAGCTCCGTCAGGTAAGGCACGGCGTTGAGCTCGGCCAGATTGGCTATCTGAATGCCGTGGCCGGCGTGTACCTCCAGCCCGAGCTCATGGCCAAGGGTGGCCGCGGCGGCCAGGCGTGCGGTCTCGGCGGCGCGCTCCTCGCCCAGCGTATTGGCAAAGCGGCCGGTGTGCAGCTCAATCATGTTGGCGCCAATAGCGGCAGAGGCGCGTACCTGCTCGGGCGCCGGGTCGATGAACATGCTCACCTTGGTGCCATTGGCCTGCAGGGCTGCTACCAGTGGCTGAAGCTCTGCCTCATGACCGGCCACGCTCAGGCCTCCCTCGGTGGTGATTTCTTCGCGACGCTCCGGCACCAGGCATACGAAATCCGGTTTCAGGCTCAGGGCAAAGTCGAGCATGGCCGGGGTGGCTCCCATTTCGAGGTTCAGGGGCAGGGGGATTTCGCGGCGCACGGTACGGGCATCCTCATCCTGCATGTGGCGGCGGTCTTCACGCACGTGCAGCGTAATGGAATCCGCCCCGCCTGCCAGTGCTGCCTGCGCGGCTTCCAGTACAGAGGGCTCTACGTTGTGCGAGTCGAGCATGGTGGCATAGCGTGCCTGGCGCAGCGTGGCCACGTGGTCAATGTTAACTCCGAGGTGCATAGTGGGGATTTGGTGGATAAAAGAGCCTGCGAGCCAGAGACTCGCAGGCTATAAGGGGTTACTTGTTTAGTGCAGGAAGTGACGAGCACCGGTGAACACCATGGCGATGCCAGCGGCGTTAGCGGCGTCGATAACCTCCTGGTCGCGGATGGAACCGCCGGGCTGGATGCAGGCAGTAGCGCCGGCATCGATAGCGGTCTGCAGACCATCAGCGAAGGGGAAGAGGCCGTCGGAAGCGATGACGCTGCCCTTGAGGCTCAGACCAGCCTGACCGGCCTTCCACACGGCAATCTTAGCGGAGTCTACGCGGCTCATCTGGCCGGCGCCGATGCCGAGGGTGCCGTTCTTGTCGGTGAAGACGATGGCGTTGGAGTGAACTTGCTTGCACACACGCCAGGCGAAGCGCATAGCCTCCAGCTCCTCGGCGGTGGGAACGCGGTCGGTCACGACCTTGGCCTCGAGGTTGTCCAGCCCCATCACTTCGTCGTCACGCTGCATGGTCATGATACCACCGGGGGCAGTACGCATCATGGGGGTCTTGCAGAACTCGCGCCAGGCATCCATATCGATGCGCATCACGCGGCAGTTCTTCTTCTTCTGCAGGATGGCACGAGCCTCGGGCTCATAGTCGGGGGCGATAATCACATCGGTGAAGATAGCGCCAACGATGCGGGCCAGAGCCTCAGTCATCGGGCGGTTCATCACGATTACACCACCGAAGGGAGCCTGCGTGTCGGTCTGGTAAGCACGCTTCCAAGCTTCTACCAAGTCCTCATCGTCCTGACCCACACCGCAGGGGTTGGTGTGCTTCAGAATACCCACAGTGGGACGACGGAAGTTCATGATGAGGGAAGCGGCGGCATCCAGGTCGAGGATGTTGGTGTAGGAAAGCTCCTTACCCTGAAGCTGGGTGAAAATAGAATCAAAATCACCGTAGAGCACGCTGGTCTGGTGGGGGTTGTCGCCATAGCGCAGTGCCTGGTTGAACGGCAGGGAGAGGCACAGGTTGTTCTTGGTGCTCTCCTCGGCGCGGTGACCCAGGTAGTTAGAAATAGCGGTATCGTAGGCAGAGGTGCGCATGAATACCTTTACAGCGAGCTTCTCGCGGGTCTTCAGCGTGGTGTTGCCCTGGTGGTTCTCCATCTCCTCAAGGATGGTGTCGTAGTCGGCGGGATCGCTTACTACAGTTACAGAGGCGTAGTTCTTGGCGGCGGAGCGCAGCATGGAAGGACCACCGATGTCAATCTTCTCAATAGCCTCGGCAAGGGTTACGCCCTCCTTAGCGATGGTTTCCTCGAAGGGGTACAGGTTGACGCATACCAGGTCGATGGTGGGGATGTTGTTGTCCACTGCCTGCTGCTGGTGCTCAGCTACATCGCGACGCTGCAGCAAACCACCGTGCACCTTGGGGTGCAGGGTCTTTACGCGACCGTCGAAAAGCTCGGGAGCCCCGGTGTAGTCCGAAATCTCCGTTACCGGCAGACCCAGCTCCTTGAGGTACTTGCAGGTACCGCCCGTAGAGATGAGCTGTACATTCTGAGCCACCAGGCCCTTGGCAAACTTATCAAGCCCGGTCTTGTCGGATACCGACAGCAGGGCGCGCTCAATTTTCATCGTTTCCATGAGTTATGATTCGATTTGTTTACTTAGTCCGCCGGCGGCGGTACCACAGCCTACACTCATTTGCACCGATTTGCAAGCCCAAAATCACACTCAGAGAAAATTATAAAGCAAAACAGGCGGTGCGCTCATGCACTCCGCCTGTTGCTGAAAAGATACTCTTCTGTCGGCTCTTAGCGCAGGAAGATGGGCAGGGGATTGCCCGTGTTCTGCCAGCTGTAAAAAGCCATACCGGCGTAGAATGCACCAATAAGCACCAGCGCTACGTAGAAGTAGTTAATCTGCTGCTGTTTGCGATTATAGGCTGCTGCAGCTGCGGCAGCGCGTACGCGGTCTGCAGCGGCAGGGGCTGCCTTGCGTACGACCTTGCGAGTCTTGGTGGCTGTCGGTGCTGTTTCTGCACCTTCTTCTGCTACGGCATCGGGAGTGAATGTCAGCATGGCGGAGCCCAATTGGTAGCTACTGCCTGCTGCCAGGTACTCATTCTCCACTTTGTTACCATTCGCAAAAGTGCCGTTAGCGGAGCCCAAGTCGGCGATGGCGTAGCCGTCTTCCATGCGAGTGATGCTGCAATGGTGCTTGGATACACCTGTCTCGGCAGGGAGGATGATGCTGCAATTTTCTGCGCTACCGATTGTCAGAACGCTACCCACTTCCGCAGGAAGCTCGTATGCAACAGCTGTTTCTGAATAAGTGATGCTGATGGAGGCCATGTCTGCCCCTCAGTATGCCATACTGTACCCAAAATTCAATCTTAAAATGCTTACCGCGTGATTTTTCTTTCGCGGGGATAGCCCTCTTTCTCTCGGGGTAATGTTTGCTCTCGCTCGCGTGTGACTCTTTATCACTGTTGCCGTCCTTGACAATAGTAGCCTTTTTGTGACTGTGATTTTTTGCAACTCTAAAAGAATGCATATAAACAGCTTGCAAAAATTAACCCCGTTTTCTGCAAATTACCCCGAAATTCGGCTTGACTCATAACGGGTTGCAGGAAGTTCCGGAAGCTACTTATCATCAATATTTTACAAAACGCGTTAACATTGCATGCTTACATTCTCATTGATGTAGTTTATGACGTAATTTATATGCATAGCCTCCTTAGTGCCCTTTAGCTGTCCATAGCGTTCGCTTTAGCCGGCTTAGCAGAAAAAAGGTAGTGCGTCAAAAAAAGCTACAAAATCGCGCAAAAAATGGATTGACCGCCCGCACTGCATTATGCTATAAAACATTTGCGCTCATCCGGACAAAAAACAAGAAGAAATAGCTTGTTCGTGTCAAAGGGAGGGCAGCAGCTTAACTCAATGCCGTTTTTAAGAAACATAGTGTGGTTTATTCGGGAATTTACGATTTAACAGCTTTATAGAGTAACAAAGTTTTCGAGAATATCACTTCCACATAAACGAGCTGGTAATAGCATTTTTTCTATATATATGATTCTATTATTTGAATAGTCGAATTGTAACTCGCATACAATTGTTTTATCAAGCCATTCTTTGCTATGTAGTGTTAACAGAATGCCTGAATGCCCGATATAGCCAGTATTGATAATTTTAACCTTTCCTGTTACTTGATGCGTAGCTGCTATATTTAAAGAGTTGGTTATGACTTTTTCAATTGCGAAACTAATGGATGATTGTTTTCCTTGCCATAATCCATTAACCCAATCAGGAAAAACGTCTCCAATTGAAACAAAGTGGCTGAAATTATACCGCCTATTTTTGATTAATTTGCTTTTGTAAAATACCTCCGAGTATCTTATTTCTATACCTATGTGGCCTTTTTTTGAATTCGGATATAATTTTAAAAAGAAATTTTCATCATCATCCTCAGCGAAAAGCTCAATGTAAAATTCCGAAATCTTAATA
>JAFOZZ010000021.1 GCA_017390945.1 Akkermansia sp.
AGATTTCAGCACTGGTGCCACCCACGACAAAGGCAACATGGTAGGGCGGGCAGGCTGCTGTGCCCAGGGTACTCATCTTCTCTACCATGAACTTCTTGAGGGAAGCCGGGTTGAGCAGGGCCTTGGTCTCCTGGTAGAGGTAGGTCTTGTTGGCCGAGCCGCCGCCCTTGGCGATGAAGAGGAAATCGTACTCCATGCCGTGGTCGGTGGCAAAGAGGTCAATCTGGGCGGGCAGGTTGGTGCGGGTGTTGATTTCCTTGTACATATCCAGCGCCACGTTCTGGGAGTAGCGCAGGTTGTTTTTGGTGTAGCAATCGTAGGCGCCGCGGGAGATGTATTCGGCATCGTTGTAGCCCGTCCACACCTGCTGGCCCTTCTTGCCTACGCAGATGGCGGTGCCGGTGTCCTGGCAGAGGGGCAGCACGCCCTGGGCGGCCACCTCGGCATTGCGCAGCATGGTCAGAGCCACGCTCTTGTCGTTCTCAGAGGATGTGGGATCAAGGAGGATGTCCTGCACCATCTTGAGGTGCTCGGGGCGCAGGTAGAAAGCCACATCGTGCCAGGCGGTTTCAGCCAGCAGACGCAGACCCTCGGCCTCGACCTTGAGGATGGGCTTGCCTTCAAACTCACTCACGCTCACATAATCCTTGGTGAGCAGACGATACTTCGTCGTGTCTTCCCCCATGGGGAACATTTCCTGATAGACAAAAGGAGGTGTTGCCATAACGCTGGTCATTATACGCCTTGCCTCCGGTTTTTTCCAGCCTAAAATCACAAAATCCGCTGCGGGCAGAATATTGACTTGCCGTGAGGTGGAAATTTGTGTAGAATTGCGCCCGCAAATGACAGATAAACCGCTACAGCTTGGTCTTGCAGGGCTTGGAACAGTGGGTACGGGTGTGTTCGAGACTCTGTGCCGGAATCATGAATTGCTGGAGGCTCGCGCCAAGATGCGCTATGCGGTGAAACGCGTGGCTGTGCGGGATATGAGCCGTTGCCGCGAGGTGGAGATTGCGCCTGATATGCTGACTGATGATTGGCGCGACCTGGTGAATGACCCGGATATTGATATCATCATTGAGCTGATAGGTGGCACGACCGAGGCATATGAGCTGGTTACGAGCGCTCTGAAAGCCGGTAAACCGGTGGTGACGGGCAACAAGGCTCTGCTGGCTGAGTATGGCGGCGAATTGTTCAGACTTTCCTCCAACATGGGAGTGCCTTTGTATTTCGAGGCTTCCTGCGGTGGCGGTATCCCGATTATTCAGAGTTTGCAGAATTCGCTTATCTGCAATAATGTGGAGAGTATAGCCGGTATCATCAACGGCACAAGCAACTACATTCTTTCCTCGATGGAGCGCAAGGGCGTTTCCTTCGAGACGGCGCTGGCCCGCGCTCAGGCAAAGGGCTTTGCAGAAGCCGACCCCACGCTGGATATCAACGGCTGGGACGCGGCTCACAAAGCGCTCATTCTTGCCATGCTGGCCTACGGAACACCAATTTCGCCGGATAGAATATCGGTGTATGGCATTGAACGCGTGACTGCAACGGATTTCCGATTTGCTCACCAGATGGGGTACACCATCAAGCTACTGGTGGTTATCAAACACCATGAGGATAGCGATAAGCTGGAGCTGCGAGTGCAGCCGAGCTTCGTGCCGCGGGAGCATCTGCTGGCTAATGTGAATGGTGTATTCAACGCCATTGCGGTGAAGGGCGATATTGTGGGCGAGACGATTTTCTACGGTCGCGGAGCTGGCAAGAACCCGACGGCGAGCGCGGTTATCGGCGATATCGTGCTTGCTATGCGCGATCTGCACCACCCGGAGTTCCACACGGGATTCCACCCGTACACCAAGACGCTGGAAATCATGCCGCAGGAGGACACGGTGACTCCGTACTACGTGCGTTTCCTGGTGCCGAGCCGCCGCTCCGGTGTGATAGCCTCCATCGCTACCGTGCTGGCTCGCCATAATATCAGCATCGCATCCACATATTCAACGCCGCACGAGGATGAGGAGTCCGAAAATGTGGAGAACGACCTCGTATTCACTCTGCATGCCTGCCCGTGGGGTACGCTCAAGACGGCGCTCAAGGAGATTGAGGCGGAAGGCTGCATAGCCCCGCACCCGGCGGTGTTCCGCATAGAAACCTTTAACTCATAAACAAGACCGATTATGGCACTTATCGTACAGAAATACGGTGGCTCCTCCGTGGGCACCATCGACCGCATTCGCAATGTAGCCCGCAGACTTATCGAAGTCAAGAAAGAGGGCAATAAGATTATGGCGGTGATTTCAGCCATGAGCGGTGTGACGGATAAACTCATCGGTCTGGCTCATGAGGTGATGGACAACCCGCCTGAGCGCGAGCTGGATATGCTGCTGGCCACGGGTGAGCAGCAGAGCATTGCGCTGCTCTGCATGGCTATCACTGATATGGGTTACAAAGCAGTCAGCTTCACAGGGCAGCAGGCCGGTGTATGCACCTATGGTTCCCACACCCGCGGCCGCATTCACTCCATTGACCCGAAGCGCGTGATTCAGGCTTTGGATGATGATTATATTGTCGTCTGCGCCGGTTTCCAGGGCGTGACTGTGGATGGCACCATTCACACGCTTGGTCGCGGCGGTTCAGATTTGTCTGCCATTGCCATGGCCGCAGCAGTGAATGCTG
>JAFOZZ010000022.1 GCA_017390945.1 Akkermansia sp.
GGGCGCTGTGGACTCCTGCAGAGCGCATGGAGAAGGTGCAGGGCTGGGGTGAGCTGAGCGCTGCGAAGGGCGACATAAAGACGGCGCTGCAGTGCGTGGATATGCTGAACAAGATGGATGGTGCGTATGAGCGCAAGCCGGAGAGTGAGCAGCAGGCCGGGCTGGTTGCTGTGTCTGCTGAGCAGATGCGGGAATGGGCTGAAGCTATTGCGGTTGCGAACAGGAAGGTGGAGGAGCAGGCCGAGGGAAAGGGGCGGCTGGGTGAGGCATGAGGTTGGATTTCCCGGTCGATGGTCCTGCGTTCTTTGCTCGCTTTTTTCTGGGGCTGCAGCCGTACCCGTGGCAGGATGAAGCGATTCAGGCGGCATCGCTGCCGCATTCGCGCACGGCGTTGGTGGCGGCGAATGGTAGCGGCAAGACTGCTTGCGTGAACGTGGCTTTGCTGCTGTGGTTTTTGTGGAAGTACCCTAAAGGTATTGCAATGGTCACGAGTGGGTCGTGGAATCAGCTGAAAACTCAGCTGTGGCCGAACCTGGAGATGTACAGGCACCGCTTCCCGCATTGGAAGTGGCAAGCGGATAAGATTCGCACTCCGGAGGGTGGGTTTATTGCGGCTTACTCGACTATTCATCCTGGGCGCGCTGAGGGCCACCACGAGCACCTGCCGGAGCGCCCGGTGATGCTGATGGTTGATGAGGCTAAGAGTGTGCCGGAGGTGATTTTTGAGGCATTGAGCCGCTGCACTCCTACGTTTTTTGTGCTAACGAGTTCGCCGGGCAAGCCTAGTGGCACGTTTTACCAGGCGTTCAGGCGCAATCGGGCTCTGTGGCACACGGTGCAGGTTAGTGCCTACATGTGTCCGCACATTCGCCCCGAGCGTATCGAGCTTGCGCGTCAGATCTACGGCGAAGAACATCCTGTATTCCGTTCTATGATTCTCGGAGAGTTCACCGAGGGTGACGATGCGATGATGATTCCGCGCTATCTTCTGGAACGTGCGCTGCTTCACCCGTGCAAACCCCGCACGGGTACGCGCACTGCTGCTGTGGACTGGGCTGCTGGTGGCGACGAAACCGTGCTTGCAGAGCGTTACGGCAACCAGCTTCGCATTCTCTGGTGCGACCGAGAAAAGGACACCGTCAAGGCTGCTCGCAAGGTGGTAGCAGAGTGCCGTAAACGTGGCATCGAACAGGGACGTGTATTCGGTGACGAGTGCGGTATCGGTCTGTCCATCATGCAGTCAGCTCAGCACTACGAAAAGTTCCGTTTCCGTCCGTTCAATGGTGGCTCAAAAGTACCCGACCCGCAGAAGCAGCTGCACTTTCTGAACTTGAATGCGTACTCATGGCATCTGCTCAGGCAAGGGCTGGAGCGTGGCGAGGTCTGCTTCCCTGACGGGCTGGATGATACTGCTATTGACCAGCTCTGCGACCGCTATATGGAATGGAACGAAAAAGGTGTAATCCAGCTTGAGAAAAAGGACGATATGAAAGAACGAGGACTGACTTCGCCTGACCGCGCAGACGCTCTGGTGATGGCCTGGTATGGTGGACGTTTCACGAATTATGATGACACGCCTGTGGAGCGTGCGGATGCACCGGCTCCGCGTTTCGTGTTCTGATTTTATCCCCATTTCGGTGTGTTGAAAATCTGCTGCGCGAGTGACACAATACAGGCAATGAACATCGACCTCATCAGCGGGCAGATTGCCCTACTGCATATCACGCTCGACACCACCGAGCCATACGAGCTTTATGGCGGCACAACGCGCGGCGCGTTCAGCTTTGAGCGCGACGGCGAGACATGGCACGTCACCGCTCGCGAGGAGGTCGTTGCTGGCGTGCCGCTGTGCAATTATGATATCTACGCCCGCGAGCTGGCAACTGGCCGCGAATGGGTCATCCTCAGCGGCAAAATCATCGTGAAGCCGCGCACGGCCAGCGTTCCCGCCGACAAGCTGCATCCGGTCGAGTATTTTGTCACCGTGCCTGTGCGCAATTCGCAGGTCGACGCGGCGGGCAACGTCATCGTGCAGGGTATCCCCGGGCCGAAAGGTGACAAGGGCGAAAAGGGCGAACCGGGCGAGGGCGGCATGACCGCCGAAGAACGCGCCCTGCTGATGGGTGCCGCCCAGCGCGATGCTGACAACACGGTCACGGGGGGCAACACGTTCACGGGCGCGGTGGATATGAGCGCGGCGCAGGTGACCCCGCCGAGCGGGTGGAATGTGGCAGAGCTGACACCCGAAGCCATACAGGCGGTCGTGCCGATTACTTGGGATTATTATTCTGTAAGGCTAGGAAGCAGAGCATCCGCTTTAAATTCTGGTACAGCATTTGGGTCTGACGCTTATGCTTTAAGTAACTCATGCTCTGTTGGATTGAGAGCTTCGGCGCAAAATTACAGCACAGCTATAGGTTCTGATGCCAAAGCAAACAAGAAGTACAACTCAATTACTATCGGCGCGCTGTTCACCGAAACCACCGACAGCGGTAACGTCACCCACACCTGCACCACCGAGGGCACAGGCTCCATCACGATAGGCGCGGGAGCGAACACGCTCAACAACGGCGATACCGAGAGCAGCAATAGCGTCACGATTGGCTGCAAGGCTGAGAATAAGGGTGCGGATTCTGTGGTGATTGGGGCGAGTGCCAACAACCACAGAGCAGGAACCGTTATGATTGGAGCTGGAGCTTCGTTAAATAAAAATGACGCATTTGGTGATAATGTTATCATCGGGCGAAGAGCGAAAAGCGACTATTTTGGGCGTTGTGTCAGCGTTGGAGCGGAGGCAACTGCTTCTTATTACGGTTCGGCTTTTGGTTATGGTACTTCTGCGGGCGTTGGTTCCACGTCTATTGGTCAGCAATGTAACGCATCTGGCGCGAATTCGTTTGCGGCAGGTAATGCCACCAGTGCAACTGGCCCCAATTCTATATCTGTTGGATATATTGCTAACAGCGCAGCCGCTAATGCCATAGCTATCGGCGCGAAAGCCAAAGCCGCCGACTACGGCGCGACCGTCATCCGCTCCACCGCTGAGGACGGTACATACACCCAGCTTTATTTCAGCGGGGCAAATACACCGCTCGCCAACACCTACCACGGTGGCGCGCCCATGCTCGGCTATGTGACCAAGGACAGCGCGGGAAATATTGTGGCTGCTGGCACGCGCTCGCTCATTGACCTTCTGACCGATAACAGCACGTTTGCACCTGCAAGCCTTGACGAGAACGGCGAGTGGGTAATGCCCAAGGTGTTCCACCCCTCCGACCTCGACATGCCGCAGGAGGAGCCGAGCGAGCCAGAGGAATATCAGCCCCTACCCGTGTACCCGATTGTCGAGCCTGAAATCGAA